>JAABTD010000336.1 GCA_011390065.1 Desulfobacteraceae bacterium
AGTGACTTGGGTTGAAACATTAAGCGCCTTTACTGATTATAACGGATTTAGGGGACGGCCCTGAAAGGGCGTTACATACCAGACCAGGGCATCGCCCTGGGGGCGGCTGTATTGAAGCGCGACCCGGAAAACAACAACAAAACGCTCATAGAGGGCCGGTTTTCCTTGCCGGAGTTTGAATATCTCAAAGACAACACATGGGTCTTTACGGAAAAAGTCGATGGCGCCAATATCCGGGTCATTTATGACGGAGATCAAATCATTTTTGGCGGGAAAACGGACCGGGCGGAGATTCACGCCGCCCTTGCAAACCGTTTAAACGAAAAATTCATTCCGCTTACCGGCGTTTTCGGCGAGATGTTCGACAGCGCGGAAGTCTGTCTTTACGGAGAAGGCTACGGCGCGAAAATTCAGAAAGGGGGCGGGAATTACCGGCAAGACCAGGATTTTGTGCTGTTTGACGTCATGGTTGGCGGATGGTGGCTGCAACGCCCGGATGTGGAAGATGTGGCCGTCAAGCTCGGGCTGGATGTTGTCCCTGTCATTGGCCGGGGAACGCTTGCCGAGATGATAGACCTTGCCCGGGCCGGATTTAAATCGACCTGGGGGAATTTTATAGCGGAAGGCATCGTCGCCCGGCCTGAAATTGAACTGAAAATGAGGAACGGGAACAGGGTGATCACGAAAATTAAACATAAGGATTTTCGGGTATAACCCATACGGAAGGATCGGCCGCCGACATTTCAACCTTCCGCCGCGGTTCACACAATAAGGCTCTAAGGCTCTAGATGGCTAACCCCCCAAATTTCTGTTTAACCAAGTCCTTTCAACCCATTTCAGGATGGATCACCCATGAAAACCATTACAACTTTTCCCTGCCCTGTTCGGGAAGTGGCGCATACGTGGATTCCACTGTCCGACGGCGCCCATCTGGCGGCCCGGATCTGGATTCCGAAAACAGCCGATCGTCAGCCGGCGCCGGCCATCCTGGAATACATCCCCTACCGAAAGCGCGATTTTGAAGCCGTCGGCGACGCCGTTACTCACGGTTATTTTGCCGGCCACGGCTACGCCTGCGTCCGGGTCGATCTGCGCGGCGCGGGGGAGTCGGAGGGCGTGCTCCGGGACGAATACCTCCCCTTGGAGCAGCAGGACGGCCTGGAAGTGCTCCGGTGGATCGCCGCCCAGCCCCTGGTGCAACGGAAAGGTCGGCATGATCGGCATCTCCTGGGGCGGTTTCAACGGGCTTCAGATCGCCGCCCTGCGACCGCCGGAGCTGAAGGCCGTCATTACGGTGTGCTCGACGGACGACCGGTACGCGGACGACGTCCACTACATGGGCGGATGCCTGCTGGGCGACAACCTGTCCTGGGCCTCGACCATGTTCGCCTACAACGCGTGCCCGCCCGATCCGCTGCTGGTTGGAGAGGCGTGGCGGGACATGTGGATGGAGCGGCTTGAAAAAAGCGGCCTGTGGCTGGCCGAGTGGCTTTCCCACCAGCGGCGGGACGACTACTGGCGCCATGGCTCCGTATGCGAGGATTTCGACGCCATCCAGTGCCCGGTCATGGCGGTCAGCGGATGGGCCGACGGGTATTCCAACGCGGTCTTCCGGTTGCTGGCCGGACTCAAAACGCCGCGCACTTCCCGCGCGCAAGCCGCGGGAAAGCGACGACAGGCTTCGTCCCTTTGGCGACCCCGAGGGCGCGGCGCCGCCGGCCATGACCCGCCTGGCGCCGCCGCATCTCAAATGGCGGGTGGTCCGCGATCTCGGCGACGATGTCTCCACCCTCGAAGTGATCAAGGACGAGGGGAATTTCCTGACATCAACCGAGCGCCATTTTCTTCTGCATGCCGAACTCGATGCCTGGGAAAAAGACCAGCGGGTGTTTTCCCGGAACTGGCGATACGAGATCCCCAGGGATCATGTGTAGCATGGCGCCACGACCCGCCCGTCACGGCCTGGTCATATCCTGCACCCCGCCCGTCAACGGCGCGTCTTCTTCCACTGGCAGCTCCATGGGAGAACTCAGCACCTGGATGGCGATCCGGGGGTCGGTTTCCGGCAAGGTCTGCTGCGCTTTTTCCGGCAAAAGCGCCGGTATGGTAAGATCCTCATAGGAAAACCGGAGCATCTCCCGAACCTTCCGGTATTTGTCCAGAAGCTCCTTCTGGCTGTCCGCGCCCAGGTAGATAAAGGCGGTGGCATAGCTGTAGCTGTCCTGCTCCGGAATCTCCGAGAGGCTCATCCCGACTTTGCCCTGGATATCGATCAGCATGCCCGGGACTTTTTCGTTGATCTCCAGGATATCTTCTTTGGTCGGTATCCCGGTGATCCGCTTGTCCTGGTATTCCCGGAGAAAAAATTTTCCGGCCACCCGGAATTTTCCCTGTCGTTTCGGAAATTGGGGGTCCCGGTTGAGCGCCACGTCGAGCATGATCTGGTGGTTGGATGCGCCGTCCACCTTCATGAAAAGATCGGAATGCGACTGGGGGATGCGGGTGTTGATCTCCAGAAACCAGATTTTGTCCCGTTTTTCATCCCAGAAAAACTCGAGGTTGAAGGCGGAATGGTCAAAACCGATGTGCGTCATGACCTTTTCGCTGATTTCCGTCATTTTTTTTCGCACGCGTCCGGGGAGCGCCGATGGGTACTGATACCGGGAAAAAGTGGTCCGGTTGGGCTCCCGGATGGAATCGATAATGCCGTAAGTATGCACCTCTCCGTTTCGGACGTAGCCTTCCAGGGTGCACTGATGCCCGGATATGATCTGTTCGGCCACGCAAAAGGAGGAGTTCACGCGGGCCACTTCCTCCGGCAACACCACCATGTCCAGCAGGTAGTCGAAGGGCTTGAACAACCCGATTTTCTCCCGCAGGATTCCGATAGCCCGTTTAAAGGCCCTTTTGTTGTTGATCCGGAATCCCAGCTGGGAGCCGGTGGACTTGACCGGCTTGATCCAGAAGGGAAAATCGAAAGAGATTTTTTCAAGGGCGCTGTCGTCGAACGGGTCGAACGTGTCAAACCGGGGGAGGTGCCCGGGGATGATCTGCTGCTGCTCCAGCCGGCTCCAGTACTTGTGTTCACATTTCAGGACGCTTTCGAGAGTCGGGCCGGGCGCATTGAACTTCGCGCACAGAATCGGCGTCATGGTGCTCACCGGGAAATCCGTGTACCCGACAATGGCGTCAATGGGGCCGTCAAAGTTTTGCAGCTCCTGCTCGGCTTCCGCCAGCATGTCCGCCAGCCGGTAACGGCCGCTGTCGATCAGGGCGTGAATATCGAGCAGGCCGATAAAGTTGCATTCATAGGCATTTTTGAGGGATTGCAGCATCTGCAGATTGAAATCGTCCAAACCGATAATAAATACGTTTTTTTTCATTTTCTCCGATCCATTGTAAAAGATTTGTCAGCCGGTCCGGTACGGAACCGGTTTCCGTTCGGACAGGTGAAAAACATCACTCTCTTTATTGCGGCCTCCTTCCTTCTCGGTTGATCGGTCCATACAATGAAACGAAAGGCGTTTGGCATTGGACTTGGCTGTTGATATTAGAAATATCCGCTCTATCGCGTGATGTCAAGTTTGGGATAAGAAGGATAAGAACAAAAAGCGCCTTGATTATGGTTTTATGCGGAAATCGCGACGCCGTGAACAGCATGACTTATAAAGGATGCCACGCTTTTTACAGTTTTCAGACAATTATCGACTAAAGAGGTTGTTTTTTTGATTCCTTTCGTGCTTTTATACGCTTTGGCGCGCCCCTCACTTCCTCGTTGGCGCGCCAGGCGAATCCTGGTGCATCTTGCAGGGTGCAAGTGCAGTTCGCACAATAAAGCGGCTTTACAGGTTCGATCGCCGCTTCCGGCGTCTCCGCCTCAAAGGCGTTTCACAACTCGATGGCGCATCGCGCCACATCGAGCTTTACAGCCGAATTCGGGTTCAAAATCGTCTGTCCCGATTCGTCGACGGCCTGGACGTTGACGTACCAGTCTTTCTTCCAGACGCTCCCCAGTTCCGCGCCGTCCATGCCCGGCATCTGAAAGTCCACCACGAGAACATGCAGCCCCGTCAGACTCACGGCGGCCCTGGGCGGCGCTTCGTCCGTCGCTTCCTGAACGACAAAACGGGCCGTGAACCAGAACTCCGCCCCCTGATCCGGCGTACTGTGCACACCCACCTGGCCGCCCATCATTTCCGCCAGCTGCTTGGAAATAGCCAACCCCAACCCTGTGCCGCCAAATTTGCGGGCAATGGACGCATCCACCTGCGAGGATTTATTGAAAAGCAGGCCGACTTTGTCTTGG
>JAABTD010000337.1 GCA_011390065.1 Desulfobacteraceae bacterium
CTCGGAGACGTTTTTCCGGGAAAAGATCGCCTCCTGCCTGGGGCTCCAGCAACTGGACCGGTTTTTGGGCCGAATCCTCAACACTTTGTTTCAGCAGTCCTATAGGCTGCCGGCCGACCGGCTCCGGCTGCTGCTCAATTACGATCCCCAGAGGGCCATGATGTCCATCGTCAAGCCATCCAGCAAGGCCGCCGGCATCATCTATCTGGGCAACAAGGGGTTCAATCTGGTGAAGCTGCGAACTTTCGGGTTTCCTGTGCCGCCCGGCTTCATCATCACCACGGAGGTGTTCCGTTGCAGGACCGTCATTGAAGAATATGGCCCGGCCCAGGAGAATTTCCGTGAACAGATATCCAGCCATATTTCCAAGGTGGAAGAGTGCAGCAACTCGGGGGCGTCTTTCGGCGATCCTGGGAATCCGCTTCTATTTTCCGTCCGGAGCGGTTCCTCCATTTCCCAGCCGGGGATGATGGACACCTTCCTGGACGTGGGCATGAACGAAGAAATCGCCGAAGGGTTGGCCAATGCAACCGGCAACCAATGGTTCGCCTGGGACTGCTACCGCCGGTTTTTACAGTGCTGGGGCATGGGCCATGGACTGAAACGGGACGATTTCGATTCGGTCATCAAGACCTTCAAAGAGTTGTGGAACATTCCGTTGAAGCGGGGCTTTCCGGGGGAAATGATGCGCTCGGTGGCCCTGGCCTACAAGCGGATGATCGAGGAAGCCTCCATCGAGGTGGTGGAAGACCCCTTTGAACAGCTTCTGGTGACCATTAAAATGGTGCTCAATTCCTGGGATACCGCCAAAGCGAAAACATATCGCCGCATCATGGGGATCTCCAATGACTGGGGAACAGCTGTGACAGTTCAGGTCATGGTCTTCGGCAACAAATCCGAAAATTCCGGCACCGGGGTCTTTTTCACCCACAACCCCCGATGGCAGGGAGACGACAGCATCCGGCTATGGGGGGACTTTACGGTCGAAAACCAGGGAGAAGACGTGGTGTCGGGCCTTGTTACCACCAAGCCCATCTCCATCAGCCAGCAGAACATCGAAATGCGGGACACCGACGTGATCCTGGAGACCCATTTTCCCGACATCTACAAGACCCTCAAAGGGTGGGCCGAAGATCTGATCTACAAAAAAGGGTGGAGTCCCCAGGAGATGGAATTCACCTTCGAGAGCAAATCGCCCGAAGACATCTATCTTCTCCAGACCCGGGACATGGGCATCCGGGAGCGGAAGAAAAAAATCACCTATCGGCCTGTCGACATATCCGAAGAACGGCTGATAGGCCACGGCATCGGCGTCAGCGGCGGCTTGATGAGCGGACGCGTGGTTTTCACCCTGGAGGACATCGACGAATGGCGCGAGGAGGCGCCGGAAACCCCCCTGATCCTGCTCCGCTCGGACACCGTGCCCGACGACATCCGGGAACTCAATGCCGCCGACGGGATTCTGACGGCTCGCGGGGGGCTTACGTCCCATGCGGCAGTCGTGGCGCACCGCCTTGAGAAGACCTGCGTGGTGGGCTGCAGCAATCTGGTGTGCAAGGAAAAAGAAAAGATCGGAAAATTCGACGGCGTCACGGTCCGATCCGGCGATTTCATCAGCATCGACGGACAGGAAGGCACGGTCTACGAGGGAAAGGTGGCCGCCCAGCGGACCGTGACGCTTTGACCTGGCAATAACGAAAAACGGCATTGAGGTGTCACCGGAACCACGCTTTCAGCGCGGCGGCGGCGACTGATGAGAGGAGGCAGCAGATGGTGACGACGGAGGCAAACGATCTGAAGCTGGGGATTAATGGATTCGGAAGAATCGGGAAACTCGCCCTCTGGCATCATGTCGGGCGCAAATATTTCCGGGAACTGGTGGTCAACATCGGCAGGGAAGCAGGGGGATCTCTGGCCGACATCGCTCACTATGTTGAACGGGATTCCACCTATGGATCGCTTCGGGGCTATCTCCACGGCTTCGGAGCAAAACAGGTTGTTGAGGAGGTGGATGAGGCGGCCGGGACGATGCGGGTGGACGGGATTCTTGTCCGGTTTCTGCGCACCCATCGGAATCCCAGAGAGATCGCCTGGCGGGAAAACGGCGTAGCGCTGGTGGTGGACACCACCGGTCAGTTTCTCGATCCCACCCTTTCCTCCGAGCATGACCAAGGGTCGATCCGGGGGCACCTGGACGCCGGCGCCCGGAAGGTGATCGCTTCGGCGCCGTTCAAAATCAAGGACAAGGGGACCGCCATGCCCGAGGATGCGGTCACCACCGTCATGGGCATCAACGACGGCGCCTATGACCCGAGACGCCACAAGATCATCTCCAACGCATCCTGCACCACGACGTGTCTGGCCCATATGGTCAAGCCGATGCTCAACGCCTTCGGCGCCAAAAAGGTCCTTTCGGCTTCCATGGCGACGGTGCACGCCGCCACTGGTTCCCAGCAGGTGCTCGACCGGCTCCCCAAGTCCGGGGCCACGGACCTCCGGAAAAATCGGAGCGTCATGAACAACATCATTCTCACCAGCACCGGGGCCGCCAACGCCCTGCGTCTGGTCATCCCGGAGATGGAAGAAATCGGGTTCATTGCGGAATCGGTTCGGATTCCCAACACCACCGGATCGCTGATTATCCTGGTGATCAATCTCCAGGAGGAAATGACGGGCGAATCGATTCGCCGGGAGATGATCAACGAGATTTATCGACAGGCGGCCGAAACCGATCCCAACGGCTATCTCCACTACACGGAAAAACAGAATGTCTCCTGCGACATTATCGGCCTGCCCCGGGCCGCGGCCATCATCGAAGGCCACGAAACCCACACCCGAACCGGCGAAGCCAGCATCGACCTGGAAAAAGTCCCCGGCATGGACCAGTCGATTATTTCCCAGTTGAAGGCCACAATGGTCCGCATCCCCATCACCCAGGCCGTGGTTTACGGCTGGTACGATAATGAACTGGGCTCCTACGTCAACATGATGGGCGATCGGACGGTGAGCGTGGCGGAGAATTTATAAACAAGAAGACAACGTGACAAACTCCTCCACCGAAAGCGTTTCCGCTCTGCGATCCGGCGCGATCCCCGCAGCTTTAAGCGCCTGTTGCGCCTGGGCCGGCGTCAGGTGAAGCTCGCTGCCGGCCAGGGCGTTTTTCAGGGTTTTGCGCCGCTGGCCGAAGGCGGCCTTGATGACCTTGAAGAGGAACGCTTCGTCTTCCGCGATATGGACGGGCGGATGGTGGAAAACGATTTCCACCACCTCGGAGTCCACTTTCGGGCGAGGGTAGAAGCGATGGGCACGGACGACCGCCACGGACCGGATATCGGCGCAGTATCGGAGCATTGCCGTCAACCGGCCGTAATCCCTGCCGCCGGGGGCGGCCATCAGGCGTTGGGCCATTTCCCGCTGAATCATCACCACCGCCCGATCCACTGATTCCCGTTCCGCGATGAGCCGGACGACGATCTGGGATGAGATATGGTAGGGCAGGTTTCCCATCACTGCCAGACGCCGACCCGCCGACCGGGCGATCCCGGCGATATCCACCTTCAGGATGTCCGCTTCAATGAGTTCCACGTTCAGGAGATCGCGTCGCCGAAGCTCGGTCTTGAGCAGATCGATGAGGCGGTTGTCCGTCTCGACGGCCGTCACCCGGCCGGCCCGACGGGCCAGGGGCGCCGTAAGGGCTCCCAGACCGGCGCCGATCTCCAGAACGGCGTCTTTGTGGCCGATCTTTGCCCGGTCCACGATCATCCCGGCTGTGGACGGATCCGACAGGAAATTCTGCCCCAGGCTTTTTTTGGGGGGAAGCTGCCATTCGTTCAGGAGTGTGCGGGGGGAGGTCATGGGACGATTCCTTTTTTCTTATGCCTAGTCCTTGACTTTTAGCGCTTTACTAGATTAGGAATACAGGAAGAAATATTTTCAGCCTTCGGCGTTAATTCTTGCAGGAGAGGGGTCGATATGTCCAGAAAAAATAAAAAACCGATCAGTTTCGATGCCATGGTCAAGTTCTTTATGCAGACTTACAATATTCCGACGAAAAAAGATATCGATCGTCTCAGCAGGCGTCTCGATCACATCGAACAGCTGATCATCAAATCCATCGACAGCCAGAAGGCGCGCGGCGTCGTCAGAGGCAGGGTTCGATCCAGCATGACCGCCTCCGATACGGTGCTGGAAGTTGTCAGGGATTTTGAAGACGGCGTAGGTTTTGCCGAAATCAAAGACCGGACCGGCTTCGGAGAGAAGAAACTTCGCAACATCATCTATCGGCTCAACGACCTAGATCG
>JAABTD010000124.1 GCA_011390065.1 Desulfobacteraceae bacterium
AATGAATCCCCCGGCTACAAGCCAAACCCGGCTGAAGCCGGCTGTAGCCGTTTTGCCTTGCGCATTGGCCGAAACGATGATCATCGCCTTTTCGGGCATTGATCATCGTTTCGGCCATTTTGGGGCGAACACAAGGTTCGCCCCTACCGGAATCGCCGGGTTGCGCCGTAGGGGCGATCCTTGTGATCGCCCTTTTTTGGCGGGATCGTTTTTTTTGGCCGGGATTTTGATCAAGGCCGTTCTGGATATTGATCATCGTCAATTTCATCGCGCCATTGTTTTTCCTCGGCAGGATAGAGGCCCAGGTCATGCTGGGCGTCTATGTCGTGGCGGGCGTAATCGTGGATGTTGCGCGGTATCTCAGGGGCGAACAAGACCAGCCGCGCGGGGATGAATCCCCACGCTATTATGTGTCGTCCCTACAGGACTGGAATTGATGCCAGGTGAACCGGTCCCCCGCCAAGCGGACCGGTTCTTCCACCGGATGCAGAACCCGTTTTTCATCCCCATCTTCCATCACCACGGACGGAAACCGTTCCAGCGTGTAGATCGTCATCTCAACCGCCCCATAGCCCCCGGCGACGCGCCTCGCCGTCGCATGAAGACCGCTCTTCTGCAAGCAGACCGCCAGTTCGAGGGTCGTCCGCCCGCCCTTCTGATAGTCCAAACTGAGCCCGTCATCCGCGCTGTACCGGCAACGCGATTCGCCTTGATATTCAGGCGGGATGCAGCACAGCAAACCGATTCGGTTCAACTCCTTGCGATTGTCCGCTATTTCGCCCGGCTGGAACGGGATGAGCGCCCCTTCCCGAAAAAACAGCGGCGTGGTTTCGACCCGACGCCTGACCGTAATCCATCGACCGCCGTCGATCCACTCGCCGGCGTCGGCCCGGAACCAGCGCCCTTTGGGCAGCGCCACTTCCCGTTCATCGCCCTCTTCGTCTAAAAACGGCGCCTGCATGATCCAGGGCCCGATCATGAACTGATCGTCGATCTCGCTCAGGGACGCCGCCTCCCCGGGAAAATCGTAGCACAGGGGCCGAAGGATGGCGTCTCCGGTTTCTTCCTGCTGGATAAACAGATTATACAAATAGGGAAGCAGACGATACCGGAGGCGGACGAACCGCCGGACGATCTCCAGGGCGCGGGGGGAGAAGGCCCAGGGTTCCTGGTCCCGGCTGCCTTGCATGGTATGGTTGCGGAAAAACGGGAAAAGGCAGGCCGCCTTGGCCCAGTCGATCAAAAGGTTTTCGGTGCAATGGCCACCGAAGCCGCCCACGTCGGGTCCGTTGAACGGGAACCCGGACATCGCCAGGTTGAGGGATTTGCCGATGGACCGGCGGAGATGGTGGTAGTTGGAGAAATTGTCGCCGGTCCAGTGGGCCGCGTATTTCTGGGAACCGGTGCAGCCCGACCGGGAAAGAAGAAACGGCCGCTGGTTGGGATGGGCGTCTTCCAATCCTTTCCGGGTGGCCCGGGCCATGAGGAGTGCGTACTGGTTGTGGAAGGCCGCGTGGTCGGTCTCGCCGTTTTCAAACCGCATGGCCATGGGGTCCACCGGGCCGGTGGAAGGGTCGTTCATGTCGATCCAGGCCCCGTCGAAGCCGGTCTCGAAAAAGCGTTTGGCATATCCGGCCCACCATTTCCGGGTGTCGGCCAAAGTGAAATCGGGAAAGACCGTCCATCCCGGCCAGACGATGCCCATGAAGTCGGTCCCGGCCGGGTTTTGGCAGAAGACCCGGCGGGAGGCGCCGGTGTCGTAGACATCGTAGCCCGGATCACGCTTGACGCCGGGGTCGAGGATGGGAACGATCCGGAACCCCCTTTCTTTCAGGTCGGCGACCGTCCCGGCGGGGTCGGGAAGGCTGTCGGGGTCGAAGGTGAAGACCCGGAAGCCGTCCATGTAGTCGATATCCAGCCAAAGGCCGTCGGCGGGGAATTCGTGCTCTTCCAACCGATCCGCCAGCGCTTCCAGATCCTCCCGGCTCCGGTACCCCCAGCGGCTCTGGTGGTAGCCCAGGGCCCACAGCGGCGGCAGGGGCGTGGTTCCGATCAGCCGCTGGAATTTCCGGGTCAGTTCCGAAAGGGTCGGGCCGTAAATGCAGTAAAGGGACGGAATGCCGTTTTCCGCTCCCATGATGATCGACGGCGGGTAATCGAGGTCGATGCCCAGCCCCTGGGCGGCCTGTTTTTCCTGATGGGTGGCGATCATGCCCGGCCAGGGGTTGTCCATGAGCAGCCCGATGAACGTCTCCCCCTGCTGGATGATGAGATACGGCACGGAGATGTAGTCGGGATCATAATCGCCATGGGTCACGTCGATCATGGGATGATCGGCCCAGACATCGACGTTCCAGAACCGGAAGGCCCGGCCGGACCGTTCATAGGGGGCGTGTTTTTCGCCAAGGCCGAAAAAGCGCATGTCCGGGGTCCGATGGAACTGAAACAGCCAGGCGGGGCCGCTCACGCCGAACCACTGGGACGGCTCGGCGCTCAGCAGGATGTCGCCCCCGTCCGACGTCAGTTTCATGCCGGCGTCGCTGGAGACCGTCAACGCAGCGCGGCCGCCGACGGCCGTTCTTTCTTCCGAAGGCCGCTGCTGGGACAAAACGGGCGTTTCGCACCGCACATCCCGGGGCCAGCGCCTTTCATTGCGCATCTCGATGTGATACAGATCGTCGGACGTCGAGGCGATATGAAGGGCGAACCCGTCATCCGCCGCGGCCAGCGTTTTCCCGTCGCATCGATTGGCGAAAACGAAATTGACAGGGTGGAAGTGCTTGTTGAACTGATACATCGGCCCTCCGCTCGAGCATGGTCGTTTGCGATAAAAATAAGGTCTTCCTGTTCCTCATATACCAAAAACGGTGTATTGTAAATTTGCGTGCATGTTCCCTAAGATGATGGATTATCGGCCCGGCGCCCCGGGCGATCCGCAACGATCACCCCAAACCATAAAAGCAGGCCATCATGAAAGCCATACAGAAACGCGTCATCATCGAAAACGTAAAGCCGGAAGTCGACGGCGGGCGGTTTCCCGCAAAACGAGCCGTCGGCGAAACCGTGGCGGTGGAAGCCGACATCTTCGTGGACGGCCACGATGCGCTGTCCGCCCGACTGCTGCACCGAAAGGCGGGCGAACCGGAATGGCGAATCCAGCCCATGTCGTTCCTGGTCAACGACCTGTGGCGGGCGTCTTTTACGGCGGATGAACTGGGACATTATGAATTCACCGTCGTCGCCTGGATCGACCGGTTCGAAACCTGGCGGAACCAGTTGGAAAAAAAGGCCGCCGCGGGCCAGGATGTCTCCGTGGAACTCATGGAAGGCGCCGGGCTGGTTCAATCTGCAGCGGACCGGGCCGGGGGCGAGGATGCCGACCGCCTGAAAGAAACGGCCGATTTTCTGACCTCCGAGGCGCCGTTGCCGGAGCGGACCCGGAAAGCTCTGGGCAGGGACCTCCTCCGCCTCATGGCGGCATCCCCGGATCTGAGCGCTCTGACCGAATACGGCAAGGTCCTGCCCCTGCGGACGGAACCCGTCAAGGCCCTCTTCAGCGCCTGGTACGAGATGTTCCCCCGGTCCTGCGCCGACGGCGATCCCGGCCGACACGGGACCTTCAGGGACTGCATCGAACGCCTTCCCTACGTCGCCGACATGGGCTTCGACGTGCTCTACCTGCCGCCCATCCATCCCATCGGCCGGAGCCATCGAAAAGGGCGGAACAACACCACCACGCCGGCGCCCGACGATCCCGGCAGCCCCTGGGCCATCGGCGCCGGGGAGGGGGGGCACAAGGCGATTCATCCGGAACTGGGAACCCTGGAAGACTTCCGCGAACTCGTCTCCGAAGCCAAAAAGCTCGACATCGACATCGCCCTGGACATCGCCTTCCAGTGCAGCCCGGACCACCCCTACGTGACGGAGCATCCCGAGTGGTTCCGACGGCGGCCCGACGGTTCGATTCAATACGCGGAAAATCCGCCCAAAAAATACCAGGACATCTACCCCTTCGATTTCGAGTCGGAACACGCCGAAAGCCTCCGGCAAGAACTCCTGAGCGTGGTTCAATACTGGATCGACCAGGGCATCCGGATCTTCCGGGTAGACAACCCCCACACCAAGCCGCTTTGGTTCTGGGAATGGCTCATCGCCGAGTGCAAGCGGGAGCATCCCGATACGGTCTTTCTGGCGGAGGCCTTCACCCGGCCCAAGACCATGTACCGGCTGGCCAAGGGCGGGTTCACCCAGTCCTACACCTATTTTACCTGGCGCAATCTGAAATGGGAGATCGAACAGTACTTCGAAGAGCTGACCCAGACCCGGGTCAAGGAGTTCTTCTGGCCCAACCTGTGGCCCAACACGCCGGACATCCTCCCGGAATTTCTCCAGATCGGGTCGAGGCCGGCGTTCATTCTCCGGCTGATGCTGGCCGCGACCCTTTCCTCCAATTACGGCATCTACGGACCGGCTTTTGAACTCTGCGCCAACGAGCCCAGGGAGCCCCTGAGCGAGGAATACCGCGATTCGGAAAAATACGAGATCGCCCAGTGGAATCTGAACGAACCCCACACCCTCCGCCCGTTCATCAAACGGATTAACCGCATCCGGCGGGAAAACCCGGCCCTGCAAGGGACCCGAAATTTGATGTTTCACCCGGTGGAGCGGGAGGAGATCCTTTGTTTCAGCAAGTACACCGACGATTTCTCCAACACCATCCTCGTGGCGGCCAACCTCGACCCCCATCACACCCACAGCGCGTGGGTCAAACTCCCCTTCGAGGAAATGGGATTTGAAGCGGAGCCCACCTTTCAGATGCACGATCTGGTGAGCGACGCCCGGTACCTGTGGCACAGCGATTACAATTATGTGGAACTCGACCCCAGGGTCGTCCCGGTTCAGATCTTCCGGCTCCGCCGGCGGATGCGGACCGAAAGCGATTTCGATTACTTCATGTAGAGGCGGGCCCATGCAGAAAAACACACCCAATGCAGTGACGAATGATCCACTCTGGTACAAGGATGCGGTCATCTATCAGCTCCACGTCAAAACCTTCTGCGACAGCAACGGCGACGGCATCGGCGACTTCCGGGGTCTCACCTCCAAGCTGGACTATCTCCAGGAACTGGGCGTGACCGCCCTCTGGCTGCTGCCGTTTTATCCCTCCCCCTTGCGGGACGACGGCTACGACATCGCCGATTTCAAGAGTATCCACCCGGCCTACGGGACCCTGGCCGATTTCAAGGCATTCATGCGGGAAGCCCACAAGCGGGGAATGCGGATCATCACCGAGCTGGTGATCAATCATACTTCGGATCAGCACCCCTGGTTCCAGCGGGCCCGCCGGGCCAAACAGGGCAGCGTCTGGCGGAATTTCTACGTCTGGAGCGACACCCACGACAAATACACCGACGCCCGGATCATCTTCCAGGATTTCGAATCCAGCAACTGGACCTGGGATCCAGTGGCCAACGCCTATTTCTGGCACCGGTTTTATTCCCATCAGCCCGACCTCAACTACGACAATCCCAAGGTCCACGACGCAATCTTCAAAGCCCTCGATTTCTGGATGGACATGGGGGTGGACGGCCTCCGCCTGGACGCCATCCCCTACCTTTACCAGCGGGAGGGGACCAACTGCGAGAACCTCCCCGAGACCCACGCCTTTCTCAAGCGGCTCCGGGCCCGGATGGACGAAAAATACAAAAACCGGATGTTCCTGGCCGAGGCCAACCAGTGGCCCGAAGACGCCGTGGAGTACTTCGGCGACGGCGACGAGTGTCACATGAGTTTCCACTTTCCCCTCATGCCCCGGCTCTACATGGCGCTCCACATGGAAAGCCGGTTTCCGGTCACCGACATCCTTGACAGCACGCCGGCCATACCGGAATCCTGCCAGTGGGCCATCTTCCTCCGGAACCACGACGAATTGACCCTGGAGATGGTCACCGACGAAGAGCGGGACTACATGTACCGGGCCTATGCCCGGGACCCCCGGATGCGCGTCAACCTGGGGATCCGCCGCCGGCTGGCGCCCCTGGTGGGCAACCACCGGCGCCGGATCGAGCTGATGAACGGGCTGCTCCTCTCCCTGCCGGGAACCCCCATCATCTACTACGGCGACGAGATCGGCATGGGCGACAACATTTATCTGGGGGACCGCAACGGGGTCCGCACCCCCATGCAGTGGAGCCCGGACCGCAATGCCGGCTTCTCGCAGGTCAACCCCCAGAAGCTCTACCTGCCGGTGATCATCGACCCGGAATACCATTACGAGGTGCTCAACGTCGAATCCCAGAAGAAAAACCGCCACTCGCTGTTCTGGTGGATGCGGCGGCTGCTCACCCTCCGGAGCCGGATCCCCGCCTTCAGCCGGGGAGACCTGACCTTTCTGGAGCCGGAAAACCCCAAGATCCTGGCCTTTATCCGCCGGCACGAAGACCAGTCGATCCTGGTGGTGGTCAACCTCTCCCGGTTCGTCCAGTTCGTGGAACTGGATCTGGAAGGCTATGAAGGCGCGATCCCCGTGGAGGTCTTCGGCAACACCCCGTTCCCCCGGATCATGGAAGATCCGTATTTCCTGACCCTCAGCCCCCACGCTTTCTACTGGTTCCTTCTGGCCCCGGAAGAAACCGTCAAGCAGACCCATGAAGCGGCCGTTTCCCCGGACCGACTGCCGGTTTTCGAGGTGGAGACCGGGTGGGAAGAGATCTTCGAAGGCGGCGTTCCCGCCCGCCTTGAAAAACAACTCCCAGCCTTCATCGCCGGCCAGCGCTGGTTCGGCGCCAAGGGCCGGCGCATCAAATCCTGCGCAGTCCGGGAGCGGCTGCCGGTGCGAAACGATATCCTCACCGGCGTGATCCTCTTTGTGGATCTGTCCTACACCGACGGGAACGGTGAATCCTACATCCTCCCCGCGACCTATCTGGATAAGGCCGACGCCGAACCGATCCTGGAGCACCACCCGCTGGCGGCCATTGCCCGGGTCAAAACGGCGTCCGGCGACACGGAAGGGTTTCTGATGGATGGCCTGACGCGCCGCGATTTCCGCGCGGCGCTCCTGGAGATGATCGCGCGGCGGAGCGGCATCAAAGGGAACGCGGGCCGCCTCAACGCCACCCCCGAAAGCGCGTTCAAAAAGCTGCACCGCCCGGCCGAGGCCCCCTACGAAACCAACGTGATGAAGGCGGAGCAGAGCAACACCTCCATCGTCTACGGCGACACGTTTATCCTCAAGCTCTTCCGCCGCCTCCAGGAAGGGACCAATCCGGACCTGGAGATCGGC
Source organism: Desulfobacteraceae bacterium (assembly GCA_011390065.1). Taxonomy (GTDB): domain Bacteria; phylum Desulfobacterota; class Desulfobacteria; order Desulfobacterales; family JAABSP01; genus JAABTD01. Next base: position 7,286 of record JAABTD010000124.1, read on the forward strand.
CGCTTCCTGACCCGCAAGGGCTTCGCCAACCTGCCGGCGGTGGCCGGCTACCTGGAATACGCCCCGACCGGAGAAGCGCCCAACACCCTGGCCATCCTTCAGGCCTACGTCCGGAACCAGGGGGACGCCTGGACCTACACCCTCAACAGCCTGTCGGGCTATTTCGAACAGATCCTGGAACGGCACGATGAGCCGCCCCCGCGGCCGCCCCGGAAGCACTCCCTGGCGCTGAGCCGGATGCCGATCCCGGAGGAGACCGTGGAACGGGTCGGTTTCTTCCTGGAATCGACGCGGCTGCTGGCGGAGCGCACCGCCGAGATGCACCGGGCCCTGGCGTCGGACCCCATCGATCCCCTGTTCGCGCCGGAAGCGTTTTCCAAGCTCTACCAGCGGTCGTTGTTTCAATCCATGAGTTCCCAGGCGGGCCAGGTCTTGAAGCAGTTCCAAAAGGTGCTCAAAAAACGACCGGACGGCATGGACGCCGCCGCGACATCGCTCGGAGAACGGATTCTTGGCCGCCAGGGGGAGGTCGTCTCCCATTTCCGGGCCCTGACCGAAAAAAAAATCACCGCCAAACGGCTCCGATGCCACGGGGATTTCCACCTCGGGCAAGTCCTTTACACGGGCAAGGATTTTGTCATCATCGACTTCGAAGGGGAGCCGGCTCGGCCCGTCAGCGAGCGGCGGATCAAACGCTCGCCCCTGCGGGACGTGGCGGGAATGCTGCGCTCTTTCCATTACGCCGCCTATTCGGCCCTGCTGGCCGAGGAGGCCCGGGGGAGCTTCCAGCCCGAGGGACGGCCCGTCATGGAAGCCTGGGCCGAGGAGTGGCGTCGATGGGTCTGCGCGGAATATCTGCGCGTCTATCTCGACCGGAGCGCCGACAGCGGGTTCCTGCCCGACACCGATACGGAGATCCGGACGCTGCTGGACGCCTATCTGATGGAAAAAGCCGTCTACGAACTCGGCTACGAAATGAACAACCGACCCGACTGGGTCCGGATCCCGCTCATGGGGATCGAACAATTACTGGATGAAAAATAACGGTACGGAGGCCGATATGCCCCATCAAGATCACCCAACGCCGGTGCGATACGACGTCAGTCTGCTGACCCAAGACGATGTGTTTCTGTTCAACGAAGGCAGCCATTTCCGCCTGTACGACAAGCTGGGCTCCCAGCCCATGGAACGCGACGGCGAGAAAGGCGTCTATTTCGCCGTATGGGCCCCCAACGCCGAACAGGTCGCCGTCATGGGGTCCTTCAACGACTGGCATAAAGAGAGCCACCCCCTGGCGCCGAGGGAAAATTCGGGCATCTGGGAGGGGTTCATCCCCGGCCTGGAACAGGGCATCGCTTACAAATATCACATCCGCTCCCGGTACAACGGCTATCAGGTGGACAAAACCGATCCCTTTGCTTTTTACACGGAACTCTCCCCCCAGACCGCCTCGGTGGCCTGGGATCTTGCCTACGACTGGCAGGACGGCGGCTGGATGAACAACCAGGGCGGGCCCAACGCCCTGTCCGCGCCCATCGCCATCTACGAAATGCACATGGGCTCCTGGATGCACGCGTCCGACGAGCACCGCTCCCTCAATTACCGGGAACTGGCCCCCAAACTGTCGGAATACATCCTCAAAATGGGGTTCACCCATGTGGAATTCCTGCCGATCATGGAGCACCCCTTCTACGGGAGCTGGGGATACCAGTGCCTCGGCTATTTCGCGCCCACCAGTCGCTTCGGCCCGCCCCAGGATTTCATGTACCTCGTCGATCACCTCCACCAGAAGGGCATCGGCGTGATCCTGGACTGGGTGCCTTCCCACTTTCCCACCGACGAACACGGGCTGGGGTATTTCGACGGCACACACCTCTTCGAACACCAGGACCAGCGCAAGGGGTTCCACCCCGACTGGAAAAGCTACATCTTCAATTACGGCCGCAACGAGGTCCAGAGCTATCTCATCAGCAGCGCCCTGTTCTGGTTCGACAAATACCATATCGACGGGTTCCGGGTGGACGCCGTGGCCTCCATGCTCTACCTCGACTACTCGCGAAAAGCCGGCGAGTGGATCCCCAATGAATACGGCGGCCGGGAAAACCTGGAGGCCATCGACTTCCTGCGGCGGTTCAACGCGGCGGTCCACGAAAACTACCCCGAGGTCCTCACCATCGCGGAAGAATCCACCGACTGGCCCCAGGTCTCCCGCCCCACCTACGTGGGCGGACTGGGATTCGACATGAAATGGGACATGGGATGGATGCACGACACCCTGGCCTACATGTCCCAGGACCCCATCCACCGGAGCTACCATCACAACAAGCTCACGTTCCGGATGATCTACGCCTTTCACGAAAACTACGTCTTGCCCCTGTCCAACGACGAGGTGGTCCACGGCAAGGGGTCCCTCATCGGCAAGATGCCCGGCGACGACTGGCGGAAATTCGCCAACCTCCGGCTCCTCTTCGGATACATGTACGCCCAGCCGGCCAAAAAGCTCATCTTCATGGGCGGCGAAATCGGCCAGTGGCGGGAATGGGCCCACGACCACGCCCTAGACTGGCACCTGCTGGACAACCCGCTCAACCGGGGACTCCAGCGGTGGATCGAGGACCTGAACCAGTTCTACCGCCGCAACCCGGCCATGCACCTGAAAGATTTTTCCCACGAAGGGTTCCAGTGGATCGACTGCAACGACGTGCAGCAGTCGACCCTCAGCCTCATGCGGTTCGGCGACAAACCTGAAGACGATCTGATCGTGATCTGCAATTTCACCCCCGTGCCCCGGCCCAACTACCGGGTGGGCGTCTCCTTCGAAGGGTTCTGGGAGGAATGCCTCAACAGCGACGCAACCGAATACGGCGGCGGCAACCAGGGGAGTCTGGGGCGGGTGGAGGCCTCGCCGGTCCCGGCCCACGGACGGCCGTTTTCCATCAATGTGGTGCTGCCGCCGCTGGGGATCGTCATTTTTCGGAAGATGGATTGATGCGCATCTGACATCATGCAGATGGCGCGTTGCGGTTGACCGGCCGGCTGGAGCCGCGCCAAGATTGACATTCCGATGTCAGACATTTATGATGAAAACAAATCATTGTTGCGCCCCTGGCGCAATGCTTGGATCTCCGGTTGCCCGGATTTTTAACATCCAAGATGGAGGCGCTTTCAGGATGGATCAAAATAGAATCCAAAACACGCCCTACCCGCATATCGTCGAGACAGAAGGCGTCTGCGGAGGGGAACCTGTCATCAACGGCACGCGCATCGCGGTGAGGCACATTATCGGCTATTATTACAAAGCCGGCATGTCCGCGGAAGAAATTCTGGCGGAATGGGATTATTTGACGCCCGCCCAGGTTTTCGCCGCTCTGGCGTATTATCATGACAACCAGGAGCGGATCGACGATTTGAGGGAAAAAAATCGTTGGGAAAATGCTCGGGAAAACTGGAATAATGCCGCGGCATGATTGCCCTAAGCTGTATCTCGACGAGCATTTATCGCCCCGGATCGCCATCCAGTTGCGGAAATACGGGTTTGACGCTGTCACGCTGCATGACAGAGGAATGCTGTCCAAAGACGATCAAGAGCAATTGGCCGCCGCAGTGTCGGAGCGAAGAGTTCTTGTTACCTGCAACTTCAGAGATTTTGTCGGCCTGAATGAAAAATGGGCCGCGGAAGGCAAGCATCACTGGGGCATTATTCTGACAACTGAAGAGCCGACTGGCATTTTAATCAAACGGTTGCTGAAATTGTTGAATTCCCTATCCGCCAATAAATTGAAAAATCAGGTCCGGTGGCTTAACGAATTCAAGTAATTACAGCTGCTTAAAAAAATCAACTCAGCGCGCTCGCCCGAGTCGCTCGATTCCAGGCGGAACGCTTGCTTGCTGCCTGCAAACCGCCGCTCACTGACCTGCGGGGAAAGCGAGCCGGAAGCCGCCGTAGGCGTCGCGGTTGCCGGGCCCGTCCCAGTCCCGGCCGGAGGACCGGCAGCGCCAGGCCGCGTCGCCCCACGAGCCGCCGCGAAGCACCCGGTTCGTGCCGGTACTGGGACCACCAGGATCAACGCTAGCGCTTTTCGGATAAGGTCCATACCTATCCTGGCAGCACTCACTGACATTGCCGTGCATGTCGTAAAGCCCAAACGGATTTGGGGGAAAACTGCCCACCGGCGTGGTTTTTTCCCGATAGACGCCTTTGGGACATCCTTTTAGCGGATAATTGCCGTCGTAATTGGCCTCATCCGTTCCCAAACACCGGCCCGTGTAAAACGGCGTCGTGGTGCGGGCTCGGCAGGCGTATTCCCATTCCGCTTCCGTGGGCAGGCGATAGACATGCTCGCCCTCCGCCTGGTTCAACCGCTGGATGAACTTCTGGGCGTCCTCCCAGGAAACATTTTCTCCCTGAACGGTTTTGTTCCGCTCTGCTATCGCGCGGATGAACGCTTTTTCCTCTTCCGTGGCGTCATCGGGATACGCCGCCAAAAAACGATCGAGAAACACGGCCAGGCCGGGGTTGCCCGCCGGCCCCCGGCCCTCCAGCTTCGTCAGCAACTCGGGCGCGAATCGCACGCCCGGCTTGCCTAAACCCACCCGGTCGCACAACGCGCCCGCGCCGCACACGGTCATCAGCGACCGCCTGTCCTCCGGGTCGCCGGAGGCGATCAAGGGGTGATTTTTCAAGATTTGCTAGAGCGTGGCGATCTCTTCCGGTCGCAACAGGGACATGAAAGCGCTTTCTTCCCAATCGGGTGAATTCGGTTTCTTGTTGAGTTACGTCAAAACGCCTGCAACTTCCATATCAAAAACAACCTACTGTAAATTCAACCGCCTTTCAGGAATCGAACAATACATCCCGTTCGTCTGCGATGCGGGCCAATTGACCGGAGAACGCCTCTTTTGATTGCTTCAACGCCTTAAAAAGAATGTCGCGCCAATCGCATTAATTGTTTAAACAATTAAACATACGTTCGTCAACATTGATCAGGAGGCGATAAACCCATAAAAAGGCCGCTTGTGATCCGGCGTGGCTGCTGAAATGGCATCCCTCCGTCTTCGGACCCGGAGGTGGGAGGTTGCCTGGAAAAAGCTGACTTTCCATAGGCTCGCGTGCTATAATTCAAATTCATGAGGATCTCAGGTCTTGGACATTTCCGGCACAAATCGGGACACACTCTCTTTGCGCCCCCTGCCGTACTTTCGGCTCGCCAATATCCTAAATATCACTTCACATGCATCGAGTTCATAACCATAACCATACAATAAGAATGAGGAGGCAGCCATGAACCGCCAAGAATCCATCCAAACCCTTGAATCCTATGACGGCTACTGGGACTTTATCGTCATCGGCGGCGGGGCCACCGGCCTGGGCGTGGGCGTGGATGCCGCGACCCGGGGGTACAAGACCCTGTTGCTGGAACAGCACGATTTTTCCAAGGGCACGTCCAGCCGTTCCACCAAGCTGGTCCACGGCGGGGTCCGGTATCTGCGTCAGGGCAACATCTCCCTGGTGCTGGAGGCCCTCCACGAGCGGGGGCTGCTGATCCGAAACGCCCCCCACCTGGTGAGCAACCAGGCCTTCATCGTTCCCAACTACGAGTGGTGGGACGGCCCCTTCTACGGCGCGGGCATGAAGGTCTACGACCTGCTGGCCGGCAAGCTGGGACTGGGCCCGTCCAAGAACCTCTCCAAGGAAGAGACCCTGGAGCGGATTCCCACCCTGGAGCCCAAGAAGCTTCGGGGCGGCGTCATTTATTACGACGGGCAGTTCGACGACGCCCGCCTGGCCGTCAACCTGGCCCAGACCATGACCGAACACGGCGGCGCGGCCATCAACTACATGAAGGCCGTCGGCTTCACCCGTTCGGGGGAGATGATCGACGGGGTCCTGGCCAGGGACATGGAAACCGGCAAGGAACACGAACTCCATGCCCGGGTGGTGGTCAACGCCACCGGCGTCTTCACCGACCAAGTGCTTCGCATGGAAAACCCCGAGGCCAAACCCATCATCGCCCCCAGCCAGGGCGTTCACCTTATCCTGGACAAGGAATTTCTCCCCGGAGAATCGGCCATCATGGTCCCCCAGACCGCCGACGGCCGGGTCCTGTTCGCCGTGCCCTGGCACGACAAGGTGGTGGTGGGCACCACCGACACGCCGGTGGACGATGTGAGTCTGGAACCCCGCCCCCTGGAAGAAGAGATCAAGTTCATTCTCGATCACGCCGCCATCTACATGTCCAAGGACCCCACAAGGGAGGACGTCAAGAGCGTCTTTGCCGGCCTGCGGCCCCTGGTCAAGACGGGCGAGGGGGACAGCACCGCCGCCATCTCCCGGGACCATTACCTGGTGATCTCCGAATCGGGCCTGGTGACCATCACCGGCGGCAAGTGGACCACCTACCGGAAAATGGCCGAGGACACCGTCAACCAGGCGATGCTGGTGGCGGGCCTGGACGAACGGGAATGCGTGACCAAAAAACTGCGGGTCCACGGGTGGCTCAAACATTTCGACAAAGCCGATCCGCTCCACTACTACGGTTCCGACGCCATCCACATCAAAAAGCTGATCAAGGCCGACCCCGCCCTGGGCGAAAAGCTCCACGACGACCTGCCCTACATCAAGGCCGAAGTGGTCTGGTCCGTCCGGTCCGAAATGGCCCGGACGGTGGAGGATTTCCTCGCCCGCCGCAGCCGGGCTTTGCTGCTGGACGCCCGGGCCAGCATCGACATGGCCGACGAAACCGCCCGTCTCATGGCCGAGGAACTGGGCAGGAACGACGCCTGGGCCTCGGAACAGGCGTCGGATTACCAGGCATTGGCAAAGGAGTACCTGCTGGCGTAAAGGTTCCATAATCGAGAAGACCTCCGAGGTTTTCAAAACCTCGGAGGTCTGGACCCACAATTCCATTGAACAGGAGGCGCACCATGTCCGACATCATCATGGCCCTGGACCAAGGCACCACCAGCTCCCGGACGATTCTTTACAACGACAAGGGCGAGGCCATCGCCATGGCCGGCGAGGAGTTTTCCTGCCAATACCCCAAGTCCGGCTGGGTGGAGCAGGAGGCCGAGGACATCTGGCGGACCCAGAAAAACACCATGGAGGCGGTCCTCAAAAAGGCGAACCTGACGCTTGCGGACGTGGCCGCCATCGGCATCACCAACCAGCGGGAGACGGTGGTTGCGTGGCACGCTGAGACGGGCAAAGCCGTGGGCAAGGCCATCGTCTGGCAGTGCCGCCGCACCGCCGACTACTGCGACGCGTTGAAGGCCGAAGGGTTCGACAAGGTCATCAAAGAAAAGACGGGGCTGGTCACCGACGCCTACTTCTCCGGCTCCAAGATCCGCTGGATCCTCCGGAACAACACCGAGGCCCGGGAACTGGCGGGCCAGGGCAAGCTCAAATTCGGCACCGTCGATTCCTGGCTCATCTGGAACCTCACCGGCGGCAAGGTCCACGCCACGGACGTGAGCAACGCCTGCCGCACCATGATC
>JAABTD010000014.1 GCA_011390065.1 Desulfobacteraceae bacterium
GCCGGAACCCGCACCCGTCCTGACATATGCTGGCAAATCGGCCAAAGCGTTGACCGCTTTCCGTTCCCGCTCTGTGGAGGTTGCTATTTTAGCTATCATTTCAACGGTCTCCACAGGATATTTTCCTATGGCCGTCTCTTCGGACAACATCACCGCATCCGTCCCGTCCAGAATGGCATTGGCCACATCGGATACCTCGGCGCGGGTCGGCCGGATATTCTCCGTCATGGACAACAACATTTGCGTCGCTGTTATCACAGGCCGGCCCAGTAAATTCGCCTTGTTGATCAGTTTTTTCTGAACGGCGGGCACATCCTCTATAGGGATCTGAACCCCCAGGTCGCCGCGTGCAATCATAATGGCATCCGCCGCGGCGACAATTTCATCGAAATTGGCAATGGCCTCGGCCCGCTCGATTTTGGCGACCACATACGCAAATTGCCCGTTTTTTTGTGCAAAGGCCTTTACCTTGCGTACGTCGTCGGCTGTCTCTGCAAATGAAACCCCAAAGGCATCCACCCCTTCCCGCAGGGCAAAGGCGACAAATTCGAGGTCCGCATCCGACACCGCATCGGCGAATATCTTTACCCCGGGAAGGTTTAATCCCTTGTAGGAAAGAAGCGGGCCGCCGATAACCGTTCGGCAGAAGACCTTATCTCCTGAGACCTTCTCCACCTGAAGCTGTATGAAACCGTCATTAAGGAAAATCAGGCTGCCGGGATTCACGCTCTCCGGCAATCTCTTATACTCGACAGGGATCTGACCGGCCGCGCCCACGGGATTTTGGACGGTCAAGATGACCGCGGCGCCTTTTTCCAGCAGCAGCGGTTCATTCAAGAGTTTGCCGATGCGTATTTTGGGACCGGGAAGATCCGCCATGATCAAACAGGAACGCTCTGTCCTTTCCGCCACGGCGCGTATGCGGCGGATATCCTCCCTGTGCCCCTGCAAGGTTCCATGGGCGAAGTTGAGCCGCGCCACATTCATCCCCTGGAGCATTAATCGCTCCAGCACAGCCTCCGATCGGGAGGCCGGGCCGATGGTGCAGACGATTTTGGTTTTATGCGCCGGCAGCCTCATGGCGCGGCGCCCCCCGCGCCCGCAACGCAGACCAGGACCCATGTTTGGGTGAATTCAACTTTTTTCACGACAACCTCCTGAAAAATGTTTTGCCAAGTCCCCATGGCCTTCACAATATCAGGGAGTATTCTTCACGATCCGAAAAGTTATTGGGCCGCGATATAGAATCGGCTATAAGTGCTTGCACTTGAGATAATGTCCGGCAATTATTTGAACAACCAGGCAGACTGCCCTCCAGGTTGCAATCCCTGCAAGGGCTCTTCGCGATATAACTGATTTCAAAATCAAAATCGTTTTTATTGATGCGTCCTGATGCCATCTTATAACCCTCCATTCCTCCAACCCGTTGCAGGATGATCCATGTCATCGCAGCTGCTCGGGTATCCAGGCAAAAGGCGGCCTCGCGGCCGCCAATCGCCCATATAAAGTGTCAAAATGTGAGAAACAGCACCGAAGCACTTACCGTCGTCTGCTCCAGAAGTAACCGCCTCCCCCGCCAAAGACCAATAGCAACACTAAGATGAGAATGATGAGACCTGTTGTACTCATGGCAATTTCCTCCCTTTAAATTGTTGTTTGTTGGTAGTGCCCGGAATACTTTTTCCGGGCGAGTCATCCTGCTGCTTCTTATAAGTTCAATTTTTGTGCCAGGTTTCCAACACTCGGTGGAATATCACCTATATTTCTGATTTTTAAGGATAATTAATTTAAAATGGGACTTTCAAGGCAGGCGGCGACAGTTGCAGAAAACGGTCACGTATGACCACTGGTTAAATATGACCTTTACGCATCTCTTGCACCGCGCCGGCGTCACAAGCCGTCCCCAGGGCGATGCCCTGGTCTGGTATGTGACGCGCTTTCAGGGCCGTCCGCAAAATCCGTTATAATCAGGAAAATTCAATGAGCGCCGCGAATGCGGAAAAGCCGGCGCCGAACGCAAGGAGCATCCCTTTTTGGCCGGGTTGCGGCCGGCCGCTGTCTATGATCTCCCGCAAGACAAACAGAACGGAGGGTGACGACATGTTGCCGTAGTTCTCGAAAATGCGGTATGAAAAACGCAAGGCATCGCCGGCAAGTTCCAGTTTTTTGGCGACTTGGGCCAGCACCGCCGTGCCTCCCGGATGGACCGCCCACCAGGCAATGTCATTCCGGGTGAGGCCGTGCCGGTCCAGAAGCCCGGAGGCCGCATCCATCGCGGTGCGCGCGCCGATAACCGGCACCCGCCTGCTCAGATGGTTCCGCAGGCGACCGCTTTCCGTCCGGTAACGCAGATCCTCGCGATACCGGGGAAAAAGACCCGCCGCAAAGTCCACCATTTGCGCCAATCCATCCTGACGATCCTCCCGGGCCAGGTCCAGAACGGCGGCGGCGGCGCCGTCGCCGAAAATGGAATTGCTCACCACCAGTTCCGGCTCATGACCGGGGAAAAAGGTGGCTGAACAGATTTCCACGGCAATGCTGAGAACCGGACCTTCCCCGCTTCGAGCCAGCATGCCGGCGGCGGCTTCGAGATTCGGAATCGCCGCACCGCACCCCATCCCCATCAAGTCCAGGAAGCGAATCGATGTGTTGAGCCCCAGATCTTCCGCAATATACGAGGAGAGTCCGGGGCAGAGGTAACCGGTGCAGGTGTTGACGATCAGACCTTTGATCCCGGCGGGCGCCACGCCGGCCTCCGCCAATGCGCGGCGTGCGGCGGCAACGGCTGTGCGACGACCGAACTTGAGAAAGCGCGCCAACAGCCGGTCGGGATCGGTTTCAAGGATATCCGCCTTCGCATCCACACCCAGATAACGGCCTTTGATTTTGCCGTCCAGGAGAATGCGGCGATACAGATCCCGTTCGGCCGGTTCCAGGGTAAAGTGCGTGGAAAAGAATTCGTGGGCCTCGTGCTGCGTTGCATACAGTGTCGGGGTGGCTGTGCCCAGCCCTCTGAGAATGATCGGTTTCATAAATTTCCTTCTGAATTGAACCGGATGACGGCGGCGATCCGAAACCAGCGGGCCGGGGTCACGGAAGCCGTGACGCCGTCGAGTTGCCGCAACAAGGTTCTCAGTTCATCGATTTTGAAGCCGCGCCGGATTGAGAGCAGGGCGTCATGCCGGACCCCTGCCGGCGCAGCGGTGGCGACCAGCAGTATTCTTGCAGCCAGAGACGCCAGTTGTGAGCGACGGAGGTCGTTGATCAGCAGGCTGTTTCGCACGAAACCGCGGAGCCTGTGCAAAAGCATCAGGATCTGTGCATTGCTGAAATGATGGAAGCACATGGAGGTCACGGCATAATCATACGGTTCGACGGGTTGGTGGGTAAAGGCGTCCTCCTGAAGCAGTTTCACCGGCGGATTGCCCGCTCTGGCGAGTTGCCCGCGTGCAATTTCAATTGCGTGGTCGGCCATTTCCAGGCAGGTGAAGTGCAGGGGGATGCCGCAAGCGCGCCCCCACCGGATCACCGCCAGCGGGATGTCGCAGCTTCCCGAGCCGATGTCGAGGATGCGCAAGGGGACGTCGGCATGGCGCCCCGCGGTTTCAGCGGCCAGAAAACGCCGGACCAGCCGGATGCCGCCGAAGCGATTATTGACCGTCTCCATGAACCGGTAGCTGGCGGCGGCCAGCGCCGGATCACAGTCCGGCAGGTCCAGAAGCTCCATCTGCGTGGCGCGTGTGTCAGACACCCCAGAGCCCTCCCGTTGTCATGGCATCGTCCATGTCCGCATACTTTTTTAATACCTCGGTCCGGTACCCGGGCGAGATCGAAACGGCCTGGGCGGCAATCCGCTCGCAATAGCCGCAAGTCTGGCAGTCCATGGCGGCGCAATCCCGGTCCCGAAAACCGTCCAGGAAATTCTCCGGAATCTGTTGCGCATCCACCCGGACCGGACATTCCGGCAGCGGCGAGAGCCAGCCTTGCAGGCGCGCCAGGTCATTCATCGGTTTCAATCTCAGCGGATTCACCTGCCGCGGCTTCCAGAAGTGGCGCAGCGTCCAGTGCGATTCCTTGTGAACCGGATTTTTAAAGCCATACGACAGCAGCAGTTCGGCCAGATTGCCGTCGAACCGCCGCTCGCTGTATGCTTTGACGCGCCGCAGCAGTTCCGCCGACGGAATCCCCCGCTCCAGAAGCTTGAAGGACGTGTATCCCATCGCTTCATACACAGCGAGGTCCTCCGGCCGAATCCAGGCCGACTTGATGAATTGCGACGGATCCGTCAACCGCTGCCGGGAACATCGCATAAAGCAGTAATCGATAAAGAGTGTGCTTGTCTCGTCGGATGCATGTGCAAAACCGTTCTGATGATAGGTTTGCATCGGACAATTCATGAGACAGACGTGATTCGCGATCAGTTCCAGATCGCATCGGACGGCCTGACGGATCGCCGCAAGGCGGGAGAAATTCCGGTTGACCGAAAAGCTCTCCAGAACGATGGCGTCCGCGCCGAGATCCTCCCAGAAGCGGGCGCGCCGGGGCGTGTCCACCTGGGCGTAAATCCCGACCCTTACTTTGAACTCGGGGAAACGGCGTTTGACCAGTTCCAGAAGAAACGGGGTGGATACGGTGACCCGGCGCACGCCCAAACCGCCCAGCTTGTTCAGCAGTTTTGTTACCCGTTTCTGCCAGGGGCGCGTCCATTCGCGGTTGCCGAAACAGGCGCCGTTTAAAAGGTAATTGAAGGCGATGCCATGATCATCGAGAAGGCGAATGTAACGCCTCAGATTTGCTTTTGAAAGCGGCGTCGCCAGGTAGCGGGGACGACCTCCGCTGACGCCGTCGGCGGGGAACTTTCCGTAAACTTCATCGACCGGATACGCGGCAAGCGCCGGAACCAGTTCCGGATCATAGTTCGCCGCCAGCGAGAACCGGGTTGGCCGTGGCGGGGTCCGAACGGCGGTTGTCTGCTCGGTTGACATAGGGTTTATTCTCCCTCCTTAGAGCCTATCCGAAAACCGCATCTTTTGCCCCCAGGCGGCGTTCTCGCGCTTTTTCAATCCTCGAAATAGTCCCACTATTCCTGCGGTTGAAAAAGCGCTGCGGCCTTGCCTGGAACCAAAATCTACAATTTTCGGATAGGCTCTTATTCGGCTGAATGCGGCCGCTTTACGGCGTATGTTGGCCTCGATCGTCGTTTCGGTCAAACATGTAGGGGCGATGCTTGTCATCGCCCTTTAATCGGGCCAACACAAGGGGCGAACACAAGGTTCGCCCCTTGTGTTGGCTACATTTTAACCCAACATGCCCCTGCATTTCAACCCAACATAATGATCATTTGATTGAAACGATGATCAAGGCCCCTATGTTTTTTCCTGTTTATAACGGATTTTGGGGAGTCCCAATTCTCATTCTGATTGACCGATATTCAAAACCCCGAAGGGGTGAGACATACCAGACCAGGGCAACGCCCTGGGATTTGGCAATATTTGTAAAAAGCCCTGAAAGGGCGCGACATTCAAATTTATTTTGCCCAAATATGGGGAGGGGCCAGGGGAGGGTTCTTTGTTTTCGACATCAAAGATATGTAAAAGCACGAGGACTCAGGTCTACTCCTCTGCCTTAGGTTCTTTGCCCTCAGCCTTTGATTCCCCGGCCAGCCCCAATCTAGAGGCCAAAGCCTCCAAACCGTCCAGACTCCGGAGATGGATATCACGTTGGGGAAAAGCAATAATGATGCCGTATTCCTGAAATATCTTGTTGATGTCATAGCGCAGATCAGACTCAGCCAGCCAGCCGTAATCAATGGAGGCATAAAAATACAGGGTAAACGCCAGGGAGCTGTCTCCAAAATCAGCAAAGCGGACAAAGGCTGAGGGTGATTTTAATATACGTGGATGGGTGTCTGCAATGTTCATTAAGAGGCTCCGAACTAGCTCAGTATCCGTACCATAAGCCACACGCACCCGCACCTTGCGGCGCAGGGTCTTGTCATGGCGATGGGTCCAGTTGGTGATTTCTTCGCTGATCAGTTTGGAATTGGGCATTAAAATGGTTGAGCGCTCATAGGTCTGGACCTCTGTCGTCAGGCTGTTGATATTTTTTACTTCAGCCCACAAGCCCTGGGCTTGAATCACGTCTCCCGGCTGGATGGAACGGCTGAAGAGGACAATGATTCCACTTATGAAATTATTGAAAATGCTTTGCAGCCCAAAACCAATACCCACACTGAGTCCGCCGGCAACCAGGCTCAGACTGGTCAGATCCAAGCCAAGAAAAGCCAGGGCCAAAATGATGAAGAGGCTCCACACGCCGTAAGTCATCAGAACGTTGAAGGAACCCACGGTTCCGCTGTCCAGAGAGCTGTGCAGCGCGGCGGCACTCTGCAGCATGGACTTGAGGACCACCAGCCCGGAGCGGGCCAGATAGAAGCCGATAAAGACGATGAGCAGGCGGAAGATGCTGATGGACAAATAAGTCCAGCCCAACTTGAGCTTGGACAGCTCTCTGAGGAACTGGAAGTCGCCCAGGGTCATGCCCAGCCAAAGGACGACAATGGAAAAGGAAAACAGCCAGAGAATCGGGACCCCTGCACCCTGGACCAGGCCGCGGCCCAAAAAGCCAAGAGTGTTTTCCGGGAACTGCCTGGTCTTATGCCACAGCATGCCCGTGATGCAGTTGCCCACCTGGAGACATATGCAAAATACAAACCACAGGGAGGTGAGCAGCAAACTCATGTGCACCCACCCAGCCAGAGTCATCAAAATGAAAAAAATGAACAAAAAGATCGTGATCCGGTGCAGGACTCGTTCCAGCTTGACATCGATCTTTGTTTTGTGCCGCTTGAAAAAAGCAATGAATATGGCCAAAAGAAAAATCCAGACCAGTTCAGTGAGTACCGTAGGCAGGATGACGTTTTGCAGCACCAGGGAAAAGGCAAAGGGAAACCACAGCAAGCGCAAGGGGTTGGCACAGAACTCAGACGCATCGACCATGGAGAACCTGATCAACCACAAAAGCAGAATAAGCCCCCATCCCAGGATGAGCTGGCTCAAGATCTGAAAGATCAAGAATTGAAAGCTGCTTTGAAAATAGGTATTGGTCACAAGGATGGCGAGGGCCAAGGAGATGAACAAAGGCGGCGGCAGCATCCGTTTCAGGGGCATGCCGTCCCGGTTTCTCCGTTTGATAATGGCCACCAGGACCAGAGAGGCAATGCAGAACAGGGAAAACAGGCCCAAGGCTTGCAGAAGAAACAAGGCCCAATTGAAATTGCCCAGGACGAAAAGATGCCAGTAAACAGGAAGTTCCTGCTTCCATTCGCTGAACTGAGCTTTCATCTCACCCGGGTTCAGCTTAAATAGAGTAAAGCTGGGTTTCAGGAAGTGTTTTTTCCATGATTGTTGCTGATCCTGGTTGAGCAGTTTTTCGAATTCCTGAACCCGGCTTTCCAGCTCATGGACCGGCTCACGGCCCTTTTTTAGTCGGAGCTGAAGCTCTTCAATCCTGTCCAGCATGGATCTGATCTGGGCCATTTCCTGTCTGGCCTGGTCTTCACCCAGGGTTCGAGGAGAAATGGAAAGCTGCTTGCGAATATCTTCTTGCTTGTCTTGGACTCTCTTGTACAGGGACTCGAGGTCGCCCTGGGCTGTATTCACCGGCTGCAGGGCCTGCTGCAAATTTTGCTGCAATTGACTGACATTCCGATTCAGAACAGCTAATGCTCTGTAGTTCTGTTTGATAAATCCCTTCAGCCGGATCAAGATATTGAGCCGGCTGGAAAGACTCTCCGTCTGGCTGCTCAAGGAACTCAAAACCTGGGGCAGGTTTTTTTCCAGGCTCTCCACCTGGCTTTGCTGCTCCTTTAAGAACTCTTGCTGGGCTTGGAGCAGAGTGGAAAGGGATTTTTCTTCCTCACGCGCATTTTCAGCCTTTTCTGAATCAGAAAGGGCTTGGCTTTCCGGGTCTGAGCTTTGCGCACGAAGCGAGGCGGGCATCAAAAAGAAAAGGGCAAAGGAGCACACCAGGAGGCAAAAAAGGCACTGCATGCCCAGGGCTTGGCCTCCTGGGAGCATCTCCGATGTTGGTCGAATCCCAGCTAAGGCCATTTGCATGCCTGAGATTCATGACGTATGGGATCTACTTCCACCATTTTGCCATCATCGGTTTGACGGTTAGTCCGTGGATAATGATCGAGAGCACAATAACAACCAGCGTAATGTGGATTAGCTCCACGGCCAGGTCTTCCGGCAGACCAAAGACGATCGCGAACATCAGGTAATAGATTGAACCGATGCCGCGCACGCCGAACCAGCCGACCAGCATTTTCAGCTTAAATGGTGTGCCAGAGCCGATCAGACCCAGTAAGACGCTGACAGGGCGGACCACTGCGAAAAGGAACAACGCCAGGCCGACGGCTCTTACACTCCAGGAGTCAAGAAACAGCATCCCACCCAGCAGCACGACAAGCACCAGCTCGGACAGTCGCTCCAGGGGCTCATTGAACAACAGCGAACCTTCGGACACTTGAGGGCTGTGTCGTGGCCTCGATTCCTCGGTATAAGCCGGAGATTCCGGTACGGCCTCAGCGTCTCTGGCGGGCGCGTTAATACCCGTCAGTTTGAGTTCCGACTGACGAAGAGAAATGGCCGCGGCAAAAACCGCCAGAAACCCCCAGGCTTCGAGTAACAGGCAGACACCATAAACCACGCCGATCAAGCCCAAGCCAAGAAAGTCATCCAGCAATGGACCCTCGCTGTTGAGAAAACGCTGTTTCCGTACAATCTGCGCCAACAAGCGCCCCATCACTATCCCCACGACAAGGGCGGATGCCGTCGACCACAAAACGTCCTTCAGCATCCAGGCCCCAAGCAATTCGTAGCCGGCCGGAGCGCTGAGCATTGCCAGTCCCAGCATGACAAACGGAAATGCACTGCCGTCATTCATGCCCGCTTCACTGGTCAGGGTAAACCGCAAAAGGTCTTTATCGCCCATGTGCCGAACCTGTACATCCGTGGCCAGCACAGGATCGGTCGGCGCCAAAATACCTCCCAGCAGAATAGCCGCGCCCAGAGGTAAGGCCAGCACGTAATAACCAAAAGCAGCTGTCAGAGCGACACTGATCGTCATGGAGATAAATGCGAGTCGCACTGGAGCATGCCATTCCTGGTATCTGAACGGAACGGGCATTTTCATGCCGGCGATAAACAACGACATCAGAACCGCGACTTCGGCAAGCACTTCCAGCAAATGGGCCTGTTTTAGCGGATTGAAATGAAAAGCTCCAAAAACCGATGGCCCGAGAGCTACCCCGACAGCGAGATAGATAAGGGTTGGCGTCAGACCGAAACGCTGGAGAAGGGGTGAGCGCAAACCCATCATGATCAACAGGGTTCCGATCAATGCAAACCAGACGGCGGTGGTCAAGGTTGTTCTCCGATACAGGGTTGGCGGTTATAGCCGCCACAACTTGTTTTCGGGCAGCATTTAACGTTTGAACTGTGCTGCGCGGCTTTTTGCGTCCGCACCAGTGAATGGTTCGGCCGATTTGACATCGGGATGATAGCTGAGTATGTGCATTTCAGAGGTTGGAATCCGGCGACTCGCTCAACAATTGGTTCGCGGATTGAAAGCGTTCTTCCACCTCTTGGCGGTCCTCGTCTTCCAGCAACCCGCCGCGCGCCCCTCGGACGATCATCTTGGCGTGCCGCAACAGCGCAGCGCGGTCCTCTGTCCGATGTACGGATTTCGCAACCTCGGCAATCGTTTCCAGCAGACGGGTGGCTACCGCAGTGCTGGTGCGGCCATATTGCCGGATCTGGTTGAACGCTGCGTCCGTGACATCCGGGAACGTGAAGACAGGCGTAATGAGCCGAAGCTGTTCCTGAGAGTCATGTCGATAAGGCGACGGCATGTCTCGTTGAGCCAGGCGGCACAGTGCAGACCCCAAGTGGTCCACACACGTCATCGCCGTGAACGGGTCATTCACCCCGGGGGAGAGGGCTCGTATCGCGATTTCGACGAGCTGGTTGATCGCGAACTCAATGTCCTGAACGGACGTTCGCTGGTTACCCAGGGCGAACGCGGACTTAATGCGGTCCTTAAGCCCATCGGTAACCCTGCTTCCCGGCCAGACCAGCGCCAGCGGGCGGGCGGCAACGAGATAGTGGCCGGGTCGTCGCTCCAGTCGAATAACGACATCCTCTTGCATGGCCAATGTCATCAGAGCGTCCCCATCGACGAACTTTAGATAGCCGTCCTTGGCAGAGACAATCGGACGCGCCTCCCGACCGAACGTGTCGAGGAAGCCTGCGTCGGGCGGCTCCGTCGGAATCCGTGGCGCTCCCCGACCGATTTTTTCCGGGAACAGGCGCTCTATTCCCTCGATCAATTCCGTTCCGACCTGCGCCACGATCTCGTTGGCCTGGATAGAAATGGACATGTGATGGATGAAGTAGATCAACACGCCCACACTCGCGACCGCGAGCAGAACACCGAGGGTGACAGACAATTGAGGGACGAAAACGATCTCGTCAGGGCGGCGGATGGTGCGCAGGACGAGCAAGCAGTACAGGAAGGTGGCGACAAAGGTGCCGAGTACCATTTGGGTCGTGGTGTCGCGCATGAAATTGCGGAGCAGACGCGGGCCAAGCTGTGACGAGGCAAGCGATAGGGCGACCAGGGTCATCGAAAAAACCACCCCGGCGATGGTGATCATCGATCCGGCGATGGTCCCCAGCAAGGAACTCGCCCCCTCCGCTCCGCCGGTGAAAGTCCAACCCCAGTTAAGCGTCAACCAGTCCGACACCAGCCCATCCACGGCGATAGTGGCGAAGGCCAACCCCATCGCCCCACCGGCCATGACTGCCGGGAGAAACCAGAAACTGGAACGAATGCGGCTCCATGTTTTGAAAACCTGTGCTCTCATGACGGCGCTGCCTCATTCATTGGCATGTCCTGTGGGGCCGAACGCCCATGCTTGCCGGCAGGTGCGCGGCCGCGGCGGAGCGCCAGTCCGCGTAAAGCATGATGTTCGCCTTTTGCCATAGCCGGCTTAACTCTCTTCGAGTTCATCTTTACACTACTTCCGCAATATACTTCTTCTTCAACAACCTCCAGAATACCACGGCAAAGGCGGTTAAAGGAATCGCAAGTATCATGCCGAGAATGCCGCCGAGTGCGACGCCCCAGAAGAAGACCGCGAAAATGATGAGGGCCGGATGCAGGCCCGTGCGATTGCCCATAATTCTCGGAGTGAGAAGATAGCCTTCGATTGTCTGCACCACACCGAATACGACCAGCGTCAGCGCCACCCGCAAACCACCTCCATCCTCGCCGAAATAGGCCAGCGGCAGCGCAACGGCGAGACCCACGATGCTCCCCAGGTAGGGGATGACGTTGAGAAACCCCAGCGTCATGCCGATAAGGATACTGTAGGGAAACCCAACCAGAGCAAACCCTATGGCAAAAAGTACGCCCTGGGCTGAGGCGATGATGATCTGACCGCGGAAGAACGTTAGGAGGATGCCGATGAACTGATCGAACAGATAGATAACGTCTTCTCTGGTTTCCTTCTTCAGGAACGGCAAAAATTCACTAATCTGCTCGGGTTCAAATGGCTTCGCCATGAGAAAGAAGGCTAAATAGAGTGGAAGCGCCGCCCAGATGAACAACCCCATCACGGACTGAAACATCTGAGCAATGGGCTGCAACATGCGCTCCCACGAAGCCCGGAGCACGTTGGCCACCATTTCCACGGGATCCTCCAGCAGGTCGCTAAACTCGGACATCAGCCCGTACTTCTCCAGCAGTGCGGCGACTTGCGGCCGAAGAGACCGACCCGTCTCAAGCATGGCATCGAGCATGGACGGCAAGTCTTCGAACAGCCGGACCAATTCATTGGCCGCGGAGACGCCGACGAACCAGATAAAGACTCCCAGCGGAATGAGCGCGAAAAGAAAAAACAGAACCAGGCCCCCGGCCTGGGATCCGCGGCAGGCCTTGACCAGCAAGTTGTAATAGGGTCGCAACAGCATCGCCAGGATGCCCGCAACTATGGGCGGCAGCAACACATTCTGAAAGGCGCCGACAAAGCGCGCCAGCCCCCAAACGGTCGCGCCGAAAACCGCCAAAAGCACCAAAACCGCTCCCAGCGTGATCGCGGCGGCAACGGTCCTGCGTTGCCTTGGGTCCAGTTCGAGTTCTTTAAACATAATGTCTTCCAGGCCGGCTCACCGCTTGGTTCTCAGGCCGGACATAAACCCCGAAATTTTTTCCGGAGAAACCGGTTTTACCTCCGCAAATGGCAGATCGACAATCTCTTTGCGGAATCGATCCGCGAAAGGTTTGCGCGGCGCGGCGCGGTACAAAATGCCGGTAGCGATCCTTTCCCCGGTTTCCATGGTTTTTTCCAGGGCCGCTTTTCGGTCGGCCGGGTCATAATCGTCACCCAGTGTATAGACCCTTTCCCGGTACCAGCTCATCGGATGGGTCCCCCAGGTGATGCACGGCTGGATGATTTCGACAATGGACAATCCGGGATGACCAATGGCTTCCACCAAAAGTGATTTCAAATGATCGCCGTCCCCTGCAAAACCCCGGGCCACGAACGTACAGTCATGGACGACGGCAACAGCCGGCATGTTCAGGGGCGCGATTTCCACGCCGTGGATGTGGAGGCTTCGTTTCTCTCCAACCCTCGTGGTCGGGGAAGCCTGAGCTTTGGTGAGGGCGTAAAACTCGTTGTTATGGACCACGACCGTGATATCGGGATTGCGACGGAGCGCATGGAGGAAATGATTGCCGCCTTCACCGTAACAGTCGCCTTCCCCGGTGACGACGATGGTAGTCAGGCGAGGATTGGCCACATAAATGCCCAGGGCCGCCGGAAGGGCTCTTCCGTGAAGTCCATTGAAAAAATTACAGTTGAGATAGTGAGGCAATTTGGCGGCCTGCCCGATGCCGGAAACGAGGCAACACTCGTGGGGCTGTTTCCCCAATGCCGTCAACGCTGTCTTGAGAGCGTTGAGGATTCCGAAATTCGGGCATCCGGGGCACCACTGGACAGGAACATCGTTCTTGTAGTCGTCGATTTTCACCATTGCAGCTTCTCCTGAATGTATGGACCCGTCAAGGGCAGGCCGTCATACCGGTGGATCCGGCCGGAAAACGTGATTCCGTATTCGGAGCGCAGCAACCTCGCCAGTTGGCCGGTGGCGTTGTTTTCGACGCTCCAGTACGTCTTGCTTTCGGGAAACCGGTATGCCGGCAGCGGCCACAGATCCGTGAAATGGATCATGCCCGCCCGGATCCCATTTTTGTGAAGCCCTTCAAGGGTTTCCAGCAGGGCCGGGCGGGAAGAGCCCCATCCCACCAGAATCCGGTCCGACCCCTCGACGTCGATTTCCTCGGGCGGGCGCATCTCGGATTTCAAGGCCCGATACTTCGCGAGGCGTTTTTCCACCATTGCCGGCACGGTTTCGGCCAGGTCTTCGGTGATGTGGCCCATAGAATCGTGTTCATCGCTGTCCGCGGTCACGAGATGCGGGCTTTGACCCGGATACAGGCGCGGGGATACGCCGGTTTCCGTTACCTGATAGCGAAGGTAATCGTCGATAACGGATGGGTCCGCCAAATGGAATTCGGGCGCATATTGTTCCAATCGAATGTCTTCCACTGAAAAGAGAGAATCCAGCAGGAGCTGATCGGCGAGCACAATGGCCGGTATCTGAAATCGATCGGCGAGATTGAAGGCGCGCACGGTTTGTCTGAAGATGTCTTTTGCATCGGCGGGCGCCAGCACCAGTTTGGGAAATTCGCCGTGTCCGGCGTGGACGGCGAACAGGAGATCGCCCTGAGCGGTGCGGGTCGGAAGTCCGGTGGCGGGTCCCGGCCGCTGCCCCAGGACAAGGACCACGGGTGTTTCGATCATCCCGGCCAGACTGACGGCTTCCACCATCAAAGCGAAGCCGCCGCCGGAGGTGACCGTCATGGCCCGGGCTCCGGCGAAACCGGCGCCGATGGCCATGTTGACGGCCGAAATCTCATCTTCCGCCTGTTCGGTGAAAATTTCGAATTCCTTCTCGTTTTCGGCCAGAAAGGCGACGATGCCGGTCGCAGGCGACATGGGATACGCCGCAATGAACCGGCACCCGGCCAGAGCAGCCGCCATGGCAAGGGCCTCTGTTCCCGAGACGAGTTGGCATCGGGTGTCCCGTTCCGGCAGTCGCCAGGGGCAAATGTCCCGGCAGCCTTCCTGGGCGAGGAGATAGCCTTTCTCGGCCGCGACACGATTGGCCGCCACCACTGGCTCCCCTTTTGAGGCGAATTTTTGAGCAAGAACCTCATGGAGAACTTCTATATTCATGCCGATCGCCGCGGCCAGCGCGCCGACGGCCACCGTGTTGGCGTAGATCTTGTTGCCCAGTTCCTTCTCGGCGATATCCGAAAATGCAATGGCGATCATCCGGTCCCGAGTCTTTTTCTCCGCGATGAGAATGCCGTCCGTTTGAATCAGCGACCCGTATTTCAAGGACGCGCCGTCGTTCAACGCCAGAAGAATATCCGCTCTCATGAGCGGCGCATTGCCCGGCTTTTCGCTGATCCGGATGGAATAACTGTTCTGGCCTCCCCGGATTCTGGATTCGAATTCCTGCCAGGCGAATACGGCGTAACCGTGCCCCGCGATGGTTTCCGCAAGCACTTCCCCGACGGTCTGCACGCCTTCACCGGCCGCCCCGGCAATGACCACATTCAGTTCTTCCATTATGTGACGCCTCCCTTTTCATTCTGATGGATCGAGATTGCAAACCCCGAAGGGGTTGGACACACCAGACCAAGGCAACGCCCCGGGAATTGGGAATATCCGTAAAAAGACGCCGCCCCCAGGGCGTTGGCCTGGTCTGGTATGTGACGCCCTTTCAGGGCCATTTGAACGGGATCCCAACGACAACCAAAACAATGACGATCTGAATCAACGGGGCCGTATTCCCCCTTTTATTGCCCGCCTATTTGACGATAAGATCATTCTTGACGGATTGGATCCCCTGGACGCTTTCAGCGATCTCGACAGCCCTATCGACGGCTGCTTGAGAATTAACGAAACCGCTTAGTTGAACGACGCCCTTGTAGGTTTCAACGTTGATCTGGAACGACTTGAGAAAATCATCGGCTGCAAGCAGCGATTTGACCTTGGTCGTGATGACCGCGTCGTCCACGTATTCCCCGGTGCTTGACTTTTGGGAGGTCGATGCACAGGCCGCCAAGGCGGCGACAAACACGATCAGAACCAGACAGCCAATAACCCCACGTCTCTTTTTCATGGCAGCAACTCCTTTATTTTTAATAGTTCGCATCGTCCGGCGATGACAGGACAATTTACGTCCGTTTTCGTCCCTGAAATACCTGGATCAGGATCACAATAACGGCGATGACCAGCAGGGCATGAATGACGCCGCCCATCGTGTAGCCGGTCAACAGCCCCACCGCCCACAAAACCAGTAGAATCACAAATAGGGTCCAAAGCATGATGGCCTCCTTTCTTAACGCCGTCAGGTTCTTCTGACAGGCGTCCATGAACGTTGAAAACTGAATCACTTACTTATTGGTTTCTTCCTTAATGCCATTCTTCCCTCCAGTCATCGCACCTTGACCAGGGCTATTTTCCTTTCCCTCGCCCTTGCCCTCGCCCTCGCCCTTGCCCTTGCCCTTGCCCTTGCCATGACCGTCTTCGGTCCCTGACCTTTGGGTCCGGTTCCATCTTGATTCGGCATATTCATCACCTCCTTCCTGTGGCGAACGATAGTGACCGCCAGTTTGTTATCGCCTGAATCCGCCTTGTCGGCCGATCTTGATTCTTTCACACCGGATCGGCAGAACTTTCCGCGTCCACCAATAAACGCGTCCACCATTAAAACGGATGTTCCAGGGAAAAGCCGCTGATGCCCTTGACCACCGGCTTCAACATATCGTAAGGACTCTGATCTTTAGCCAGGCCGCCAAGGTAATAGAGCCATCCGCCGGATTTGGCCACCATCCGTTCGATGCCGTTTCTGCCCAGTTCATCCCAGTCATAGGCGACAATGAAGTGCTCGATATCGAGGCCGTTGAGAATGGCCGCCGCCTCGGAAGCGACATAGGCGCCCAGTGTCGAAACCACGACCGGTTTGTCCTGGTCCCGGAGCAGGTTGTAGAAGGCAAAATAATCAAAGACGCCCTCCACCAGAATGATTGTCCGGTATTGCCGGATATAGCGTTCCGCCTTTTCAATGCCGTAAAGCCATTCCCTGGCGGAAAGGGGAACCTCTCTGGTCTGGTGTTTGAGCCAGCGGATGCCCCTGTCGCCCGGGCGTCTGCCGAGAAGTCCGGTCACGCGGGCATCTGCATCATAAATGGGGAACACCATTTGCCCCGCTAAGGAATCGCCGTAATTTCTTGAAAACGGATATTTCCGTCTGAAATCGATCTGCCGGCAATAGTATCCATATTCCCTGGCGTTTTTATCGTTTAACAACCGGACCAATCCGGCATCCGTGAAGGCCTTGAAGGTCTCATAATTCTTTTGAAAGCGCGGCAGGAAGCCGTCCACCAGCGCCCTGCCTTGGTGCTGTTCATCGTCGTACGGCGGGGCGTAGCCGATGTTGAACTCGCTTGAGGCGTCTTTTCCGACGCCCCGGCGGGCAAGATAATCCCAAATGGGCTTGAACCGGTTTTCATTCAGCATCAAAAGATCATGGTAGAATTTGGCGGCCTCTTCCAAAGCGGCGACATTCTTTTGATCCGGTTTCATCGGTTCGACAAAACCAACCGGATCATCGGGCGGCGACGTGTCGTCGGGTTCGGGGATACAGGCGCCGCCGCCGGCATCCAGCTCAAATTCTCCGGCCCCCATGTACTCGGCCCAAACCTGCCGTGCTTTTCTCAACCGATATTGCTTGCGCAGAACGATCAGGTCGCAAATGTCCCAATCGCCCTTGCAGGCGCCGAAGCAATGGAACCGGACCTCGTCATCTTTATTGACATACACCTGAAAGTCTTCTTTGGCGTCGGCATGGAATGGGCATGGGGCGCTGTACCGATTCTTTTTAACGCTCTTGAAATGAAGATCCAGCAACGATTCAGCATAGTGGACGACGGCATCGATGACCGCCGCCGATGTTGTCTCCTGGCAAGTTTTCATTCGTCTGTATCCGCCCGTTTGACGTATTGATAAAAATCGCTGTCCGTGAAGCCTGTGCCCCGAATTGCCGGGGCAAGGCGCCCCCCCGGCTCAGGCGACATGGCGAAATATGGCGACATAGTGACAGAGACTGCCTGCAAGCACGAACACATGCCAGATGCCGTGAAAATAGACCGCCTTTTTCCCCAGCGCGTAAAAGATCAGGCCGGATGTGTAAAACAAACCGCCCGCAAGAAGCCAGATGAAGCCCATCGTCCCCAGGTAAAGGAGAAGGGGCTTCAGGGCGATGACCATCAACCAGCCCATCACCAGATAAATCACCATCGGGAGAATCCGACGCCCTTTTCGTCCTGATAGTTCCACGACGATGCCCAGGACCGCCAACCCCCATATCAGTCCGAACATCCACCAGCCCCACCGGCCCCGAAGGGTAACCAGGGTGAACGGCGTATAGGTGCCGGCGATGAGCACATAAATGCCAAGGTGGTCGAACTTGCGGAAAATGCCTTTGCCCTTGCGTCGCAGGCTGTGGTAGAGCGTTGAGAAAAGATACAACAATATGAGACTGGCGCCGTAGACGCTGAAGCTTGCAACCTTCCAGGGGTCGCCCTGCCGCGCGCCGGCCGCGATCAGCGCGGCGGTTCCGGCAATGGCCGCCGCCGCGCCGATCATGTGGGTGACGCTGTTGAACCGTTCTTCTTTGTACATGGGAAGCGCTCCCGGGCCTCGGGCGGCGTCGAATTCGCGGTCATCGGCGCATCGCTCGACGGCCCCGGCGTTGATTAAAACTTGGCTTTCACTTTTTCCGTCAGTTTGGCCCTGGCTTCGTCACGCTTCCGGCGGAGGGAGGCGAGATAACCGCCTGTTTCCCGCCGGCCTCTTTGGCCTTGTCTTTTCTTTTCACGCCATGCATGGCTTTTACAATGTCCAGGATCGCCTCGTGCACGCCACTGGCGCCGGAGTTCGGTTCCGACGCGCCTTCCTGTCCGCTCTTTTCCTGAACCTTGATCATTCTCAGGTTTTGAGCGTGTTTTTCGAATTCCAGGCGATGCGCATCTTCCATGTCGTTGAAAACATCGCAATGAATTTGCCGGAGGAGTTCGTCGACCTCTGACAGCCGTTCATCGGCATTTTGAATTTCCATGTGGTTTAACATGATATCTCCTTTCCATTCAGCGTTTATAGATTGTCCCTGCTTTGCTCTTAACAAAGTATTCATAATCCGTGCCGACATGTTCATGCATTGCATTTCAGAACGCATCTTCAGGATTTATATGGCAATATTGATTGATGAAACCCCTGATGATTGATCCGCCTTGGCGCCATCCAGCGCTTTTCGAATGGCCATGCCCAGTTCCCGTCCGCCGACGGGTTTCATGACAAACCCGTCGATGCCGAGGGCTTCGGCTTTCGCCTGATCGATGTGAGCGCTGTGGCCCGTGCAAAGGATGACGGGAATGTCCGATCGAATTTCCCTCAGCTTTTCAAACAATGCAATGCCGGTCATCCGCGGCATGCTCATGTCCGATATGACCAGGTCGAACCGTTGGGGCGCCGACCGGAACAGCGTCAGGGCCGCCGCCGGGTCCAGCAGCGTTTGGACCTCGTAACCCAATTTTTCGATCATTAATGTCGCCATGTTGGCTATGGATTCCTCGTCATCGACAAACAGGATGGTCTCGCCGCCCGTGGGGATTTCCCCGGTCGGCCCTGGCTCGGCCCGTGGTTTTTCGGACGCCGCCGGGAAAAACAGGGTGAAGACCGCACCGTCCCCGGGTCGGCTGTCCACGAAAACGGCGCCGCCGTGGTCCTTGACGACGCCGTGGACGACCGAAAGGCCCAGGCCGTCGCCTTTGCCCACCTCTTGAGTCGTGAAGAAGGGGTCGAAAATCCGGTCGATGACGCCGGGGTCGATGCCCGGTCCGTTGTCGCGGACGGTAATCTTGACGTATTCGCCCGGAGAAAGGCCCGGGCGTTGCTTGACGTCGGCCGGTTTCAGGGTCGCGATCCCGGCGGCGATGTCGATGGTCCCGCCCATTTCTTCAATTTCCCGGGCCGAGTTGAGGCACAGGTTCATCAGGACCTGCTGGATCTGGGCCGGGTCGCCGGCAAACGGAATTTCCGCGTGGGGAAGGTCGGCGCGGATATCGACCGTGGTCGAAACCACGGATCGGAGGAACCGGATCGTTTCCTCGATGACGGCGACGGCGTCGATTCGGCTGTATGCATGGTCGGTTTTGTGGCTGAATTTGAGGATCTGCTTCACGAGGTCCGCGCCCCGTTGGCCGGCCATCATGATTTGCGCCAGAAATTTGCGCGCCGGCCCCATATCCGCCGCATAATCCATGGCCAGTTCAGCGTTGCCGAGAATCACGCAGAGCATGTTGTTGAAATTATGGGCGACGCCCCCGGCCATCGTTCCGATGGACTCCATTTTTCGGGCGTGGCGGAGCTGGGCTTCCATTTCCTTGGTTTCGGCGATGTTCAGCAGCACCATTCGCCACTGCATCGCGGCGCCGGCGTCGTCCCGGTCCGCCTCGATGTCCGCCCGGACCCAGCCGGCCGACCCGTTTGTCTTTTTCAGCATCAGTTCGATGCACTGTTTTTCGCCGGTTTTCGCGGCATTGTGCAGGGCGTCGTGGTAAGGGTCCATCCAGCCCGGAGCAACGAGGCGGCCGATGCCCGAATGGAGAAGACCGTGCTTTGTTTCCCCCAGAAGGGACATGGCGGTGAGGTTGGCCCGGGTGACGATTCTTCTGGCGTTCAAGGTCAGGTAGCCGCAGGGCGCGAATTCATACAACCGCTCGTATTCCCGGTGAAGGTCGGACAGCTCATCCTGGGCCCGCTTGAGTTCTTCGTTCTGAATTTCCAGTTCCGCCTGGTGAATTTGCAGTTCGTCGATCAGTTCCAGCATATCGGCGGGGGATGGCGATACGGATTTCAGGGCCTCCAGGGCGCCGGCGGAAGCGCCCAGGCCGATGATGGAAAAGGTTTCAGGGGTTGATGGGGCTGGGTTCAATATTTTATGACTCTTCATGACGCCGCCTCATCGCGCTCGAAATGCTGAAAACACCAATTCCAAAGAATAACGAGGCCGCTGTTGCAAACTCGACCACTGCAAATAAGATGCACAATCCAGAAAAAAGCAAAATAACAGCTTTCATCTTTATTCCCTTTCCCTTTGCTCCCTCTAAAGTTAAATGGATACTATCGGCCTCCTTATCGCCTATCCGAAAACCGCAGATTTGGTTCCGGGCAAGGATGCAGCTCTCTGGGGTCAAAAATGCGGCCTTCGGACAGGCCCTTGATCTTTCGTGTTGAAGTGATGGATGATATTCCGCCGATTACACGGCTCGCCGCCCCTGAATGACATTGATCAGGACCACGATGATCGCGAGCACCAGCAGAATATGAATCAGTCCACCCATCGTGTAGCTGCTCACAAAGCCCAGCAGCCACAGAACGCCCAGTATTATTGCAATTGTCCACAACATTTCGATTCTCCTTCTTTAGATGATGATAAATCCACGCCGGGCCGGAAGTGGCCTGGCGCATGAAAAAACTGTTTAGTTGCCCACAGCCTTCTTTAAACCGCCTGTCTTTTCCTGGACCTTTCCTTCCTGATTTTCGACTTTGCCTTCGATTTCCAGACCACGATTGCCGACTGCTTTCCCGGCGACTTCTTTGACCTTGCCCTTGACCTGGTGCATCTTGCCTTCGGCGTTGTCTCTCGTACTCGATTTCATGACGCTTCTCCTGTTTTGTTCGGGTTTGAGTTGGTAGTGCGTGAACATCCCTATCGGGATGATCGGCGCATAACGGATTTTTCACGGTGCTTTTTTCCTTTACCCTGCCATCAATATATGCAATCTTCGCGCCATACGTTTATTATTTTTTTATGTTATTGATATTTCATATAATAATTAAATAGCCATCTCGTAAAAAGGGCGCCGATCGCCACAAAAAAAGGTCATATTCAACCACTGGTTGAATATGACCTTTTGAACATGCCGAGGCGGGTCATTCGCCCGGGCCGGGCATCCGTATTTCCACCTGGTGGTCCTGGCGGTCGTCAACAAGCGGGATGGTCCGATCGGGTTGGTCGATCCCGTCGGCAATGACGCGCATCCCGCCTTCGTCGGCGGAAACTTGCGAGACCGCGATGTGGTAAAACGTCTCCCGGTAGCGGTAGTGCAGCTTGAACCCTTCCCAATCCGACGGCAGGCAGGGGGTAACCCGCAGCTTGTCCACATCGCGTTCGAGCCCAAGGAGCGATTCCACGATCAGCCGGTACATCCAGGCGGCCGAGCCCGTGTACCATGTCCAGCCGCCGCGGCCGATGTGCGCCGGCGCCGCATAGACGTCGGCGGCGACCACGTAGGGTTCCACCTTGTAAACAGCGGCTTCCTCGGGTGATCGGGCATGGTTCACGGGGTTGATCATGGCAAAGAGGTCCCAGGCGCGCCGGTTGTCCCCCAGGCGGGCGAAGGCCATGGCCGTCCATATCGCCGCGTGGGTGTATTGCCCGCCGTTTTCTCTCACGCCGGGCACGTACCCTTTGATGTAGCCGGGGTTCAGGGCCGAATCGTCGAAAGGCGGGTCCAGAAGCTGGATCAGTCGATGCTCGCGTCGAACGAGATGTCGATCCACCGCTTCCATGGCCATCCGCGAGCGGTCGTCGCCGCCCGCGCCAGACAAACCCGCCCCAGACAAACCCGCCCCCGACAAAACGGACCAGCTCTGTGCAATGGAATCGATCCGGCATTCGGGATTTTCCGCTGATCCGAGGGGCGTGCCGTCGTCGAAGTAAGCGCGGCGGTACCAGGCGCCGTCCCATCCGTTTTGATCGATATGGCGCCGCAGGCCCGCCGCCTCCCCGATGCACCGCTCGGCGAACGCCGCGTCGCCATGGGTTCGGGCGACCACCGCGAAGCGCATCAGCACGTCATACAGGAAAAATCCCAACCACACGCTCTCGCCCTTGCCGTGTTCGCCCACCAGGTTCATGCCGTCGTTCCAGTCGCCCGAACCGATCAGCGGCAGGCCGCGCTCGCCGAAAGAGAGGCTGTGGACAATGGCGCGGACGCAGTGTTCGTAAAGATCGGCCGTCTCCTCGGAAGGCCCGGGCAGATCGTAATAAGATTCTTCATCCGCTTCCAACGGGCGGCCCTGAAGAAAGGGGATGGGCTCGTCCAGGACCCCCGTGTCCCCGGTGGCCTGGACATACCGGCAGGTGGCCAGCGGCAGCCAGAGGCGATCGTCCGAACAGCGGGTGCGCACCCCCCGGCCCGCCGGCGGATGCCACCAATGCTGGACATCGCCTTCCGGAAATTGACGGGCCGCGCACCGGAGCAGGTGCTCGCGCAGGAGATGCGGTTCGGCGTGGATGAGCGCCATGGCGTCCTGCAGCTGATCACGGAAACCGAACGCGCCCCCCGACTGGTAGGCGGCGGCGCGCGCCCAGAGCCGGCACGCCAGCGTCTGGTAGAGCAGCCAGCCGTTGGCCAGCACGTTGACGGACAGATCAGGCGTTTCCACATAAACCGCCCCCAGGGTGTGGGCCCAATGCCGCCACACCGCGTCGAGGGCGATGCGCGCCGCGGCGGGGCCTCGAAACCGATGGATCAGATTGCGGGCATCGTCGGCGTCTTGTCCGGCCCCGAGCTTGAAAAAGATTTCCCGCTCCTGCCCGCCGGCCAGATCGAAGCTCACCTGAATCGCGGCGCAGGGATCCAGGGCGGCCCCCATCTTGCCGGAAAGGCCCACGCGCTTCATGGCCGCAGGATGCCCCGGCGCGCCGTTCCGACCCAGGAATTCCGTCCGGTCGCCGGTGACGGCGTGCGCGGCCTCATCCACGTCGAAGAACGCAACCCGGTTCCGGAACTCCGCGTTATACGGATTCCGCGCAAAGATGGCGCCGGTCTGGGGGTCTGTTTCGGTGATCACATGCAGGGTCGATTCAGGCCGCAGGTCGCCCAACACCCATTCCGCGTATCCGGTGATCGAAAGCCGGCGGGGTCGGTCCGTGGTGTTTCGCACTTTCAGCGCCATGAACTTGACGGCGGCGTCCAGGGCCACGTAAACCCACAGCTCCGACCGGATGCCGCGTTCGGCGTGCTCGAAGACGCTGTAGCCGAAGCCGTGGCGGGCGACGTAGGGCGTGTTTCCGGGGCGCGGCAGGGGCGTGGGCGACCAGAAGTGGCCTCGCTCTTCGTCACGGATGTAAAGCGCCTCTCCCCTCGAATCGCCGACCGGATCATTGGACCAGGGGGTGAGGCGGAACTCATGGGCGTTTTCGCTCCATGTGCAGGCCGAACCGGTCTCCGAAACGATGGTCCCGAAGTGCGGATTGGCCAGCACATTCACCCAGGGCGCCGGCGTCGCCCGCCCGTGGGCGGTGGTGACGACGTATTCGCGCCCATCCGGCGTAAACCCGCCCATCCCGTTGTAAAACAGCAAATCGCTGCGCGGCGACGCGGCCACGGGCGGGGGGGCAATGCGGTGCGTTCTCGTCGCGACGAGCGGGGGCGGGAAAGCGTTTCCCGGGCGCGGACGGTTGAGCTGGTCCGCCAGGGTCCCGCGGCGGTCGGTGAAAATGGCGCGGGCGACCGATTGGATCAGGATGCGGTCTTGTTCCGAAATCTGATCCCCGGGCCTGACGAATATGCCGCCGGGCCGCTCGGACTCCCTGGCCTCAGTGCCAGCGGCGATGATCTCCATGATCCGGTCGTGAAGCAGTTGCCGGTAACCGGCGCGATCTTCGTTCCAGATCACCAGGTCCACCGCCAGGCCTTTTAACCGCCAATAGGCGTGGGCCTGCACCAGCCGGCGCACCAGGTCGATATTGGCCGCGTCCTCGATTCTCAGCAGTACGATCGGCAGATCGCCGGAGATGGCGTATCCCCAGAGATCGGATTGTCCGAGCCGGTTTTTTTTCAGGACGCTTGGGTCGGCTCGCAGGGCGGCATCGGCGTAGAGGATCGAACCGGCAAGACGCCCATAGAGCTGGGCGTCGGCCTGCGAGGCGTTGAGTTGACGCAGCAGCACCTGGCTATGGGTCCAGGCCAGATCGAAAACCCGGTCGGCGAGCCGGCGATCCTGATATTTTTCCACAAGACGTATGGCGGCGTCACGGGTTTCGGCAATGCCGGAGACGATGTTGATGATCGCCGATTCGTCGGGATCGAGGGTGATCCGGCGTTGGATTGCGACAATGGGATCGAGCACGGACCCTTCGCTGCCCGAAAGGCCCCCCGCGCCGGCCATCGCTTGCGGGTCGGCGACCGTGTTTCCCCGGCCGATGAATTTCATGCGATCGGTCTCATAGGAAATGTCTCCGGTTTCAGCCCCGTGCACGGCCATCAGGTGCAACATCCAGGGCGATCGCTCCTCCTCGGAACGGGGTCGGCGCGTACACAGGATCGCCCCCTTTTGTCGCAAAATCTCGGTCTGCACAAACAGATTGCTGAACGCCGGATGCTGGGCGTCCGCGGCGGGCGGGGCCAGCACCACTTCCGCATAACTGGCGACATCGATGGCGCGCCGCGTCCGGGCGCGGTTGGTGATGCGCATGCGGCGCATCTCGATGTCGTCCTCGATGGAAACCGCGATCTCGACATGGGCGTCGTAATGGTGATGGCGGGAGCGGAATTCGGCTTTCCCTTCGGAGAAAATCACCTCGGACCGGCCGGACCGCCTGAGGGTCGGCTGATATGTGGCGGACCAGACCTCGCGGGTATTCGTGTCGCGGATGTAACAGAATGCGCCCCAGTTGTCCCGGGTGCGGTCTTCGCGCCAGCGGGTGACGGCGAGGTCCTTCCAGCGGCTGTAACCGCCGCCGGCATTGGTGATCATCACATGATAGCGTCCGTTGGAGAGCAATTGCACTTCCGGGCTCGCCGTATCGGGGCTGGTAAAAATCCGGATATGCCCCTCGGCGTCGCCGGCGGCCGGGCGGTGCTCGGAGATGCCGTTGGCGTGCGCATCCGGCGCCGTCGTTTTGGGAATGCGTTCCTGAAGCAACAGCCGGGTCGCCTGGAACATGGGGACCGACTCGAATCGTTTCTGCATCGGTCGGTCCAGGAGCGAATGGGCCAGCGACAAAAGACTCATGCCCTGGTGATGGGCCATGAAGGACCGCACCACGGCGCGCGATTGTCCGCGCGGCAGACGCGACGGCGTGTAATCGACCGCTTCGTAAAACCCATACCGGGTTTCAAGACCGTCGGCGGCGAGCCGTTCCAAATTGAGGCATGCCTGGCCGGGCGCCACCATCAGCGCCAGGGCCGAGGCATAGGGCGCAATCACCAGGTCCTCGGCGAGCCCCCGTTTGATTCCCAGGCCGGGCACGCCGAAGGCGCGGTATTGGTAATTGAGCTGTGCATCGATGGCGTTGTACCCGCATTCCGAGACGCCCCACGGCACCCCGCGTTGTTTTCCATAAGCGATCTGCCGGGCTACGGCGGCCTTGCAGGTCTGTTCGAGAAGGGTGCGCTCGTAGGTCGGCATCACCAGCAGCGGCATCAGATACTCGAACATCGACCCGCTCCACGACAGCAGGATCGGTTTGCCGCCGACGAGGGTGACCAGACGCCCGAGGGCGAACCAGCTCTCCTGGGGCAGTTGTCCCCGGGCAATCCCCACGAAAGCGGCCAACCGCGCCTCCGACGCCAGAAGATCGTAGTAGCCCGAATCCCGCCGGTGTTCGTCGACATTGTAGCCGATGGTCAGCAGATGGCGCTTTTCATCATACAGAAAATCATGGTCCATCCGGGCGAACGCGTCGCATTGCGCGACGAGCTTCCCGATGGCCGCTATCCGCGCCCGGGCATGGCGGCTGCCCTCCGCGACCAGGCGTTGAAGCTCATCGAGCCGGGCGCGTTTTTCAGGCGATGCGGCATCGTCGGGGTGTTGCGCCATGGCCGTCCGGAGATCGGCCTCCAGGGTTGCCAGCTCGTTCAGGGTCGGAACCTTTTCGAGATCGGGAAAGTCCGTGGGGTTGTTTTGAGAAGCCGGA
This sequence comes from Desulfobacteraceae bacterium, assembly GCA_011390065.1. Classification (GTDB taxonomy): domain Bacteria; phylum Desulfobacterota; class Desulfobacteria; order Desulfobacterales; family JAABSP01; genus JAABTD01. The sequence goes on from JAABTD010000014.1 coordinate 26,196, forward strand.
AGGCGTGTCCACGGCGCCAGATGCGCAAGGTCGTCGAGGGCGTCGCGACATTGCCCCGCAAAAGCCCCGGCCCACCACCCCGCCTGACTGTCTGGGCCCGCGTCGGGGGCGTCGGCGCCGTCGGCCCACGCGGACGCGGCGGTTGCCAACCCATCCAGCAACTGACGCCAGGCCGTGAGCGTGCCGGGTCGGGCGGCGACGGCGCTTTCGAGGTCCTGCTGAAGACGGGCGAGAATGCCCTGAGCGGATGCGTTTGGGGCGCTCCCCGCCGCGTCCGCGAGGATCCCGATGGTGTCGCTCAACCCCTCGAGCAGGCGCGTTTCCAGGATCTTGTGATCGGGCAGGTCGCTCAGCCCCGGGCTCAATGTCATCAGATGGCCCGCCAGGTTCCCGCTGTCCACGGACGAAATGTATTGGGGCGGCAACGGTTTCAGGGATTGCGTGTCGTACCAGTTGTAGAAATGGCCGCGATGTCGTTCCAGCGCCTCCATGGCGTGGAACGCCTTCGTTGTCCGTTCGAGAAGGGTTCCGGCTGAAATATAGCCGAAATCGTAGGCGGTCTGATTGGCCAGCAGGGACAGCCCCATGTTGGTCGGGGATGTGCGGTGGGCGACCACGGCAACGGGATGCTCCTGGTAGTTGTCCGGCGGCAGCCAGTGATCCTCCGGGCCGACGAAGACGTCGAAAAACGCCCAGGTTTTCCGGGCAAGCCCGCGCAGAAAGCGGGCCTGGTCCGTTGTCAGGGTTTCCCGGCGGCCGACAAAGGGTTGACTGACCCACCAGGCGATGACGGGCGAGGCGAACCAGAGGCCCAAAACAGGTCCGGCGGCGGTCAGAACCCCCGGTCTCCAAACCATCAGATACATTACCGCGGCGGCGGCCAGAGCAGGGGCGAACCACATGGTCCGCCAGGAGGCGGCGAGATCCGATCCGCTTTGACGATCCGGTTCGCCCGACACATTCCATTGGAGCAGTCGATTTTTCGTGATCAGCAGCCGCCAGCCGGTGCGCATCGCTGCATCCAGGCTGAAAAACGCTTCGTAGGGCAGGCATGCGAGCGTGAAGGCGGCCTGCAAGACGTATCCGCGGACCGAATCCGCTTCGGCCGCGAGGTGCTGGCCTAGGGTCATATCGTCTTGCTTCCGGAGCACATTCAATGCCGATGCAAGCAAGGACGGCATCAGAAGGATCCCGATCGCCGCCAATGTCCAGAACCCGGCCGACGGCAGTGCGATCCAGGCCCACAGCAGCAGCAGGGTCAGGGCCGCGGCCGTCAGACTGCGTCGCAGGTTGTCGAAGATTTTCCAGCGGGAGAGCATGGAGAGCGGATTTTTCCGCCGGCGCGCATCGGGCGTGGGAATGTCCGGCAACAGCCAGCGGGCGATCTGCCAATCGCCGCGGATCCATCGATGCCGGCGGTTCACGTCCGCGCTGTAGCGGGACGGGTATTCCTCGTATAACTGCACGTCGCTGAGCAGCCCGGACCGGGCGTAACACCCCTCCAGAAGATCGTGGCTGAGGATCCGGTTTTCGGGCAAACGCCCGGCCAGAGCCTGTTCGAATGCATCCACATCATAGATGCCCTTGCCGATGAAGGAGCCTTCGCCGAACAGGTCCTGGTACACATCTGAAACGGCGCGCGTATAAGGGTCGATGCCGGGCTCGCTGGCGCACATATGCGCATACCGCGACTGGTTCATGCCGGACAGGCTCACCGCCACCCGCGGCTGGAGAATGCCGTATCCCGCCACCACGCGCCGCCGGGTTTCATCGTAGCGCGCCACATTGAGCGGGTGGGCCATGGCGCCCACGAACTGCCATGCCGAATCCCGTCCCAGCTGCGTATCGGTGTCCAGCGTGATCACATACTTGACGCCGGACAGGACCCGGACGTCGCCGACGACAAGGGCGAAACGATCGCCTTCGGCGCCCTGGGCGTTGCCGCGCAGAAGCTGGTTCAAATCGGAGAGCTTGCCGCGCTTGCGTTCATACCCCATCCAGATTCCGTCTCGCGGGTTCCAGCGGCGCGGCCGATGAAACAGGAAAAAATGATCGCCTTCCGGATGGCGATGCGCGTCGTTGAGCGCTTGGATCCCCTGCCTGGCCAGCCGCAACAAGGTTGCGTCTTCCGGCAGCGTTTCCTCGGCCGCATCGCTGAAATCGGTCAACAGACCGAAATGCAGGTGGTCGTCCCGATTGGCCAGAAACCGCACCTCCAGGGCCTCGATCAGCGCCTCGATGTTTTGAGCGGTCGTCAGCATGGTCGGGACCACCACCAGGGTGCGCATTTCCGACGGGATCCCCCGTGAGAAATCCATGCGCGGCAACGGGCGCGGGGTCGCCAGCAACGTCGCCAGCCAGTTGACCAGGGCGACCGCCAGGTGACCGGCGCCCAGAAGCAGGAGCAAGCCGAACCCCCCGAGGGCCCAACCCTGCATTCCGTCCGCATGAGCCCTGGCCGCGAAGCTTCCGGCGAAAACCGCCGTCAGCAGCAGAACGGCGCCGCAATACATCCGCAGCGGCATCCGTCGGCCGGCCTTGCGCAGAGCGTCGATCATCGTGTTGCGCATTTTCACCGCTTGTTCGAGTTCCGCCCGTCCCGCGTCGATCAGGTAGAACCCGACATGGGCGCCGCGGTCGCCTGTGCCTTTCTGAGCGGCGCGCTCATGAGCCAGCCGGTTCGCCCGACGCGCCACCTCGACCTCGGAGCGCGGGCTGCACCTGGCGATCTTTTCCACAACATGGCGGTAACGGTCGCGGGTCGAGAAATCCATCTTGCCGTAAACATCGCCGGGATCTTCTTTCAGGGTCTGCTCGACATGGCTCATGGTCTCGACGAACTCGCGCCAGTCCATGGCGCCCAGGAAACGGAGACTGCCGATGCTGTTGCTCATGGAAACCTGGTCCGCCGCTTGCTGTTGCGTCTCCGCGCTCACCATGTGTTCGATGGTCCGGCCGGACTCGGCCAGCCGCTGTTCGATCCAGGTGAGCGGCAGGGACAGCGCGGGGCCCTGAAGCTGAAGGCAGCGCGTGAACTCCGCGACAAACGCGCTCAGCAGAGGAGGCTGGGACCGCGCCATGTCGGCGACCGTCAGAATCAGGTTCCGGGGGTCCCTGGCGACGATGTCCGTCATCAGGTCGGCCCAATGGTTGGCGCGGTTTCGTTCGATCCTGTCGGCGGCGATCCGCGCGGCAACCCGTCTCAGATTTTCGATCAGGGCCAGCCGCAGCATGATGGGGATGGCCCACAATTCGCCGATTTTCAGGATCGTCGCCGACTGATAGGCGGCCACAAAACGGCTCAGGTTTTCCGGATCCACCCGCCCGTCGCCGTGGGCGATGATTTCCAGCGCAATGTCGTATACGCGCGGCTGCCCGGCTGACGCCGTGTTCATCAAGCGCGGCAGTTCCCGGCTGTACCCCTTGGGCAGGTGCCGCCTGGCCATTCGAATCTGCTCTTCAATCAAATAGAAATTGTCGAGCAGCCATTCTCCGGCCGGCGCGATTCTGAGATCGGCCGCAACCGCCTTTATCAGCAGGGCGCGGGCCTCGACCAGGACCGTTTCATTTTCCGCCAGGCGCGTCAGAAGGCCCTCCAGGGGGCGTTCGGAACTCAATTGGTGCGTTTCCGCCAGGGCCTTGCCGTGCAGTTTCATCTGGTCGCTGCCGAACAGCTCCGCACGCAGCGGGGGGCTTTCGCCGGAAACCGGTTGCGCCGGGTCGATCCCGCCGGGTCGCGCCGGCAACCCCAGCAAAGGCCGAAACAGCTTTATAGGATGGAGCAGGTTTTTAGGATGGATCTTCACGATAAATGTTTCCTTATTGGCTTGTCATCGGGATAGTTTCTGGGGATAATTTTTGGCCGGGGCGTACCCCGCGATGCCGATCATGAATCGCACCAGGCCGTAACACAGCCAGCTTGCCAGGCGCAGCCGAAAGGTCTTGGTTCGCCAGTTTTTCTCGACAATTTGTCTCGAATCGGCTTCGATGGCCCGCATCAGGCTGCGTTTCAGCTCTTTTGCAAACGTTTCATCCTCAACGACGACATTGGCCTCCAGCGACAGCAACAGGCTGAAAGGATCCAGATTCGAGGAGCCCACCGTGGCCCAATGTTCGTCGATCACGGCCACCTTGGCGTGCATCAGGCTCTTGTGATATTCATAAATTTCGATGTCGCCGTCGAGAAAATCGCCGTACAGGGCGTGGGAGGCGTAATGCAGCAATCGATTCTCCACTTTTCCCTGCAACAGCAGCACCACCCTGACGCCCCGGCCGGCCGCGTCCAGAAGCGCGTGACGAAAATTCAATCCTGGAAAAAAGAAAGCGTTGGCAATGACGATGTCGGATTTTGCCCCTTCGATGGCCCCGAGATAGGCGTCTTCGATATCCCGGCGATGACGGATGTTGTCCCGCGCCAGGAATGCGGATCGCATCCGGCCGAGGGGTTCAATCAAAGGAGCGCGGTCGTCGCCGCGCCGATTCCGCCAATCCAGCAACCGGGTCCGGGCCGCCCGGGACCAGACATGGGCGACGGAATCGTAAATGTTTTCCACCAGCGGTCCTTCCACGCTGACGGCATAGTCGTAACGGGGCGATGTTTGACCGGGTATTCCCATATCATCGACCATATTGATGCCGCCGACAAAGGCGATCTCCCGGTCCACCACCACGATTTTCCGGTGCAGACGTCGCAACCGCCGGCGCCGCAGCGTCCAGGGCGAGGTCTTGGGGCGGAATTTCAACACCATCGCGCCGGCCGCCTCAAGATCGTCGACCATGGATTTCGGCAAATCCAGCGAGCCGTATCCATCGACCAGGACATGCGTCTTGACGCCGCGCCGCGCCGCCCGCCCGAGCGCTTCCGCAATGCGTCTTCCAACGGCGTCGTTTTTAAAAATGTAGGTTTCCAGGTAAATGTCCTGGACGGCCCGGTCCAGGGCCGCTTCGACCGCCGGGAAAAATCCTTCGCCGTTTTGCAGGAGGGCGATCCGATTGCCTGGAACCATAAAAGGCATCCCTTTCCGGCGCCGCTCAGTTAGCCGCCGTCATGCCCGTAGACGGCGGATCGGCCGCCGCCGCCCTTTTTCCGACGGCGGCCGCCAGCATTTGTCTCAGCTCCTCGCCCTGCACGCTTTCCTTTTGCGAAAGCAGCCGGGCCAGATCGTCAAGGACCGTTCGCCGTTCCGAGAGGATCTGGCGCACGCGCTGATGGGCTTCCTCCATGATCCGCGAAACCTCGTCGTCGATCTGGGCGGCTTTGGCTTCGCTGTATTGTTTGCCCGAAGAAAAACCGTCCGGAGGAAACATCGGCCGGCGGGGGCGCTCGTAGCTCACCAGGCCCAGGGACTCGCTCATGCCGTATTCCGCGACCATGGCCCGGGCCATGTCGGAAGCCCGCTGGAGGTCGTTTTGCGCCCCGGTGGAGATTTCATCGAAGACCAGTTCCTCCGCCACCCGGCCGCCCAGAAAAACCGCCAGTCGATCGGTCAGTTCCGAACGCGTCATTAAATAACGGTCCTCCGTGGGCTGCTGTTGGGTGTATCCGAGGGCGGCGATCCCCCGGGGAATAATGGAAATTTTATGGACGGGATCGGCGTGCTCGACGCTTTCGGCCACGATGGCGTGTCCGGACTCGTGGAAGGCGACGATTTCTTTCTCCAGCGCATTCATTACCCGGTTTTTTTTCTGAAGCCCCCCGATCACCCGGTCGATGGCTTCGTCGAAATCCGCCGGCCCGATCGTTTCCTTATCGTTTCGGGCCGCCAGCAACGCGGCTTCATTGATGATGTTGGCAAGGTCCGCGCCCACAAAGCCCGGGGTTCGGCCGGCGATCCCGCGCAGGTCGACTTCGGGTCCCAGCGCCACATCCCGGGAATGGATTTTCAGGATGGCTTCCCGCCCGTTGATGTCCGGCCGGTCCACCAGCACCTGCCGGTCCAGGCGCCCCGGGCGCATCAGGGCCGGATCCAGGATTTCCGGCCGGTTGGTGGCGGCCATGAGAATGACGCCTTTATTGGTTTCAAAGCCGTCCATCTCCACCAGAAGCTGGTTCAAGGTTTGCTCCCGTTCGTCATGCCCGCCCATCACGTTCATTCCCCGGGCTTTGCCCAGGGCATCCAACTCGTCGATGAAGATGATGCAGGGCGCCTGGGCCGCGGCCTGGGAAAAAAGGTCCCGCACCCGGGCCGCCCCGACGCCGACGAACATTTCCACGAATTCGGACCCGCTGATGGAAAAAAAGGGGACTTTGGCCTCCCCGGCCACGGCCCGGGCCAGAAGGGTTTTGCCGGTTCCCGGCGGGCCGACCAGCAGCACTCCTTTGGGGATTCTGCCCCCCAGCTTCTGGAATTTCTCCGGCGTCTTGAGAAAGTCCACCACTTCCTCAAGCTCTTCCCGGGCTTCGTCGATGCCGGCCACATCAGCGAAAGAAACCTTGGTGTCGCTTTCCGCGAAAATCTTGGCCTTGCTCTTCCCAAACGACATGACGCCCGTCCCCGTCCCCATCTTATTCATGGCGAATCGCCAGATCAGAAAAAATATACCAAGAGGCAGAATCCAGGATAGGAGGCCGCTCAGGAATCTATTTTCATACCGGCCGGCATAACCGACATTGCGTTCGCTCAGGTCCTTGACCAGGTCGGGATCGGTCACCCGAACGGTGGTGAACGATTTGTCGGGCGTTCCCGCCAGGATGCCTTTGATAGTGTCGGGTCCGATGACCAGTTCGCCCGCGATTCCCTGATCGATGTATTGTTTGAACTGACTGTAGGAAATCGTCTCTGTTTTCGATGAAAACAACAACGGCCACAGATAAGAAAAAATGAGCACGGCCAGGATGATGTGCCAAACCTTGAAACGGGCCCTGGCCGGCGGCTCGGTCTTTTTTTTCTCATCGTTGATGCCGAAAAAGACGCGCAGTTTTTCCCCTATATCGCTGATCGGATCTTTGTTGTCGTTGGACGCCATTTTGTTTCCCTTGCTCAAAGAATATGCAGCTCGCACACCCGCCGGTAATGGTAGCCGTAGATGGCCAGGGTAACCGCCAGGGGGAACAGTCTGGGCCTGCGCGCCAGGGTCCACGCCAACAGCCGCCAGTAATGGAGCCTTTCCTTGCCCAGAACGCCCAGCCGCAAGCCGGCGCGCCAGAACGCGAGGATGCGCTGCCGGTCGAAGGGCGTGGTCGCCGCCGGCGTTTTGAGTTCCTTCAAAATGCGCCTGACCCGCTGGTAGTATTGGCGCGGCGAGTAGATCTGTTTCATGATGGCGCGATACCCATCGTTCAGTTTGTCCAGCCCCATGGCCGGGATGATGTTGGTGCGGCCGTCCACATTGTCGCCGGAAAACTCCCCGGATACGCGATGTTCCGATTCAAGGCGTTGAAACAATCGGGTCCCCGGAGGGGCCTGGAGCATGCCCACCATGGCCGTCACAATCCCGCTTTGCTGAATAAAGTCGATCTGGCGTTGAAAAATCGAGGGCGGATCACTGTCGAAGCCCACGATGAAGCCGCCCATCACCTGCAGTCCGGACCGGTGAATCGTTTTGACGTCTTCAAGCAGATCCCTGTTGGTGTTGTGCGTCTTGCAGCATTCGGCGAGGCTGTTCGCATCCGGCGTCTCGATGCCGATAAAGACGGAATCGAATCCGGCCGCGGCCATCATGTCCATCAGTTCGGGGTCGTCGGCGAGGTTGATCGAGGCTTCCGTAAAAAAGACGCACCCTTTTTTGTCCTGGCGCCACTGGATCAGGGCCGGAAGCAACTGTTTCTTGAGGGCGCCTTTGTTGCCGATAAAATTGTCGTCCACGAAAAAAATATTGCCGCGCCAACCCGTCTGGTAAATCGCGTCCAGCTCGGCGATGACCTGCCGGGGCGTCTTGGTGCGCGGCGTGCGTCCGAAAAGCGCCGTGATATTGCAGAACTCGCAGTTGAACGGGCATCCTCGGCTATATTGAATGTTCATCGAGGCATAGCGCCGCGCGTCGATCAGGTCCCATAACGGGATCGGGCTCTGGTGGATGTCGGGATATCCGTCGGCGTTGTAAATTCTTTTCGGGCATCCATCGGCCAAATCCGCGATAAAAGCCGGCAGCGTGACCTCGGCCTCGTCCAGAACCAGATGGTCCACCTGTTCGAAGGCGTTGGGCCACGCCGTGAAAAGCGGACCGCCGGCAACGATTTTCAACCCATTGGCCTTGCACCGAAGGATGACGGCAAGGGCCGACTCGCGCTGAATCGCCATTGCGCTGATAAACGCCATGTCGGCCCATGCCAGATCGTCATCGCCGAGAGGCGTCACGTTCAGGTCCACAAGATGCGTATGAAATTGTTCCGGAAGCAATGCCGCGACCGTGAGCAGGCCAAGCGGCGGGAAGGCCGCTTTCTTTCCGATGAAAGGCAGCGCGTGGGAAAAAGACCAAAACGTATCGGGAAACTTGGGGTAAACAAGCAAAATGTTCATGCGGTAAGGCTCCTTTGGCCGCCGGGGGAAGATGGGTTTGATTGTTTATGGTTCCTGATCGAATCAACGGCGTCCATTCCTTCTGAACGGGAAACCGTGAGAATCTGAATATCCGGCGGTTCGCATAAAAGCCCTTTGGTTCCCAGCAAAACGCTGAACTGATGAGACGCCAAATGATGGTTCAGGTCTTTACGGGTTTCCCACTCCCCCAGCAGGCTGAAACGGTTTTCATCTTCGATGTCGCTAAAAATGCCGAAATGTAAGCAACCCGCCTTCTTTGCCGTCGGTTCGATCATGGGCAGAAGGGTTTGCATGATTTCCAGTTGCTTTTCCGG
>JAABTD010000015.1 GCA_011390065.1 Desulfobacteraceae bacterium
CTTTTCCGGGATGACGTTCATGGTGATTTTAAAGACGATCATTACGGCAACCTCCGTGAGATACCGACCTTGTCCATTAATCTGATTTCGAGCAATGTTCGTTTTTTTTCTTAGCTGAAAGCCCTCCCAGGAAGAACATTGGTGTTTTTGTATGCCATTGGGATAATGCAAGCTTCACGCCAAATCCTACCTGTGAAATTTTTCTATTGCATCATACTGAATTATAAAGAAAAATGGATTGGAAAATGCTTAAGGGGGGCAATTATTATTCGTGGATATCGGGGTCATATTTAACCAACGGTCGTATATGACCTTTTCGAAGGGGGTCGACGCGGGATGGAAAATGGGAAACGACCGCGCCGCCCGTCTGTTCCATTTCCCGGGCCGCCTTGATGCACAGATTCATCAAGGCCTGCTTTATGCTTCCGCTGGCCCTTCCGCCGCAAGCCGCAAAAGGATGCGGTATGGGGTGTCCGCGTCTTTTCGAATGATCCGGCCGGCAACCGTGAATCGCTCTTTGCCTTCCGGCGTTTCCATCTCCAAGGCCCGGATGCTGAAATCCTTGCCCTCCTCCAGGGCGGCTTTCAACGCCGGCGCCAGGGATTCGGCGTTCAGCATCCCGTTTTCGGCGGTGAAAAGATCCGCTCCCCGGATATCGTCCGGGGCGATGTTCAGCCGCCCGGACAAAGCCGTGTTGGCGATCACCACTGTGCCGTCCCCATCCAGCACCGCCATGGGGTCCGGGTCCATGTCGAAAACCGCGCGCACCAGATCCCAGGCGTCTTCCGCTTTTCGCTTGGTTTCCTCGATCGAGGCCTGGACCCTTTTCTGATCGTCGATGTTCGTAAAGGTCAGAACGGCCCCGTCGATCCGGTTGTCCGTGGTGCGATAGGGCATAATGCGCATATTGTACCATGCGCCTTCCGTGGTTTGCAACTCGACTTCCCTGGGCGTCAGTTTCTTCAGAACAGCCTCCAGATCCGTTATCATGTCGTCGTAGGACAGGTTGGTGGCCACGTGCCGAAGGGGCCGGCCCGTATCGGACGGGATGAGGTTGACGATGGCGGTGGCCTCGGGCGTGAACCGCCGGACCCGCAGGTCGTTGTCCACGAAAATGGTGGCGATCTCGGTGCCGTTGAGCAGGTTGCGCAAGTCGTCCTGGGTGGCGGACAGCTCTTCGACCTTGCTCTGGAGTTCGGCGTTGACCGTCTGGAGTTCTTCGTTGAGGGATTGAAGCTCCTCCTTTGAAGATTCCAGCTCCTCGTTGGTGGAATGAAGTTCTTCGTTGGCCGACTGCAATTCCTCGTTGGTGGATTTTTGTTCCTCGTTGGCGGATTCCTGTTCTTCCACCGTGGACTGGTGGCTTTTCCGGGTGATCTGGAGTTCTTTTTCCAGCTCGTCGATGCGCGACGACCCCGGACCCGATTCGCTTCCGTCGCCTTTTCCGGCGGGCAGGTCCGGCGACGGGACCTCGACGTCCTCGAACACCACCAGAAACCGACCGGCCAGCGCCTTGGGTTCCGACTGCGGACAGACGTGAAAATCGATATTCTGCACGCCGCCGTTGGTTTTGACGGCGACCTGCCGGCGGGTCTCCCGATGGTTGGCGGATTTGGCGGATCGAAGGGCCGACGACAGCTCGATGCGCAGCCCCTCCCGGGCGAGATCCAGGAGGTTCCGGGACGGCCGGCCGCTGGGGGTTTCCAGATACTTGCCGGTGCGGCCCTGGATATACAGCACCTCGCCGTCGGCGTCGATGAGCACCGCCGTGGGCGCGAATGCGTCCAGAAGCGCTTTTTGGGTCGCCTGGGCGATATCGGGCGCCTTGCGGTTGTCGGGAGCGGATTTGCGGCCGGACGCTCCGGCCGACGACCTGCTGGGGAATTCCACCTGCCGGCGCAGGGCCTGGGGGACCTCCCGTCGCCGGTAGACCTTCCATTTTTTATCCACGACCTCGAACAGATTGGCGAACCCGCCGATGCTCTCGGACGAGCCGAGCATCAGGATGCCGCCGGGGGCCAGGGTATAATGGAACAACGGCAGGAGCTTTTTCTGGACGTCGGCGTTCAGATAGATCAGCAGGTTGCGGCAGCACAACAGGTTCAACCGGGAAAACGGCGGATCTTTGAGCAGATTCTGGAGCGAGAAGACAACGCTGTCCCGGATCTCCTTGCGGATGCGGAAGGCATCCCCTTCCTTGGTAAAAAACCGCTTCAACCGCTGCGGGCTCACATCGGCCGAGATGCTGGCGGGGAAAAGCGCTTCCCGGGCCTTGTCGATGGCGAAATCGTCGATATCCGTGCCGAACAATTGCAGCCCGATCCGTTTGGGGACCGAATCGAGACTTTCCCGGAGCGCCATGGCCAGCGAATAGACTTCCTCGCCCGTGGCGCAGCCCGGAATCCAGGCCCTGAACGCGGCGTCTTCGTTCATCCCGTCGAAAACAGAGGGCAGTGCTTTCTCCTTCAGCGCTTCGAAAGAGTCGGCCTCCCGGAAAAACCGGGTGACGCCGATCAGCAGGTCCCGGAACAGGGCCTCCACCTCGGCGGGGTTTTCGCGCATGAAGCGAATGTACACGTCGTGGTCCTTGACGCCGTTCAATCCCATGCGGCGGCCGATGCGGCGGAGGGTGGTGTTCGCCTTGTAGGACGAGAAATCGTTGCCGGTTTTGGCGTGCAAAAGGGCGAAGACCTTGTCCAGCCATTGTTTTCGGTCGCCCACTTCCTCGACCTTCTTCCTATCCGGCGCCGACGCGGGGTGCCTGAAAAACTGAACGAGCCGCTCCGGCATCTCCTCCGGCGGCAGCACCACGTCCACCAGTCCCGTATTGATGACGCTCCGGGGCATGCCGTCGTAACCGGCCGATTCCTCGGACTGCGCCAGGAGCAGGCCATCGTTGGCCTTGATCTCCCTGGCGCCCAGGGTCCCGTCCGTGGCGGTGCCCGACAGGATGATCGCCGCGGCCCTGTCGCCCTGATCCTGGGCCAGGGATCTCAGGAATCCGTCGATGGGCATGCCCCCGGTCTTTTTCATCCTGTCCAGAAGCTGAAGCCGTCCCTTAAAAACCCTGATCTCTTTGTTCGGCGGAATGACGTAGGCGTGGTCGGGTTCGATGACCTGACCGTCTTCGGCCGTGGAGACCGGAATCCGGGCGATCTTCCCGAGCAGCTCGGGCATCATGCTGGACGAATCCGAAGGAAGATGAACGACAATGACATAGGCCATGCCGCTGGTTTCGGAAACCTCGGAAAAAAAGGATTTCAGGGCATCCAGGCCCCCGGCGGAAGCGCCCAGGCCGATGATGGGAAAGGCGCCTGGACCGGTCGCCTGTGTGCTTGGTTCCGGGGATTGATGTTGATTTTTTTTCCTGCGTTCACTATTATTTTTTTGGTGCATGTCATTTCTTTCCTTACAATAATAATGTTGATTGTCCCGCCCGAAGAAAACCCCCCGGCCGCGCCCCCGTCGGTTGGCCATTTTCCAGAACCACAACGCCCCCGATGACGACCGCCGTCAACCCCTCGGGATATTGCCGGGGATTCTCGAAAGTGGCCGTATCGGCGAACCGCTCCGGGTCGAACATCGTCAGGTCGGCCCGATATCCTTTCCGAATCAATCCGGCGTCGGTCAGCCCCAGCCGCCGGGCCGGCATGCCCGTCATTTTGGCCACCGCTCCTTCCAGCGTCAAGACGTTCAGCTCCCGGACAAACCGCCGGATCACCCGTGGAAACGTACCGTAGAGCCGGGGATGGGGCAATCCGTCCCGGGGCGTGCCATCGGAGCCGATCATGGCGAAGGGCAGCGCAATGAACCGGGCCACGGTCTCCTCGGACATGGATTCAGCCACGATGGCCGTGGCGCCGATGTCCGACGCGAGCAGGTTCAGAACGAATTCGAAGGGGTCCATGCCGGCGTCCGCAGCCCCGCCCGCCAGGGTTTTGCCGACCCATTTTCGATTTTCCGGCACAGCCGCATGGGCGACGACAATGCCGTCGAACCCGGCGTTGTGAAGAGTGTTTTCCCATCCGGGCAATCCGTCGCGCATCTGACCGATGATCCGGTCCCGATCGGTTGGCCTTTCCAACCGGGCCAGGAGTCCGGGGACGCCGCCCTCCTGGGCCCAGGGCGGCATCAGGGAGAGCAGGCCGGTGGAGGAGCGATGGTAGGGGTATACGTCGCACGTCAAATCCAGCCCATGGGACCGGGCGGATTCAAAAAAGGCGACCACTTCCCCGGC
>JAABTD010000125.1 GCA_011390065.1 Desulfobacteraceae bacterium
GTCCACCACCAGCCCCAGGGAGAGGATCAGGGCGAAGAGCGTCACCCGGTTGATGGTGTATCCGAACAGGAAGTTGACGAAGAGGGCCAGGGAGAAGGAGATGGGCACGGCCAGGGCCACCACCAGGGCCTCCCGCCATCCCAGGGTCACCGCCAGCAGGATGACCACCGTCATGATGGCGAACCCCAGGGAGCTGAGGAGTCCGTTGACCTTTTCCTGGGCGGTGGCGCCATAGTTGCGGGTCACCTCGGTGTATACATGGGCCGGGATGATGGTTTCTTCCAGCCGGTCGAGTTCCGCCAGAATCTTCCGGGCCACGTCCACGGCGTTGGTTCCCTGTTTCTTGGCCAGGGCCAGGGTCACGCTGGGATAGGTCAGGGGCCGGTCCTGTCGGTCGTGCTCCTGCCGGTAGCGGTGGGAATACCCGATCCGGGAATAATTGTCGGCTTCCTCCGGCCCGTCGATGACCTCGGCGATGTCCCGGAGGTAGATCGGCCGGCTCTGGTGGACCCCCACCACCAGATCCCCCACGTCCTCGGCGGTGGCCAGAAACGACGTGCTGGTGACCGTGTACTCGCGGTTGAACTGGGAGAAAGACCCGGCGGTGACCGAGGCGTCGGTCCCTTTGAGGGCCCGCTGGACTTCCAGCAGGGACACGTTGAGCCCCGCCATCCGCTCGGGGGAGAGTTCCACGCGGACTTCCCGGCGGCGGCCTCCTACGATGACGGTGCGGGAGATGTCTTCAACCTGGGAGAGGCGCGCCAGCACCTCTTCGCCCAGCCGGTGGAGCTGGGCGTCGTCGTACCGGTCGGAATAAAGGGAGATGTTGACGATGGGGACGTCGTCGATCTCCACGGGCTTGATCACCCATCCCTTGACGATGGGCGGCACGGCGTCGATGTTCATCCGGATCTTGTTGTAGAGTTTCACCAGGGACCCAACCCGGTCCTCGCCCACGTAGAACCGGACCGTCACCACGGCCATGTCCCGACGCGACATGGAATAGACGTATTCCACGCCGTCGATCTGCCACAGGAGCCGTTCCAGGGGCGTGGCCACCAGCTTTTCGATCTCCTCGGGGCTGGCCCCCGGCGCCTGGACGAATACGTCGGCCAGGGGGACCACGATCTGGGGTTCCTCCTCCCGGGGGGTGACCATCACGGCGGCCGCGCCCAGGCAGAGGGAGATGATGATCAGCAGCACCGCCAGGTGAGAGGTGAGAAAGGGCCGGACGATCCGGACGATCAGGTTGTCCGGCACGTCGTTGCCGTTGCCGTTGCCGTTGGCGTCGGTCTTGGAGGGGGCGTTGGGGGTATCGGCCATCAGCGCGATCCCTCCAGTCCGATGGTTTCATCCCCGGAGAGGCCGGACATAACCACCACCTTGTCGTCGATCGTCTTGCCGGTCTTGATGAACCGGGACCGCCAGCCGTCGGGCTCCTTAACGGTCACCAGTTCCAGTTGGCCCACGCTCCGGATGGCCCTTTCCGGGACGAGCACCACCGGATGTTCCCGAACCGGGATGAGCAGTTTTCCGAACATGCCGGGATAGAGCCCCGGCCGGGCGGGCACGGCGGCCTTCACCAGAAAGGTCCGGGTCTGGGGGTCGGCATAGGGGATGATCTCCTCCACCGTAGCCTCGATGGGGGTGTCCTGGGTGCGGATTTCCATGGGGAGTTTGTCCCCCACCCGGACCCGGTCGATGAGCCCCTCCCGAACATGAGCCTCCAGCCGCAGGTTGCCGCTGGTCTGGAGGATCAGGAGCGGCTTTCCGGGCAGGGCCAGGTCGCCGGGTTCCACCAGTTTCTTGAGCACTTCGCCGGCTTCTGGGGCCTTGAGGGTGGTGTAGCCCAGGGCGATTTCCGCCTCCCGGACCACTTCCATAGCCTGTTCGATCTGGGCGTCGGACCCGGCCATGCCCTCCCGTGCCCGTTTCAGGCCGGCCTCGGCCTGGAGATAGGCGGACCGGGCCGCCTCCAACTGCTGTTCGGTGGCGGCCTGGGATTCATAGTAAGTCGTGATCCGGCGGTAGTCGGCCTGGGCCTGGGAAAAGGCGGCCCGGGCCGCGGCCACGGACTGACCGGCCTGTTTTTTGGCAGCCTCCGCGCTTTTGAGTCCTTCCCGAGCCTGGTCCAGCCGGGAATCGAACTGGCGGCTGTCCAGAACCACCAGCAACTGGTCCTTCTGGACCGGGTCGCCGGGGTTGACCTTCACGTCCATGACCTGGGCCATGACCTGGGCCTCGATGCTGGCCTCGGTCCGGGGCCGGACCGTCCCCACGGCCTCGTACCATTCCTTCACCTGCCGCACTTCGGCCTGGGTCGTTTCGGCGGGCGGCGCGGCGGTATCTTTGGCCTCGACCCTGCCGGGCGGCACCGATTCGCCAGCGAAAAAATTAAAGGTGAACGCCGCGGCCAAAAGGCCGCAGGCGATCAGGACGATGAACAGGATGGTTTTGATGAGAGTTTGTTTTTTCATGGTAGAGCGTGTCCATGGTCATGGGGCATAAAATGTTAGAAACTCAATACTGATTGGGCCATACCTTCAACCTCTCGCATTTGTACGCCCAACTTTATCTTTTTACCTATTTGATCCAGGGCGGACCGATCACATTTGCTTAATAAGTTCTCCGCGTCTTCCAATTTAGACACAGGATAAAAATGTTTGTCTGGAGCAAAATATACAAGGGCTTTTTTGTTCTTTTTTAACAATTCCATAATATTGTTGAATGAACCCGGACTTTTTCCATCCCAGAGAACAAAGCCATAATCGGCTGTCGCGGCCATTTCTTTGTCTTTTTGAGTGTAAAATTCCCGCCCTTTAAGTCTGGAATCGACCGGCACCCACTTTACCTTCCAATTTCCAATATTGTTTCGGCACACATTCCCGGCGCAATGCACCACCACATTATCATAATTGACTTCCGACAAATATTTTTGCAGGGCCTTGTCCGCCCCGTTTGCGTCGCCAACAACAATATCAAAATTCTGATTCAGAGCATTTTGCAGCCGATTTTTGATTTCTTTATTCAATCGGTTGATCTTTCTGGAACCTGATATAAATAAGACCGTTGTCATTTTTTTCTCCGAGTTTTTGTCATGGCAAGGACGAACACGTCTTTTACCTTTGCTTGTATATAAAGGATCTCCGAGGCAACCGTCAGTGTCGTGCCTGATCGGTACAAATCATCGAGAAGTAAGATGTTTTTGCCGAACAAGTCGTGCTTCCCTGTTAGTTTCAAGCTCTCTTGCAACAACCTTTTTCTTTCATCGGGATCATCAACATTCTTCAGTTCTTTGCCGCCATGAGACTTTTCGAGAACGTCCAGCATAACCGGCACTTCAACTCGCTTTCCAAGTTCTCTGGCGATTTCGCAAACAGGCTTGATTGGCCGCTGTTTATTGGTCGATGGGATCGGAACTATGGCGTCCATTGTTTCCAATCCCTTATATTTCCCCAATAAATCTACAATTTTTGCAATTGTCGATATGTCATTTTGATATTTTAGTCGATATACAAGTTCCCCCATTTCTGTTCGAGTTGTGTCCCATCGATCATGTCCAAATTCATCCACTCCCATGTAAACGCTGCCGAGAGTGTGGACATCAAAGGCAAAACCCTTTCGCCAGTTTCCTTTGATTTCGATGGTCATAACTCATTCCGCGGCGTAGAGCCGATAAACGCCGTTGCAATGGCAATCAGACATCTTGATAGACGGCGAGTTTCATTTCTTCCAAGGGCAGCATTTTGCCTGATTTGAATTCCGCCCTTGCTTTGTCAATGATTTCGATGAAATCCGGATTTGCGATAAGCGACAACGGCTCTTTGCCCCCTCCGGTTGCATGGACAACTGTGATCGGTTTTTGATGGGATGTTGTCATAATTTCAGTTAATTCCCACCGCCAGTTCCAGAATTTTCCGCTGATATCCTCGCCCAATACCCCACCGCCCGGGCGATGTCGGCGATGGCCTTGTCCCGGTCGTAGTAGGCGGCGGCGGCCCGGGTTCGGGCGCGGTTGCGGTCGAGTTCAGCTTCCAGGTAGCGGGTAATGGTGGCCGATCCGCCTTCGTACTGTTTTTTGACCAGGCTGAGGGATTCCTCGGCCGCCGCCACGCTGGCCCGGACCACTTCCAGGCGCGCTTTGGCCGCTTCGGCGTTCAAGTAGGCGTTTTTGACATCCATCTTAACCGATAGGGCCGTCTTTCGGTCGGCCGAGAGCATCTCCTCCAGGGCCGCTTTGGCCTTCAGCTCCTCGGAACGGGTGGAAAACCCGGTGAAGATATCCCAGTTGAGCATCACGCCGACGGTCCAGTTTTCCCGGTCGGTCTCGTAATCGAGATCCGGGTCGTCCACATAATATTTTCCCTGAAGGTCCAGCCGGGGCAGATATCCGGCCCTGGCCCGGTCGATGTTCATTCTCGACCGGACCAGCTGCCGGCGGACCTTTTTCAGCTCGGGCCGATGGTTCAGGGCGAAGGCCACGCCCCCCAGGTAATGTTTGGGCACGCGCACCGGCAGGACCCGGGCTTCCCGCGGCCGGATGGGCGGCTCGGGGCTGACGCCCATGACGTTGGACAGGGCGGTGAGGGCGATGCGGTACTGGTTTTCGCTGTCCACCACCGCCTGCCGGGCCTCGGCAAGTCGGACCTGTAGGGACAGCAGGTCCGACTTGAGGGCGCCGCCCGCCCGGTACCGGACGTTCATGACCCGCAACTGACTTTCCACAGTGACGACCGATTCCCGTGCGATATCGATGAACGCCTTGGCCGCCAGACTGTTGTAGTAGGCCTGGATCGCCGACGCGACCAGGGAGTTTTCGACAACCTGACGGTCGAGCCGGGAGATGGTCACGCCGGTTTCGGCCATCATCCGGTTGAGCAGGTTCCGACCACCGTTGAACAGATTGAGGCGGCCGGTGAGGCCCGACTCCCAGTTTTCGATCCGCCCCGGTCGGTTGAAATCCGTCTGTTGCGGCAGTTGGCGCTGGTCGATCTTCTTGAAGAGATAGGCGGACGGGGCGTCGCCTTCCATGTATTCGGTGTAAAACCCGATGGTCGGGAAAAAGGCCGCGTTGGCCCGCATGAGGTCGGCTTCGGCCCCCTGGATCCGGGCGATGGCCATCATTTTATCCGGATTGTTGCTCAGGGCGATCTCGATGATCTCTTTCAGGTTGACGGGCCGGTCCACGGCGCAGCTCCGGCCCGTTCGCTCCTTTTCAGCCAGGGGCGAAAGGCGGCAACGCACGTCCGCATAGTCCGTCTGGACGGCGTCGTAGGCGTACCGGCTGTAGTGTTTGTCGGAAAAGCACCCCGCCGGGCCGAGGAGCCCGACCAGCAGCGGAAGCCATAAAAAAGAAGCGGAGCGGACCGGGTATTTCATGCGTTCACCCAATAAAAAAAGTTCGAATGGATGGTATCCTGTCCTGCCGAGTTGCGATTATTATTCATATATAGGATAGTTCCACCAATGAATCAATTGAAAATCCCCTTTGGGCACTTTATAGTGCGATTAGAACAACTGTGGATGTATCGATGATCGACCCCTGTCGGAGAACGGACGGGGAACGCGGTTTGCGCCATGGAGAAGACGATGAACAAACGATATGCCATTATCCTCGGGATCATTCTGGCGGCCTGGGCCGCCGCGGCGTCGGCATCGGGGGACGCCGCGCCGACGAGTCCTTCGAGCCGGTCCATCACCCCCCGCATCGTTGGAGGACAGGAATCCGTTCCCGGGGCGTGGCCCTGGATGACCGCTCTGGTTTATTCGGACGACAGCAGCGCCTTTTACGGCCATTTTTGCGGCGCGGCCCTGATCAAGCCCAACTGGCTCCTGACGGCGGCCCATTGCGTCGAAGGGATGCGGCCGTCGGAGCTGGAGGCCGTGGTCGGGATCCATGATCTGAAAAACGACCCCGTGGAGCGGATCGGCGTCCAGGAGATTCTCATGCACCCGGATTACGATCCCTACAGCCTCGACTCGGACATCGCACTGGTGGCGTTGTCCCGGAGTCTTTCCGGGGAGACTCTCTCGCTGACCGCATCGGGAACGGTTTTGGCGGGCGAGACGGGCATCGCCCTGGGATGGGGCTATACCGACCCCGACCGTCTGAGCCCTTCCGAGACCCTTCAGCAGGTGGCGCTGCCCATTGTGTCCAATCTGACCTGCAACACCGCTTTCAACGCCTACACGGGCTACCCGTACGACGATCCCATAACCGGGAACATGGTCTGCGCCGGAGACTTGAAAGGGGGAAAGGACGCCTGCATCGGCGACAGCGGCGGTCCGTTGATCGTCCTGGATGGCGATGCCTGGCGGCTGGCCGGGCTGGTGTCGTGGGGCGAGGGATGCGCCGAACCGGATCTTTACGGGGTTTACACCCGTGTGGGCGCCTTTCTGGATTTCATCGACGAGAACGTGCAGGTCAGTCCCCTCTACGGGCAGGTGACCACCGACTTCGCGGGGCAGAGCGGACTCGGCGTGGCCAACGCCACCGTCGCCCTGGCGGGCACGCCTTACACCGCCGTCACCGATGCCGAGGGGCGGTTCGTCCTGGATGCCCCGCCCGGCAGCTATTCGGTGCGGATCGAGGCGGACGGTCTGGCCCCGCTCACCGAACAGGTCACCCTGTCCACCGTCGACGGCGTGGAACTGAACCGCCGGATGACGCCCCCGCCGGCCGGCGACTTCAACGGGAACGGCCGGTTGGATGCGGGGGATGTGATCGGGCTCTTGCAGGCCCTGGCGGGGGCGCGGTAGCCCGTTATTGGACATTCCGGAACATCCTCAACGAATTGGGATGGTGGAGTTCGTATTCCATATCGACGGTGTGGCAGACCTTGCAGTTCTTGTCGGCGGCGATGGGGTAGGGGGTTCCCTGGTACTGGATGGGCTGGAGGCTGTCGCTGCCGTACCGGTTGGATGCCGGATAGACGGCATGGGGGCTGCCGTGGCAGGCGGCGCACATGATGCCGGCGTTGTCTGCCCGGAACCGGAACAATTCGGCCATTGAGGAGGTTCGTTTTTCGAGGGGGACCCTGTCGGTTTCCGGAGGATTAAAATCCACATGGCAGTAGAGGCAGTCCGGCTCCTGGACCCAGGGTTGCCGCGGCGGGATCGCATTCCCGTCCACCCCGTCGATCATTGCCATCCGTTTCCGGGCGTTCCGGTCGCCGGCTTCGGCCGCGTGCTTCAACAGTCCTGCGGCGTGTTCTCCCATGGACCCGTGGCAGTTCACGCAGTCGAGATAGAGTTCCCGGTGGATGCCCCGGAATCCTTGGGTGACGGTGTCCGGAGATAAGGGGTGACAGGCCCCGCAGGCATCGGCGCTGTCCCCGGTCAGATAAAGCGCGTGGAAGCCGTGGACGGCGGCTGACAGGTTGCGGGGCGCCGCCCCTTCGGCCCCGTGGCAGGAGCCGCAGGCTTGGGGTCGGCCGCTTTCGGCCTTTTGAACCAGATGGGTCCCGTTCATGCGATCATGGACCGCGAGGATATTGTCGGCTGTCCGGTCGGCGATGCCGGCGCGCCCGTCTTTTCGCCAGTCTCCGCCGTGGCAGTGGCGGCAACCCATTTCCGTTGAGACCGGCAACGTGGTCTTGGTCATGGCGAGCAGGTTGCCGGCGTCGGCGTCCCGGGCTTCCAGGGTGACGAGCGGGTAGGGCTTGAATCGACCGCCGCGGTCATAGGGCGCCGTTGGTATGTTCCGGGCGCGGTAAGTCATGGACCCATCATCATAGGCGATGTCACCGATGGTTCCGTTTCCGTCAGGCCCCATGTTCGGGGGGAGATCCCGGCCGGTAAGCGGTTGGGCGTATTTCCAGAAGTCGGTCTGAGCGGCGGGATCATGGAAGCCTTCCTCCAGCGTATAGGAAATGGTCACGCCGTCCATGACGTGTTCGGGCAGCTTTCCGCGTCGGATCAATTGGGCGTAAAGGTCGTTGCCGGGCGGCGACAGGCTGAACCGGGCGTCGCAGTCGGTCATGAAATGCATCCCCCGGGAACTCCAGGCCAGGAGGATGTAGTCGTCCACATCCGGATCAAAGGGTGGAATTTCAATGGCGTCGGGGCTGATTCCGGTTCCGGCGGCGGTTTCAGTTCCTTTTCCGTGGAGAGATTCAACAATGTAAGCGGCCAGGGCGTCCCGCTCAGCAGCGTTGCCCGGGAAGGGCGGCATGTATCGGTCGATCTTGCCGATGCCTCCCAGATATCCCGCCATGCCGAATCGGGTAAATGCATCGGTGAGGGGGAGGATGTCGTTCATGGGGCCGTTCACCGAATGGCAGCCCGAGCACATGAATCGGAACAGATCCGCCCCGGCGGCCAGGCGATTGTCGTCGGTGATCTCCCGGTGCCGGGTCCAGCGGATGGACTTCAGCAGCCCGTTTTGCTCCGTTGTTTCTCCGATGTCGGCGGGCAGTGAATTGGCGTAGGTCAGACCGTGGATGATATAGGGGCGTCGCCCCGCTTCCCGGATCCACTCAAAGGAGCCCATATACGCCAGTCCGGTGACCGCCAGCAGAATAGCGATGGTTTTCTGCATCCCCTGGGGGACCCGGAAGACCAGGAGGATGCCGCCGATCAGCAGGATCGGGGAAAGCCAGCCGAATGCTTTGAGAAACGGCATGATTTCAGGTGAGTGGGACAGGATCATGGTCGTCTGGGCGTCGGGAAGGGCCAGGAGGTACCACCAGCCCGAAGCGAAAAGCAGCGGAAGGGGAAGGATCAGCCATCCTGCGCAGTACCGGAGCATCCGCTGGCGCAGATCGGCATCTTTTAAAAAGGCCGCGGTGACGAAGCCGAAGATGCCGGCGAACATCAGGGCGATGAAGGTGCGGAAGAACAGCGACGGCCAGAAGCTCGGGTTGAAGAACCCGTCCCAGAAAGATCGGGTCTCCAACCAGTCCCCAGGGGTAAGCATGTAGGCGATGATGCCGTTGACCACGAAAAGGGAGAGCCAGGCGAAGGCAAAATAGAGCCATCCCAGCGTGACGTGGCGGCGCCGTTCCATCTTCCCGAAGGTGTAGTAGTAGACGAAGAGGGCGGCGATCTCGGCCACAAAAAAGACCCATTCGGTGGCCCATCCGAAGACGAACCGGTGGATCAGGGTCGAGGTGGCGGCCGGGTTGAGCACCGAGATGGTGAACCAGATGCCGACGCCGGTGAGAGCGCCCATCACCATGGTGAGCAACAGAAAGAACCGGCCGTGCATCCGGGCGTAATCAACCACCCCGGGCCGGTTCTCCCGGTAGCCTTTGGTTTCCGTGAGCACAATGAACAGGCCGCCCCCGACGGCGAAATGGGCGATGTAGACATGGATGGTGGCGATAAGGGCGATGAAAAAGCCGCCGCCGAAGAAGTCGAGATCCCAGACAGGATAATGGAGCAGCCAGTTTCCGTTCATCGGGAATGACGCCTTTCGAAATGGAAACGGTTAGTCGTAGGGCTGAACGGATTCGTCGCCGGCATCCAGCGGTTCGTCGTCATTGGGCAGTTCTTCCGCCTCCCATTCAGCCGGTTCGTCGGCAGGTTCCGCCCAGCCGGGATCATCGGTTTCCAGGGGCTCGTCGTAGGGGTCGTCGTAGATCCCCTCCGGGTCATCGTAGATGTCTTTGTAAAGGTCGGTCCAGTCGTCTTGGGGGGTCTCTTCCTGAAGCTGGACCCCGTCTTCCACCGATGGCGCCGCTGGTTTTTTCACCGGCGCCTCCGGCGTCGGGTCATCGTTCCACTCCTCTGTGTGCTCATCCGCCTCCCAGGGGGTGATTTCCTCCAGGGGCGAGTTCCCCGAATCCGGATCATAGGGATCGTAGACATCCACCATCTCGTCTCCTTCCGACTGAGCGCCGACCAGGGAGACATCGGGGGAAAGCGGGGCGGCGATCAATGCCGCCGCCATGAAGCCCGCCGCGGCCATGTGCGGCAACGATCGTTTTTTCATGGGCTTTGTTCCTCCGGAGGGACTGCCCCTCCTGTTGACGTTAATCCACCTTGAAGAAGACCGATTTCTTGGCGCCGCATACGGGGCAGACATCCGGCGCCTCGTCTTCACAAGTATAGCCGCAGACTTCGCAAACATAATAGTCCACATCCGGCAGGCTGTCGAGATTGTCCAGGGCCTTCTGATAGAGGTCGGCATGGACTTTTTCCACCTGATTGGCGAAATCGAAGCTCCGCTCCGCGACCTTTTCCCCTTCTTCCCTGGCGGTTTCGATCATGGGCGGATACATGCTTTTGAACTCATGGGTTTCTCCGGCGACCGCTTCTTTCAAATTCTCCTCAGTGGAACCGATGCCTTTCAAGGCGCGGAGGTGGGCGTGGGCGTGGACGGTTTCGGCGGCGGCTGCGGCCCTGAAGAGTTTAGCCACTTGAGGATGGCCTTCCCGATCGGCTTTTTTGGCGAAGGCCAGGTATTTGCGATTGGCCTGGGATTCGCCGGCAAATGCTTCCTGGAGGTTTTGTTCGGTTTTGCTCATGGGGTCTCCTTATTTTTAATTTTAAAGGTAGTGTCGGGCCTAAAACGGCCAGAACTGCTGGTCATGCCAGATTTGTTCGGTCAATTCCTTATCCATGTCAATAAGAAAATTAAGATGCTCCCGCTCCCAGCCCGAAAGCCAGTTGTAAAGCGCTTTTTCCGTTTCGTCGGTGGCTGTTTGGGCCCGGTCGGCGTAGAGCTTGATGGCCTTTTCCTCCATTGAGATGGCCGCCGATATGGCCGCTGCTTCGAAATCAGCTGCGGTGATTTGGGATTTCTGGTCGGGATCGAGGACCTGGGAAGGCACGTCGCTCTTCTCTCCGTCTTCGAAGGCCGTGGGCAGAAGCCGGCCGTCGGATCGGTAGGCGTGCATCTGGTCCGAGATGACCTGAATGTGCTTGGCTTCTTCATCAGCCATCATGTTGAAAAAGCATGCAACGGCGCTGTTGTTCGTCTGCTCGGCCACTTTCCGGTAAAACGCGTTTCCCCGTTTTTCCAGCAACAGGGCGTGCTTAAGGATGTCGAGTGTTGAGTCCTGGGTCATGTCGGCGTCTCTTTCGGGGTTGGGGTGATCGTTCGGCTGCTCCTGCGGATATTTTTAAAGGCGAATATACCATAACTCCTTCCAGGGTTCAATTCATTATCTTGAGACAATCAGTTTTGGCTATGGACAGCGCTGCTTTTATCGTTCAATATAGTGTCGAATCGTCAATCGGAACCCGTTGCGGAGAGGAGAACCCATGAAGAAAAAAGCGCAAGCCATGGTTATGGCGTCTTTTGTCGCAGATTCCCTGGCCCTGGGAGTTCATTGGATCTATGATCCCAAAAAAATCGAAGAAAAATTCGGCCGCGTGGATGCGCTCATCAAACCCCACCCCAAATCTTTTCACAATACCAAGGAGAAAGGGGCTTTCACCCACTACGGCGACCAGATGATGGCGCTGTTGGCCTCTATTGCTGAAAAAGGAGCCTTCGACCTGGCGGACTTTTCGGAACGTTGGCGGCGCTTGTTCGACCATTATGAAGGGTACTTCGACGGGGCCACCAAAGCGACTCTGGCCAATTTCGAGGCCGGAAAGCCGCCGGAAAAGGCGGGTTCGAGTTCCGACGACCTGGCCGGAGCTTCCCGGATCGCGCCGCTGATCTGCCTTTACCGGAATGATCCGGACAAACTCACTGAGGCCGCTGCAGCCCAGACCCGGATGACCCATACCGATGCGTCCACCGTTGAATCAGCCCAATATTTCGCTCGGGTAGCCCAAGCCGTGTTGGAAGGCGCGGCCCCCGCCGAGGCTATGAAATCGGTGGCCGAAGCCCATTTCGACGTGTCCCCGGTGTCGGCATGGCTCCAGAAGGGGCTGGCCGCCGTGGACCGGGACAGCGTCGAGGTGATCGGCGAATTCGGCCGAAGCTGCCATACCGGCGAGATGTTTCCCGGGGTGGTCCACCTCATCGCCAAGTACGAGAACGATCTCAAGGAGGCCCTGATCCAGTGCGTGATGACCGCCGGCGACAGCGCGGCCCGGGGGGCGCTGGTGGGAATGGTTCTGGGGGCCTATCTGGGCATCGACGATTTGCCTGGAGAATGGTTCGATGAAATGGCGGCGACCGAGACCATCCGAAAGCATCTGGAAAAATTCCCTGATGAGCGTCAGGGATCATTCCGGCGTCGTTTTTTCGGTTCCGCAGGAAATCGATGATGGTTGTGATGGCTTTTTTCAATCAGCTCTTCTCCCGCAACCCCACCGGCTTCGCCAATATTTCGGACCACGCCACCGCATTCCGCAACTGGACCGCAGACAATGGGCGTCCTTCGCGCATCACCGGCGGCGGCACGGTTATCGGCCGTTCCTTTCCAACGGCCGTTTCGGAGATCGGCGATGGGGTGGTCCCGGCCGTTGGCGCCCGAATTTTTTCCGCTTTAGGCGGTTGAGGCGGTTTGGCCGGCGCCGTAGGGGGTTCCACGGGCGGGACTTGGATTTCCCGGCCCATTAACTGCTTCCAGGCGGACCGGCTCTCTTCGGCGTCCCCTTTCGGGGTTCCCATCTGCTGCTGCAACTGGTCGGTCAGATCCTTCAGGAAATCTTTCCAGGTCGCGGCCTTGCCCTCCTTGCCCTCTTTGGAAAAGAAGAATTTCCGGATGCCGCTGAGGATTTTGAAAACAACGACGAAAAAGATGATGAAAAAGAAAAGGATGGGGATCAGAATTTCCATAACAAACTCCCGGCGCTAAAGGGTTTGGCTCCCTCGACGTTGACAATGGATTCGGTTCGTCGAGGGGGGTGACCGTGGATCGGGTTTGCCGTTCCGGCGCTATTTGATGCCGCTGTCGGTTCCGTCGCCCATTCGTTCGTCCTCGCCGCCGATCTTGCCGCGCATCTTTGTGTCGGCCTGGATGTTTTTCATCCGGTAGTAATCCATGATGCCCAGGTTGCCTTCGCGGAAGGCCTCCGCCATGGCCAGGGGCACCTCGGCTTCCGCCTCCACCACCTTGGCGCGCATTTCTTCCACCCTGGCCTTCATTTCCTGCTCAGCCGCAAAGGCCATGGCCCGCCGTTCTTCGGCCTTGGCCTGGGCGATCTTCTTGTCCGCTTCGGCCCGGTCGGTCTCCAGCTCCGCGCCGATGTTCTTGCCCACGTCCACGTCCGCGATGTCGATGGAGAGGATCTCGTAGGCGGTGCCCGCGTCCAGTCCCTTTTCCAGCACCCGCTTGGAGATGAGGTCCGGATTTTCCAGCACGTTTTTGTGGGAGTCCGAGGAGCCGATGGTGGTGACGATGCCCTCGCCGACCCGCGCCAGGATGGTCTCTTCCCCGGCGCCGCCCACCAGCCGGTCGATGTTGGCCCGCACCGTCACCCGGGAGATGGCCTTGAGCTGGATGCCGTCCTTGGCCATGGCCGCCACCAGGGGCGTTTCGATGACCTTTGGGTTGACGCTCATCTGGACCGCTTCCAGAACGTTCCGGCCCGCCAGGTCGATGGCCGCGGCCCGGTTGAACTTCAGGTCGATGTTGGCCTTGTCCGCCGCGATGAGGGCCTGGACCAGCCGCATCACGTCGCCGCCGGCCAGATAATGGGATTCCAGGTCGTCGGTTCCGATCTCGATGCCGGCCTTGACCGCCATGATCTTGGACTCCACCACCAGTTTGGGCGGCACTTTCCGGAACCGCATGAACACGATGTTCAACAGCCCCACATGGGCGCCCGACACCAATGCCTGAATCCACAGGGAAAGAGCCGATCCGACGAAATAGAGCAGCACGATGGCCGCGATGACGATAATAACAAGCAATACTTGCGAAACGCCCATGGGTTACCTCCTGAATTCGTTATTCGATGTTATTAAGTCTCGGGCTTTTTTCCCGGACGATGATCTGATTGCCGGTCACGGCGGCGACATAGACCGGCGTATTTTTTTCGATATATTCGCCCCGCGTGGCGACGTCAACCCTTTTGCCGTTGATGCGGGCGATGCCTGACGGGCGAAGGTCCGTCAGGGTTTCCCCCTCCATGTGCAAGTAATCGGCCATTTCGGGGGACTGGGAGGAGACCCCGCCCACGGCGGACAGGGTTTTTTTCAGCGTGGCCGGCGAGCGGGCGATGAGCTTGAGCCCCACCATCACCAGAACCGGCAGCAAGATGATGTCATTGACCACAAAAAGGATGCCGGCGACCTGGGAAACACCGGTAAAAACCAGATATAAGGAATACCCGATGAGACCGGCGGCGATGATCCCCAGCAGCCCGCCGGAGGGAATGAAGATCTCCGCCAGGATAACCAGCACCGCGGCCGCCTGTAAGACGATGGGCCAGGTCAGTTCATTCATTGGGGGCCTCTCGACAGACGATCACCCGGTTGCCGCTGATGGACAACACCTTGATCGGGGCGCCTTTTTCCAGAAATTCCGCTTCGGAGATGGCGTCCACGGTCTCTTTGCCGATCCGGACCTTGCCGGATGGGCGCAGAAACGTGGCGGCCACGCCGGTGTCGCCGGCGTGGACAGAGGCGGCTTCTATGGATTGGGCCCGCATGTCTTTGAGACTTGCGGCCAGATAGGGTCCTTCCCGGCTGAAGCGGGTGAGACCCGGAAAGACGTAGCGCATCAACAGCAGAGACGCCACAAAAGCGCAGACAAAAGCGCCCAGTAC
>JAABTD010000126.1 GCA_011390065.1 Desulfobacteraceae bacterium
TTCCCCGATTCCGCGCCAGGGCGGACACCAGCGGTTTCAACCGCTTGTCGGAACACCGGCTCACCAGGGGCGCGGCCCGCTCCTTCAGGTCTTCCCTGAACGTCTTGAGACCGGCCCGGCTCCCGAAGGTTTCCTGCAAAACCATCCGGATGCGATCCACCAGACGCTCGAAGGCCTGGGCCAGTTCCCCCACCGCGTTGCGGAACCGCGTTTGAAATTCCTTGACGGCGTCCCCGGAAACATCCGCCGATTCCCCGAAGTCCGATACCCCGACCGCCCTGGGCAGATCCCTGAACAGCAACTCGATGGGGTCTTTCGAATTCAGTAACGCCTGGAGCAGGTTCCGGGCCTCCCGGCTGATGGATCGGGTTTCCTTTACATAGACCGGCAGCCGGTCCGCGAACTGAACCAGGGGGCCGACGATGGTGACCATGGTGGCGTTGCGCAGTTGGCGATCCTCCTGGACCGGGCTGCTGTTCAACAACTCCTGGTAGACCCGGAAGACCTTCCCCTGGACGCCCAAGGGCGAAAATTTACGGATTCCAAAATATTCCGGCCGCTTGACCATCAATTCCAGATCTTCCGGCGTCAGATACGGGATGAACGCGCCTTCCTGGTACAGGGCCGTGTCGTCGGAGCGGACCAGCAAATACAGGCAGATCAACACCGGAATCGGCCCGTCCTTCATGCCGAAAGGCGGCTTCCGAAGCATGGCGATCAATGCCGGCATGGACAACAGCGCATCCCCGGTCCGGTCCACCGCTTCATCGATGGCCCGCCACGCCGCATAAAAACGGGACCCCGGTTCCGGCGGAAAAAACCGCCATTCCATGGCGCCGTCGTATCGATGCAGGCCCTCGGCCGCCAGCATGGTCCGATAGATGGCCACCTCGGGACCCGTCCCGCTCAGGCCCAGCTTCTCTTGAGTTTCTCCGTTGAGCATGGCCTGGATGAGTTCCCGCTGGGCCCGGGCCGCGGCCGCGGACAACCGCGACCGGTTGATCAATTCGTTCCGGATGACCGGGCAGCCGCGATATGTCTCGTCGCACAGGCGGGAGAGCAGGCCCGACAAGTCCCGCACGGACATCAGGTCATGCCGCCGTTCTCCGCTTTGCCAGACCACGTCGGGATTGCCCGGCGTATACAGATCCGCCAGAAACCGATTCAACTGCGCCTCGGCGGCGCCGGCTCTGAACCGGGCCTCCCGCCGGGCGACCCCGTCCCGCTCCAGTTCCGGCGCGTCGGTCAGGATGGCGGCGGCGGCCGCGGCTTCCAGGGCGCGTTCCCGAAGCCGGTCTTCTTCCCGGGCAAAGGCGACCAGCACGGGGCGGCCGTCGGATGTCCGGTCCGGAAACCCATCCGATGGCGCATCGTTGCCGAAAACATACAACAGCAGGCCGTCCGCTTCTTCGGCTTCAAAGGCCGCCACGGCTTCCGGAACATCGTCCGCGTGGCGCCACCGCCGTTGAAAATGACGCAGCGTGCCGGTGCGGTAGGCGTGTCGGGAGGCCGTCAGCGGCAGCATGGGCGCGGCCTTTTCCAGAAGCTCCGCCAGCGGACGGGCCGCGATGCCCGGTTTGCGCCGGTCGATGGCCGCCGGGATGTCGATGTCCGTCCCCTCCCACAGCCGGAATTCATCGGCGTATTCCCGGTAAATCAGCATCCCCTTTTCCGACAGCGGCGCCAGGGCCGACGCCAGTGCCTCGTCGGCGTCCATTCCGGGCCGCGACACCGCGAACCGCAACAGATCGCGGGATGCCCGAAACCCGGACGGCCCGGAAATCAGGTTCAACAGACCGATGGTTTTGAGCAAATCCCGCTGCGGCCCGGGCAGATTCCGGGCGCCGTCGACCATATCGTGGATTTCCAGCCACCGGCTGGCGCCGGGCCGGTTCAGGGCCATGGAAGGCGTTGCGCCGAGAAAATAATCGTAGAGCCGCTCCGGCCCGAAGGTCGGCGCGCCGTCGCCCGTCCCGTTCAGGTTCCGGGTTTCCAAAAACGCCGGCAGGGCATGGGGTTCGCCGCCGCACAGAAAGGCGAACAACGTCCGGTCGTTCTGGGCGAAACGGGTACACAATTCCGGCAGCAGGGCGGCGGTCAGGGGATGGAGCGGGAAAAACCGGCCCGGCGACGCCGCATCGACCCCGGCGATTTCCGTCACGCCCAGGCGCTGGGATTCCCCGTGGTAATGATCGGCCCAGTCCCGAAAAACGCGGCCCGCATCCCGTGCGCGGTCCGGCCGAACCAATGTTTCGCCGATGAAATGGAGCATCTGAGCGCGCGGCTCCACAAAGGAGATGTCCTCGAACCGACCTTGAACCTTGCCCCACTCCTGGCGCTGGAGCCGGCTGAGGCCGGACGCATAGGCCTCGAACGCCTGGTGGAGACAGACCCAGAGGTAAATGTTCCCGGTTTCCGCCAGGGTCTGGAGAATGAACAGGTCGCCCCGGCCGGGATGCCGGGCCAGATATTCGAGGTTCTTGCCGAACTCGTCGATCACCACGACCAGGGGCGACCGGCTGATTTGGCCGGCTTCCTGGAACAGCGCCGCCAGGCGGGCCGCATCGAGGTCGTCGCCGGAAAGGCAATCGGCGAGATCGGCATCCAGTTGGCGGAAGGCTTGATCGCCGGGGTCGGCTTCACAGGCTGTTCGGACGGCCCGGGCCAGGGCCGATCCGAGGGTTCGATTGACCGGCTCGAAGGCGGCGGTGGCGGGCGCCCGGAAAAACCCCCTGGACTTGAACCGCTGCTTTTTCATGGCGCCCATCAGTTGGGCCGACAGCACGGCGTCCTTTTGCTCCAGCATGTTTCGGGCGGACCGGGTTTTGGATTCGTTCATGGGATCGCCGCAAAGGGAAAGCAAAAAATGGACAAAGGCCGATTTCCCCATGCCGTAAGGGCCGGTCAGGGACCAGGCGGAGACCTTCTGCCCGTTGAGCCCCGCGGCGAGCCGGTGGATGATCTCCAGCCCCTTTCCGGTCAATAGGTAGCGATCGAGGGTTTCCGGATCGGTCAGATCCCGTTCCAGGTTGACCGAGCGGGCGATGCGGGCGTCGGGGCGGACGATTTGGGAGAGTTTCATCTGATAACGATCAATTTATTCCGGTCGGATACCAATGGCGTCATTGCCTGGGGCCATGTTTGCCCCGCTATGGACTTCTTTTCGGGACGTGATCACATACCCTTGCTTGATGGGCATGTCGAAGATAGATCGATCAGAAATTTCAGCGAACCCATGCTCGACATTCGTGATCTGGTGGATCGCCTGGAGGGCGGCGCTATCCTTGTCAAGGATGACGATGCGGGACAACATCATCAATTCCTGATCGGTCAACTCTTTCCTCATTTCATCAAAAACGGTGTTAATCGCAGCCTTTTTATCGGCGCTTGCCCAATCGGCCGAAATCAACACGTCCCATTTGCCGGGCGAATCTTCTCTCAGCAACAACGCAAATACTTCGAATGGGCCTTTTGTCTTGCTGAGACGCTCTTCCACCCGTTGAAGTTTTTTTGCCTGTATTCTCATAATTGTTTTAATAACTCCTTTGCCGAATCCAGCATTTCTTTGGCGTCCGCCTCTTTTACGCTTCCAATTGGCTTATAGCGGGCTTCCGGGTTCCATTGGGCAGCAATAGACCATTCTGCCATATATTTTAGTTTCACCGTATCTTCCAAACCCGTCAAATGAAGAAGCACATCAAGGTCATGTGTCTTAAATGTGCTGTATTTTCCACTTGTGGGATACTCATCCCATTGAAGGGTTCGACATATTCTGGCTTTCAAACCAAGTTCTACCGCGTATCCGCACAGATAAACAGAACCGTCATAACGAGAGGCTTCCAACAAAACTTCAGCGTCTTGTAGTCTTGCTTGAATAATTTCCTCTATTTCGGTTTTCCGCATCATTGTTTCCAATAGATTGTCAGTTTACATTGCTCGCTTTCACGCGTAATAGCCCGCCAGGACCGCATCCCGCAAGTCAATTGGATCGACCTCGAACTGAAGCTGTCGGTTGCCGTAGGATTCGATGAACACGACGCCGTCGATTCCGGATGCGGCCCGCTCCAGCCGGTTGCCGATGTCGGTTTCGGAGAGCTGGAAAACTCGGCCCGGGCTGTTCCACTCATAGGCGATGGCGTTCAAAGCCAGGCTTTTGGCGCCCGCGCCGTAATGGTGGGCGAACTCGAAGCAGGCCGCCAGAAAAATCGCATCGGGCAAATCCGGCTTCTCACCCAGATGGAACCGATAGTGGCCCTTGGTTTCCGCGGGGATCAGGAAGCCCAGGTGGGTAAACGGGCATTCGATCTCGTCGGATTTGCCGTCTTTGGGCGGGGCGTACATCCGGATAAAACAGGAGGCGTCTTTTTCGAACGACGATGCCGACAACCGGCTGAATTCGGGGATGTCGGCCGTGTATTCGCTGAATTTCCGGGCCAGATCCTTCATGGAAAACCCCCCGGCCGCGGATTGGTTGATCGCGATGAACCATGCCGGGGCAATGATCGGCGGCACGAACAGGTTCCAGTGGAGCAGCCACAGGCTGGCGGGATCTTCCAGGTAAGGGTCCCATCCATCCTCCGCCAACAGCGCCTTGCCCAATGGAGAAGGCTGCATCGGGCCGCTCACTTTGGGCGTATCTGTATTTTTTTCAGTCTCGATGACGTGAAAGGCCAGACACCAGAACCGAATGGACCGGACCATGTTCTTTCCCACGCCCAGGATTTCAATGGCATCGTCGCGATCGAAAATGCCGGGATCGCCGTCCCGCAGCTCTGACCTGCCGGCATCCGAGAATCCCGCCACCCCGTCATATCCTTTTTTAAGCCAGCCATACCGGGGGCAGAAGGTCTCGTGACGGGCGAAAAAGCCGGTTCGGGTTTTGTGTCGAGGAGCGTTCATCGAATGTTCTTCCGGAGATGCCCGGTCCGTTTTCCGGAAATAATCGCGGATGCCGCTTTGGTTCGTAAAATGAATATCATGTAAATCCTTTGATGCGCAGCCGTTGAGTTGGCATTTTCAAAATATCGGATGATACGCGCCGTATGCCCCCTTGTTAAAAGAGGACGTGCATTTTGTCAAAACAATTTCGACCCAGCCGCCATATCGGCAACTACAAGGATTTGGGATAAGCAAGGATTGTCGTTGGTTGGGCTTGTTGAACTTCGGGGTCCGCGCTTGGCGGGGAAAATCCTTGCTTATCCCAAATCCTTGTAGATATACTGAGCGATGTCGTAAACTTTACTTTTTATAAATAGAGAAGCAGTGCTAAATGAGCGTATATATAAGCATGACAAGCTCTTGTCTATGCGTTTATGGTAAAGTAAAGTCTATACCCTCCTGCGGGATAGGCGATTTTTGATCGCTTTACACCTGTAACCCTATTACAGGGTTACAGGTAACACATTCCACGCCCCGCCGAAACACCCCTGTTTATCCTAAACGGCATTGACGCCCCCTTTATTCTTAAACAATTTCAGGGTCATTGCCTCATTTAACCGATAATTGCCAATTTCGGCACATTTTTTGTATGCTTCTTTCGAGAACTGTAAACCAAGAGGAGGCAGGATTATATGGAACTCAACCGACGACGATTTTTTCAAGCCCTGGGCCACCGGCGTGGCCCTGGCGGCCGGCGGCTTCACCACCGCGGCCCTGGCCCATATCTTCGGCCGTCATTACTACGAAGCGGTCACCCGGCCGGAAGACCTGCGGCGACTGCCATTTCCAGGGCGGCGGCGGCGATTCGGTAAAACACGGCGACATGAACGGCATCCTTTATTATCCGTCCCGCAGCTGCGACGTCCACATGGGCGGGATGGATTTCCAGTGCCATGAGTGCCATGAAACCCGGAACCACAAGATTGCCGGCCGGTCCATCTCCCTGCCCGTGGCCGAGGGGAGCCGTTCCTGCGAAGACTGTCATTCGGCTCAACCCCACAAACCGGTGCAAAAGGGCAAAGGCGGCCGGAAACTGCTGCTCCCCCATTTGAACCGGCACACCGAACACCTCCACTGCCAGACCTGCCACAGCCCGGTCTATGCCAAATGCCGGCCCACCAAAACCTGGTGGGACTGGTCCAAGGCCGGGGACAAGAAGCGCAAGCCCGAAAAGGACGAGTACGGCATGGACGATTATTTCTGGAAAAAGGGCGAGTTCGAGTGGAAGGAAAGCGTCAAGCCGACCTATCTCTGGTACAACGGCAAGGTGAAACGCTATGGGGTGGGCGACCCCATCTCGTGGATCAGACCGGCTACCTCAATTTCGCAGCCCTGGGCTACGAAGGCGACCCCATCATTTTCGGCGGCCGGTTCAAGGAACTGCCCCTGGGCTCGGCGGCCGAAGCCGGCGAAGCCAAATGACGCCGATTTATCGCAAGCATCCCGCGGGGGGCGGGCCGCTCGGCCCGCCCCCCGCGGCCCCCGACCGATGATGGGCCTTGACCTTCGGTTCGATTCGGTGGACGGGGTGGACGAGGTGGACGGCGTGGACTTCAGAAGACCATCGTTTCGGCCAATGAATGCCGCGGAGCGGCAACGGCATATGGCCTGGGGTTTCAACCCCAGGCTTTTTTTAGTTTAGTCTTGATGAATTCTCATTCAGGGTGATAAGTCTCAATTGTAGACGCCGGGGGGCGGAGACAGGGCTCACGGGGAGCCGGTTTTGATGGCCGTCGCCCAAACGGCGGAAATTTTTTAGCCCAAAAGGAGGTCGCCATGAATGAGACGTCGGCAAAAGAGAGTTTCCTGGAAAAAATCGGGTTCGACATTTCCGAAAACGTGCAGAAGTGGATGCCCAATCCCTTCCTGTTCGCGGTCATCCTCACGTTTATCGCCTACCTGATGGGCATTTTTATCGCGGATCAGGGGCCCATCCAGATGATCGACCACTGGTACGACGGGTTTTGGAACCTGCATGTTTTCGCCATGCAGATGGTCTTCATCCTGGTGACCGGATACGTGCTGGCCTACCACCGGCTCACCCAGAAACTCATCCAGGGGCTGGCCCGGATGCCCAAAACGGGCAAGCAGGCGGTGGTGATGGTGGCCCTGGTGGCCATGATCCTTTCCTGGATCAACTGGGGGCTGGGGCTCATCGTCGGCGCCATTATGGCCCGGGAGACGGCCCGGCAGGCCCATTTCAAGGGCATCAAGGTTCATTATCCGGTGCTTTGCACGGCCGGGTATATGGGGCTGGGTCTCACCTGGCACTGGGGCTTGTCCGCCTCCGCGCCGCTGTTGTCCGCCACCCAAGGGCATATTTTCGCCGATCTCATCGGCGTGGTCCCCACCAGCGTCACCATTTTTTCAGGATACGGTCTGACCTTGAGCGTGCTGTCCCTGATCTATGCCTGCATCGTCCTGTTTCTGCTGACGCCCAAGTCCGAAGAGCGGACCAAGGGCATCGACTATTATGTGCCGGAAGCGGTGAAGGAGGCCGCGGTGGACGCAGAGAGGGAAGACGCCGCCGGGTCGGCCTCCATCGCCGACAGGATCGACAACAGCAAGATCATCGGCGGCATCCTGGCCCTTATGGGGTTGATCTATATTTTCAAATACTTTTTCGTGGATGGCAAAGGGCTCAACCTGAACATCGTCAATTTCAGCTTTCTTTTCATCGGCATCGCCCTTTACACCAGCCCCAGAAGCTATCTGGAGAATTTCTACGAAGCGGTGAAGTCGTCCGCCGGCATCATTCTCCAGTTCCCATTCTATGCCGGGATCATGGGGATGATCAGCCTCTCCGGGCTCGGCGTCATCATGGCCGGCTGGCTGGTGAACATATCGACGCCCGGAACATTTCCGGCCATCGCCTGGCTCACGGCCGGGCTGGTCAACCTCTTCGTTCCCTCGGGCGGCGGCGAATGGAGCGTGGCCGGCGAGACCGTGCTGCGGGCGGCCATCGAACTGGACGTGCCCGTGGGCAAGGCCATCATGGCCTATTCGGTGGGCGACGCCTGGACCAACCTCTTCCAGCCCTTCTGGGCCATTCCGTTACTGGGGATCACCGGCATCCAGGCCCGGGACATGTTCGGCTACTGCATCACCATGCTCTTCGCGCTCTTTCCGTTTCTGGCGATTGCGTTGACGGTGATTCCTTATTGAAAATCTAACCGAGGGGTCAGCGCGTACCGCAAATACCGGATACTCGACAAGATCAGCGCCGTCCCGATGCCGATGTAGAGCGGCGCCAGGTACAGTTTGGGGATCGGCGAGTGGCGGAGGAGGGTTCCCAGGAGGATCATCACGGCGATGAGAAGGTAGCTTTTCAGGGGGATGAAGGCGAAGGCGCATTGGCGGCCCTCCATGGGCCGGATGCGGCCGAGGTTCCGGTCGACGATGCGCAGGAATCCGAAGTGGTGGATGATCAGGGCGGCGGCGATGCCGATGGCCGATGACAGGAGGGCGGGCGTTGTCGGCGCCCGTTTCAGCCATGACCAGGCCAGGATGTCCAGGCCGATGCCGACGCCCATCCATACGGCGCCGGCGATGAGCAGAAGGGCCGTTTTGGAGACGCCGGGCTTCCATTTGTCTTTGAGGGGCGGTTCGGGGTCCATGGGGTTCGGGCAAGGCCGGTTAAGGGCGCGTTAACGAAAAACGGGGAAACACCGCTCATGCGGCGTTTCCCCGTTCGGGATTTAAAGACAGAGCGGACCGGCGGTTACTTCAGCCAGGCGTCCACCTTCTCTTTGTTCTCCTCTATCCACTTCACGGCGTTGTCGTAAGGTTCGCCGCCCTCGGAATTCCACACCATGAGTTCCTGCATGTCCTCGGGGGTCCAGTAGAACGCGTCGAGGAACTTGTAAACCTCGGGCTTGTCCTGTTTCAGATTTTTTCGGACGATGGTGGAGATGTATTCGGCGCCCCCGTAAACCTTCTTGGGGTCTTTCAGGTATTTGAGGTCCCATTTGGCGAACTTCCAGTGGGGGGTCCAGCCGGTGACGGCGACCCATTCTTTGTTGCCGATGCGGTTTTTGAGCACCGCCGTCATGGTGGCGCCGCTGCCTTCCATCAGTTCGATCTTGTCCAGGTTGTATGCTTCGACGGCCTTTTCCGTACTTGACATGATGCCGGCGCCCGGATCGATGCCGATGATCTTGCCGTCGAATTTGTTGGGGTTTTCGTTCAACTCGCCGATGGTGTCGATGGTCACGTAGGTCGGCACGACCAACCCGATGCGGGTGCCTTCCAGGTTGGGTCCCAGGTTTTCCACATCGGCCTTGACCTTCTCCAGGTAGTGGCCGTGGGTGGTGGGCAGCCAGGCCGCGACAAACCCGTCCACATCGCCCGTGGCCGTCGCCTGCCACATGGCCGCGGCGCCGACCGGGGTGATTTCGCAGTCATACCCCAGTCGTTCCTGCAATACCGCTTTCACCACGTTGGTGCTGGCCACTTCCGACGACCATATGACGTAGGCCAGTTCGACCTCTTTGTCGGCGGCCAGGGCCGGGACCATGCCCGATGCGATCAGCAGTCCAGCCAATAGACCGATCAAAAGATGCGTTTTCATGATGTTCCTCCTTTGGTAAAACAATGCGTTGACAAAACGGATCCGCAGGGGCGAAAAATTCCGGCCCCTGCGGTTTTCCGGTAAAACCAGGTGTTGCTGTTGTTGAAATGCTTTACGTCCGGGTCTTGCCCCCGACCCGCTGCATGATCCGGTCGAGGATAATGGCCACGATCACGATGCCGAGGCCGGCTTCGAAGCCCTTGCCGGGCTGGAGCCGCTGGATCGCCTTCCAGACCTCGCCGCCGAGGCCCTTGGCCCCGATCATGGCCGCGATGACCACCATGGAGAGCGCCAGCATGATGGTCTGGTTGATGCCCGCCATGATGGTGGGCGTGGCGATGGGAAGCTGAAGCTTGAACAGCTTCTGCCATTTGTTGGACCCGAAGGCGTCGGCCGCCTCCACCAGTTCATTGGGCACCTGCTTGATGCCCAGGCAGGTGAGCCGGATGGCCGGCGGCATGGAAAAGACCACGGTGGAAAAGATGGCCGCGACCTTGCCCAGGCCGAAAAAGGGAATGGCCGGGATCAGGTAGACGAAGGCCGGCATGGTCTGCATGAAGTCGAGGATCGGCATGACGATCCGGTAAAAGATCTGACTCATGGCGGCGAAAATCCCCAGCGGCACGCCCAGAATGATGGCGAACAGCGTGGCGATGAGCACCAGGGCGATGGTGCTGACCGTCGGGTCCCAGAGCCCCATGTTCCAGATGAGCGCCAGCCCCAGCAGCGTGAAGAGGGCGATCCCCGTCCGCTTGGTGATGAACCAGGCTATGCCGGCGAACAGGAAAATCAGGACCCCGGGGTGGAAGAACATCATGACGCTGACCAGGATGTCGATGCCGTTGCCCGTGACCTCGGAAAACGCCTTGGTTAGAAATGCGAAGTGTTCGACCAGAAAATCGATGGTCGCTTCGATGGCCTCGCCGATCGGGATGCTGAAATTTTCCATTATTGCGTCTCCATTTCCTTTATGCGTTTTTCAGACAGCTTGGCCAGCAAGGAGCCTTTGATGATGACGCCCATCAACTGCTCTTCATCGTTGACCACGGCGATGGGATATTTGCTGGTGGCCAGCATGGCGAAGAGATCGTTGGCCTGCGTATCCGGATCGACTTTGATGAACTCCGTATTGACGATTTTTTCCAGCGTCTTGTCCCCGCGCTCGGCGGCTTCGATGGCGTCGTCGGCCGTCACGACGCCGTAGAGCTTTTTGTCCTTCCGGACGAAAATGGAGGAGATGCTCGCGTGCTCCATCTTGCGAAGGGCGGCCCGGGGCCCGTCGGTACTGAAATAGGCCACTTCCCGGGGCTTGATCATCACCGATTCGGCGTTCAGAACCTTGCTCATGTCGACTTCCTCGACGAACTTGGCTACGTATTCGTTGGCCGGATTGGTGAGAATGTCTTCGGCCGTACCTTCCTGGACGATGAAGCCGTCCTTCATGAGAACGATCCGATCACCGAGTTTGAGGGCCTCGTCCAGATCGTGGCTGATGAAAACGATGGTTTTTTGCATCTTGTCCTGGAGAGAGAGGAGTTCATCCTGCATGTCCCGGCGGATCAGGGGGTCCAGCGCGCTGAAGGCCTCGTCCATGAGCATGATGTCGGCGTCCAGGGCCAGGGCCCGGGCCAGGCCGACCCGTTGCTGCATGCCGCCGGAGAGCTGGGCCGGATAGGATTCCTCCCATCCCGCCAGCCCCACCTGGCTCAGGGCTTTCATCGCCTTTTCCTTCCGGATCTCCGGGTCCACCTTCTGGATCTCGAGGCCGTATTCCGTATTTTGGCGCACCGTGCGGTGGGGGAACAGGGCGAAGTTCTGGAAAACCATGGAGAGATGTTTCTGGCGGAACCGCCGGAGCTGGTTATGATCGAGTTGGGTCACATCTTCTCCGTCGATCATGACTTTCCCGGCGCTCGGATCGATAAGCCGGTTCAGGCACCGGACCAGGGTGGATTTTCCCGACCCCGACAGGCCCATGACCACCAGGATCTCGCCTTCCTTGACATGGAAGGTGGCGTTGGCCACGCCGACCCCGTGTTTGGTCTCCGCCATGATCTCGTCTTTGGTTTTCCCCTGCTCGACCATTTTGATCGCTTCCTGGGGATGGGGACCGAACACCTTGTACAGGTTTTGCACCTCAATTTTGTGTGTCATTGCTGTCCTCTTCCATCCGTCTGGGGCCGCGCCGGTTCCAACCGGGGTTCCGACGGGCTATTTGCTTTTGGCTCAATAGAATTTCGGTCTCACAGAAACCTGAAAAATCGGCTTGAGTGCCATATAAATCACTGGATTCGGGTGTAAAAATTGCATAATCCTTTACTTGTCCCCACTAAAGAATATCAATATATATTGAACTCAATGCTTTGTCAAGCGTTAGTTTTTGGCGGCGCCGCCGGCTCGTCAGGTATTGATTTTGATCACCTTGCGGGTCGGCTGATGAGGGAAGCCATTGAGGGAGG
Organism: Desulfobacteraceae bacterium; assembly: GCA_011390065.1. Lineage (GTDB taxonomy): Bacteria > Desulfobacterota > Desulfobacteria > Desulfobacterales > JAABSP01 > JAABTD01. Next base: position 11,968 of record JAABTD010000126.1, read on the forward strand.
AGAGATCTTTCCGGTCCCGGCTGAAGGTGGGAGCGCTCTGAAGGTAAAGGCCCATGAGCTGCCCGACGGCGGTCAAAGAATCGATGTGGGTTCTTTCATAGCCGTGGGCGCCGTCCACGCCGAAGCAGGCCAGGGCGGTTCGGGTGTCGTTGCCCGCCTCGATGGCCGAGGCCAGATCGGTCCGGTAGAGGCGGAAGACGTCCTTTGCGTATTCGATGCCGTGATCCAGGCAGAGCCGGCCCAGCTTGCGGCTCAGATGGTAGTCGAAGGGGCCGGCCGCATCCATCATCCCGATGGTGACCCCGAACTCGCTGCTGTTCTGCCCGGGCGCCAGCGGGGCATGGTCGATGGCCACCATTTCGGTGACGTTTTCATAGAGCACCGCCGATCCGCCGACCCCGATCTCCTCGAAAATGGTGAAGATGAGATGGCAGGTTACGGGCAGGGGAACGCGGTTTTCGGTCAGGGCTTTGGCCGCGGTCAAAAGGACGGCGACGCCGGCCTTGTCGTCGAGATGCCGGGCGTTGATATATCCGTTGCCGAGGATTTCCGGGGCGGCGTCGAAGGACACCACATCGCCCACGTCGAAACCGTCGGAGATCAGATCGGCGGCTGACGCGGAGCGGTGATCGACCCGGATTTCCAGGTGATCCCAGTCGGTGATCTGCCGGTCGATTTCGTCGCCGTAAACATGTCCCGACGCTTTGAGGGGCAGGACGGTTCCCCGATGGGGGATGCCGTCGGCGAAGACCGTCACACGGGATCCTTCGGCGAACCGGCTCGACCAGCTGCCGATGGGGGCGATGGCCAGGCGGCCGTTCTCCTTGATCTGCCGGACCATGGCGCCCAGGGTGTCGAGGTGGGCCGCCACGGCCCGGGCCACCGAATCCTGGGCGCCCGGCAGGGAGGCCCGGATGGCCCCGCGCCGGGTTACATGATAATCGATGCCCAGGCGCGCCAGTTCCTGGCCCATGAAATGGACAATCTGATCCGAGTATCCGGAGGGGCTGGGAATGTTCAACAGCTTCTGGAGGATATCGAAGAGGTAGTCGGGGTCGATGTCGATGCGTTCCATGGCGCCGATCAGGTGGATTCGGGGGCGACGGTCTGGGGGAACAGGAGATCGATAAACCGTTCGGCCGTCGGCTGAGGTGCGTGGTTGGCCAACCCCGGCCGTTCATTGGCCTCCACGATCACATAGTCCGGGCCGGATACGTCCGGGACGAGAAAATCGAGCCCCACCACCGGTATGTTCAGCACCCGGGCCGCGGTGCGGGCGGCTTGCATCAGCGCCGGATGGAGGTCGGCCGTCACATCGTGGATGGTGCCGCCGGCGTGGAGGTTCGCCGTCTTCCTGGCGCAAATGGTTTCGTCGGCGGGGAGCACCGAATCGAAATCATACCCCAGCAGCTTCAGGCACCGTTCGGTCTCGGCGTCCTTGGGCAGATGGCTTTCGCCGCCGGTGGCTGCCGCACGCCGTCGGTTGTACTTGTCGATCAGCTCGCTCAACGCGTGTTGTCCGGTGCCGGTGAGCATGGGAGGCTTCCGGACCGCCGCGGCCACCACCTCGTAATCGATGACGATGATCCGAAGGTCCTCACCCTCCACCAGTTCTTCCAGAATCACATCCTGGCAGACCTTTTCAGCCGCTTCTGCGGCGGACGCGAGTTCTGCTTCGGTTCTGACGTCGACGCTGATCCCGGCCCCCTGCTCGCCCCGGGCCGGTTTGACCACCAGGCGGCCGCAGGCATCCAGGGCTTCCCGGTTGGCGGCGGCGTCCGCGGCCGGATACTGGGCCGGAACCCGGAGACCGGCGGCCCGCAACACCCGGTGGGTGAGCCGCTTATCGTCGCAACGGCTCATGGCGATGGCCGACGTGAGTTCCGTAAGGGATTCCCGGCAGACGATGGATCGCCCGCCGGACCGGAGCCGGAAATAGCCGTATTCGTCGTCGATGATCTCGACCCCGATTCCCCGCCGCCGGGCTTCGTCGATGATGATCCGGGCATAGGGATTGAGACGGGATTCGGGCAGCGGGGGCACAAACAGGGGTTCGTTGATGGGGTTTTTCCGCTTGACGCAGAAGACCGGCACCCGCTGGAACCCCAGCTTTTCGTAAAGGGCGATGGCCTCGGCGTTGTCGTGCATCACCGACAGGTCCACAAAAGCCCGCCCCCGGGTGAAATAGTGCTCCACGAGTTGCCGGACCAGGGCCTCCCCCACCCCCGGCGTCGCGGTCTGGTTGTCCACGGCCAGGCACCACAGACTGGCGCCGTTTTCCGGATCATTGAAAGCCTCGACATGGTCCACGCCGGTGACCGTGCCGACCACGGCGCCGTCGACGCGCCGCTCGGCCACCAGGTAAGTCCGCAGCCGGGAGGCGTGCTCCGCCACCATGAAAGACGGGTCGCCGGTCACCATGCGCCGGCCTGCGTAGATGCGGTTGATGGCTTCGGCATCGGCCCGGCTGCTCAACCGCCGGATCGTCAACCCCTGAGAACGCATCGTCTCCGGGCGATAGTCGTGGGACCAGAGCCGGTAGGTGTGGGACGGGTCCAGAAACAGATCCTGGGGCGCCAGGGAGAGCAGCACGTGAGGATCCCGCAGATAGAGCGATATGTGGCGC
>JAABTD010000338.1 GCA_011390065.1 Desulfobacteraceae bacterium
GATGATTGCGACGACCGGAGCGTCGCCGTCTGGAAACAGCCGCAAGCTTTCAGCGGGCGGCATCAGGGGTTGAATCGGTTGACTATAGAGGCAAGCATGGACAAAGACATCACAACCATGGTCATGGACCTTGTATCATCGTCGGATCGGCCGCTGACGCAGCCTGATCTGGAACGACATTTAACACATACCCGCAAAATTGACAGTAAAAAAATTCGACGGGCGATCCGGGATCTCGTATGGGAGAACCGGCTGGTCTATACCTATTCCCTGGGATGTTCGTTTCTGGCGCCGTCTTTTGCCCGCCCCGTGCGGGTCGGGGGGGGCGTGGTCCTGGCGCCGCCGGGGGTCTCCTGTCTGTTGTCCGAAGGCGAGATTCTGGTCCGGATCGCGCCGGGCGCCGCCTTTGGGATCGGCGACCACCCCACCACCCGGCTGGCCCTCAGACTGACGGCCTGGGCCCTGAGGGCGCCGGCGTTGGTTTCCACTCCGGAAACGGTCAGCGCCCTGGACATCGGCGCCGGATCGGGGGTGCTGGCCGCGGCGGCCGCCCTGATGGGAATCGGCAAGGTGATCGGGCTGGACACCGACCCCTGCGCCCGATTCGAAGCCGCGGAGAACATCCGCCTTAACGGGCTGACGGACCGGGTGAGCATCGATTCCCGGGATCTTGACCGGATCAAGGGTCCTTTCGGTCTCATCCTCGCCAATCTGCGATTCCCGACCCTGGCCCGACTGGCCCCTCGAATCCGGGATCTGGCCGGTCCCCGCGCCATACTGGTCTTTTCGGGTCTGAGGGAGGACGAGGCTCAGGATCTTCTGGAAACCTACCGGGGGCTCGGCTTCCGCCGCCTTCGCCAGATATCGGAGAAAGGCTGGGTCGGACTGGCGCTGGCGTGAACGTTTAAAACAGCTGGAGCCGCTCCCGGTAGGCCCGGATGACCGTTTCCGGATCATCGGTAATGATCAGGTTGTCCGCCACCCATGACGGAGCCCGGCCCTGTTGCACCATTTCGCGGATCTGCCGGGCCGCCCCCTGCCAGAAATCACCGGTCCCCTCGCTGTCGAAAAGGATTACGGGCACCGGCTCCATGATGGAAAGCTTCATGTTGCACAGGGTGATGCCCAGCTCCTCCAGGGAGCCCAGCCCGCCGATGTTGAAAATGGGAAAAGAGGCGATTTCGAACCATTTTTGACGACTGTGGCGGCAGGAATCCTGGAAGACCTGGCAGAAGTCCACATCGGTGGTCATGGGCTGGTCCGTGATGTCGAGGTAGTTGGCCCCGGACAGGATGCCCCGCTTCCGGGCGAAGGTGTTGGCGTGTTCCATGACCCCGCTGCCCCCGCCGGTGACAATGCCGATGTGTTTGCCCCAGAAGCCGATCAGCGCATCCATGAGCCGTCCCAACCGCTTGACGCCTGCCCTGGAAAGGGGCATGGTGGAGCCGTAAAAGGCAAACAGCATCGATTTGTGAAAATCGGCCAGCCGGTCCGGCGTCACAAAATAGCCCTTGCCGTCGCGCATGGTGTGCACCAGGAGCCCCTGTTTGAGGCCCGAAGCCCAGTAAACGTCCACGCCGAAGGCGTTGTATTCCTGAAGCCGATGGTGGTCGAGCTGGGAGAGAAACGGCCCGTGCTCGCAGGAGGGATGGTAAAAATAAATGGCCTCCAGGGCGCCTTCCGATGCCAGATTTACGATGTCCAGATGCTCCCGGATGTTGGGAAAATATTTGAGCACCAGCACGCCCGGCGTTTTTTTCAGGGCTGCTTTGACCAGGGCCGTGGCATAGGCGTGGGCGCAGGGGCTCTGGGCGGAATAATCCTGTCGGGCCGCATGGCAGGCGGCTTTGGTGACCTGACAGGGGGACGGAGGGCCGTTTTTGAAAATTTGCGCCCTCTCCAGACCGCCCGGGCGATGGTCGGCCACGGCCACGGGTTTGTCGCGGAAATGGCAGCAGGAAGGAGGGGCCTCATTCAACCGATCCTTGAAGGCCATCAGATCTTTGTAGCTGTACCCGGGGGGGCCGTTGTTGGTGAACCGGGCCGGTGATGCGCTGACGCGGCTGCGCGGCGCCCGGTAGATCCTGGCGCTGATGAGGGGATTGACGATGGGGTGGCGGCTGTTGTTGACGATTTCCAGGTAGATGCGAATGCCCCGGGTCTTGATGGGGTCCAGAATCAGGGCCGGCAGATGGGCCCCCAGTTCGGCGGCGGCCCCGGCCCCGTTCTGGAGGACCACGTAATGGTCGTTCAGATACATGGAGCAGGTGGTAATGACCCCTGCGCCGGCCGGGATGGTCACGGCGGGCACCGGACGCCGGATCTGGAACCGGTTGAGAATCTCCCGCCCTTCCTCTTTGAAAAGAATGCGGCCCAGGGTTTCGTGATCCAGAGTCTCTTTGAGATCGCAAACCACCTTGTGGGAGGCGATGAGGATGGAGCCGTCGCTGGAAATGGTGGTGGATGCGGGCAGCTTCAGTTCCGCCTTTTCGATGGCCGAAAGCACCTCCCCGGAGGTGAGCAGGGCCTCCGGGTCGCAGAAGATCAGACGGCCGACGGGAAATCCGGTGGTGAAGAATTCCCGGAACGCGTCAAGGGAGGGATAGCCCGGAATGACGGCCGAGGCGGTAAGGGTCAGTTCGGCGGTATCCCCTTTCAAGGCGCCCGGGTGGGGCCGTTGGCATTTGAGGCGGACCCCCAGCCGGGCGATCCGGGACCGCTCGCTGAACAACAGATGCTCCGGCTGTCGTCGGAGCCGTTCGGCCATTGCATCCGACAGGCCGAAGGCGGTTTTGAACGTGACGGCATCGGGTTCTGACCGGATCACCTCGGTGACGATCCCGTCGTCCGACTGTAGAAATCCTCTGAATAATCGCGTGTTTTTCGGCATGGCGCCGTTGTTCTCCCCTTGATTCGATTTAAAAAACAATTGATTTGACAACAATAAAAGGCTCTTTTACTATGGATTTCATGAAATGGCAAACAGGGATTCCCGGACAGCGGAACGCAGGCGGCAGGAAAGGATGAGACATGAAAAACATGACCCTCCGCACCGGATTGGTTCTCGGGTTCGGATTTTGCACATTGTTGGTCGACACTGTGGATGGGATGGGGGACCATCCCGAAAAGAAACACCTTGTGAATCTGGCCGCAGAATTCGGTATTACAAACATTTCGATGAACTCCTGCCGGAAAACAATCACCTCGTGGCAATCGTGTTATTCAAAACCAGTCTGGATAAGAGCGGAAAATACGTTCCCAACAATTTTGTGGTGACCGGTTGGGCGAAATTTATTGGGCTAAAGGGATAAATAAATGGATAAATCGGAGTTTTATGAATCAAAAGCAGTTGCAGTTGACGGAACGTCGGTGCGGTTCCTTTATGACAAGGAAGCCGATATTCTTGAAATATTTTTTGGCGAGAACGAACCTTCAACAGGCGTTGAACTGACGGATCACGTCATCTTGCGTCTTAACGCACAGACCCGCCGCGCCGTCAGCCTGGTGCTGCTTCATTTTTCCATTCTGACGGAAACGACGGATTATGGGCCGAGGAGCTACCCTCTAAACACATTAAATGAGGTTCCGGAGGATTTGCGGGAATTGGCGCTTAAGCTGGCGACCAGGCCGCCTGTCAATCAATATTTGAAAATATCCCATTTCCAGGCATCCCGGACCGAGCAGATACCATTTACTTACGTGGAATCGCACCCATCCCTGACTGCGATGTGATATGACCGCTAAGAGCGCGCCGCCAGCCGTTCATGGATCATCCGCAATGTTCCCCGTTTATCCAGAGACCAGAACGGCGCGACCAGTTCCTCCCGGTGAGGGTCGCCGGTCAGCCGCTGGATGACGGTTTCGGCCGGGAGACGGTCGAGGAAATCGCAGACCAGGGCGACGTATTCGGCTTGTTCGAGGGGCCTGTATTCCCCGTTGCGGTAGAGCGTTTCCAGGGCCGTACCCTTGACCACATACAGCAGATGGATCTTGACCCCGTCGATTGAAAGGGCGGCCAGGGCGTCGGCGGTCCTCATCATTTGGTCCCGGGTTTCGCCGGGAAGTCCCAGGATGACGTGGGCGCAGATGTGGATGCCCCGGCCCCGGGTTGCCGCCACCGCTTCCCTGAAACAATGGAAATCGTGGCCCCGGTTAATTCGGGCAAGGGTGCGGTCGTCGGCGGATTGAAGGCCGTATTCGAGCCAGATTAAACTTT
>JAABTD010000339.1 GCA_011390065.1 Desulfobacteraceae bacterium
CGGCGTCGTGGGAACCAGCTCAGGGAAGAGTTTCAGAAAGGCGGCCACGGAAGCGACCATCAGCCCCAGAAAACCGAGGGAGATCAGGGCGTCCCACAGCCCCAGGGGCAGCCGGACGGCGTCGGCGTCCCACGCCGGTCCCAGCAGCAGCAGGTGTTCCAGCCAGATGCCGACGATGATGGCCGAAGCGAGGATCAGCATGAAGACGGGTTTGGTCTTGACCCGTTTATTGAGCAGAATGAAAAAGGGGGCGATGAAACAGAGGATGAAGACGAACCAGGCGAGGCCGTTCCAGGGCGGGGCCATGGTCCGCTGGATGACGTAGTGGGTTTCCTCGGGCAGGTTGCCGTACCAGATGACCACGAACTGGGCGTAAAAAAAGTCGGCCCAGACCAGGCAGAACCCGAAAAAGAGTTTCCCGAGATCGTGGAAATGGGAGGGCCGCAGCGGCGATGTCTCCCCCTGGACGAGGTAGACGATGAAGGCCAGGATCAGCAGGCCCCCCAGCCCGATGTAGAAGGCCTTGACAAACGCATAGGCGCCGAAGAGGGTGGAGATCCAGTGGGGATCCATGCTCATCACCAGATCGAACCCGATCAGAGAAAGGACCAGGGCGTAGGCGAGACTGTAAAGGACGGCGAACAAGCTCATTTTAGACCGAATGGCCGCCTCATCCTCGCCGGTCGGTGTCCGTCCGTGCCCGTCCTTGCTCGTCCGTGTCCATCCACGCCGCTTCAATTTCAAAGAATTGAACAAATAGGCGAACCCCAGGCCATACAACGCCAGAAGCCCCACAAAATCCCGGGTGAAGAGAAAGGGCATGTTAAGCCAGACCTCTTTGCCGTGCAGATCGTGATGGAGCCAGGGAAACAGGTGCTCCCTGCCGAGAAAAAGAATCAGAAACAGGATGAAGGAGACGGGAAAAAATCCGGCGAAGGCCTCGGAAAGACCCGTCAGGGGGCCGCTCCATCGCGCCTTGCACAGATGCATCACAATGGAAAACAGCAGCCCGCCCTGGGCGACGGCCGACCACAGGAGAAAATTGATGTGGTAGGCGCGCCACGCCTTTTCCGGATGCTGGCCATTGATCAGGTACAGGAAGCTGGCCGCCCCGAGAACGATGGTCGCCAGCAGGATCGCGAAGAACATCCCTTTGTTGATCGCAGGGTCTTTTTCCATTGGGTATTCCTGATTAATAGACATAAATCTGCCTGACCTCCCCGCCCTTTTCGATGAAAAACGCCATGAGCCGATCCTGGTCGGCGTCGTCGCACTGGGCCACCACGCCGAAATGTTCGCCGGAGCATCGCTCGTCGTACTGCTTCAGATTCTTCCACCGCGGCAGCCGGGCCTGGGTGAGCAGGCCGATGATGTTGCCGATGACGCCGAAGAGGATGGTGAACTCGAATCCCACGATGAAAAAGGGGACCAGGGCCACCACGGGTTTGCCGCCGACGATGAGGCTCCATTCGGAGGCGGTGTAGATGGCCAGGAAAAACCCGGTGAAAAACCCGATGACGCCGCCGGTCAGGGTGAAATAGCCCACCTTGCTCTGAGGGCGATCCCGATCCAGGACGTTCATGATCTTGTGGCTGGGGACGGGGCTGTGGACCTTGTGGAGCTTGAACGAAGACTTTTTAAGGGATTCGATGGCGCCCACGGCCCGGTCCTCGTCCTTGAACAGCCCCATCACATAGCGTTTAACTTTCATGGGCCGATCCTTTATCCAGGGTTTCCTTCATCTCGGTCATGGAGATGGAGGGCAGGTGCTTGACGAAGAGCAGGAAGAGAAAGAAAAAGAGGGAAAACGTGCCCAGCATGATGCCCATCTCCACCACCGAGGGCGTATAGAGCCCCCAGGCGTGAGGGATGAAGTCGTGGGCCGGACCGCCCACGATGATGACGAATCGTTCGCACCACATGCCGATGTTGACCAGGATGGAGATGCCGAACAGCCAGGGGATGGATCTCCGGAATTTTTTGAAGAAAAACAGGAGCGGCACCAGGCTGTTGCAGACCACCATGATCCAGAATTCCAGGGTGTAGTCGCCAAAAGCCCGCCACCGGAACGATTCGATTTCGATGGCGTTGTGGCTGTACCAGGCGATGAAATACTCGGTGGCGTAGGCGAAGCCGACGATGAGGCCGGTGAAGATGATGGTCTTGGCCACGTGGTCCAGCACGACGTCGGTGATGATCCGCTTGTAGTCGAAGATGGCCCGCAGGGGGATCATGAGGGTGAGGACCATGGCCAACCCCGAATGGATGGCGCCGGCCACGAAATAGGGGGCGAAGATGGTGGAATGCCATCCCGGCACCACCGCCAGTGCGAAATCCCAGGAAACCACGCTATGGACCGAGATGACCAGGGGCGTGGCCAACGCCGCGAAAAACAGATACCCCCGGGTATAATGCCGCCACTGCTCGTGTTCGCCGGTCCAGCCCAGGGAAAGAATTTTATAAAACCGTCTGCGCCAGCCCACGGCCCGGTCCCGGGCCGTCGCCAGGTCGGGCAACATGCCGGTGAACCAGAAGAGGCTGCTCACGGTGAGGTAGGTGCTGATGGCCACCAGGTCGAAGACCAGGGGCGACTGGAAATTGGGCCAAAGGTAGCGCTGGTTGGGATAGGGAAGCATGTAGTAGACCAGCCAGACCCGTCCCAGGTGGATCAGCGGAAACAAACCGGCGGTGCAGACCGCGAAGACCGTCATGGTCTCGGCGGCCCGGGCGATGGGATTCCGCCATCCGGCCCGGAAGAGATAGAGGATGGCCGAGATCAGGGTGCCGGAATGGGCGATGCCCACCCAGAAGACGAAGTTGATGAGATACGTCCCCCATCCCACGGGGTTGTTCTGACCCCCGACCCCAATGCCCACGAAGATCTGGTAGGTCCAGCAGGCGGCCCCGATGAGGATGCCGACGAACAGGGCGCTCACCGTCAGCCAGTAGGCCCGTTTGGGCGGCGACAGGGTGTTGAGGACGGTGTTGTCAATCTCGGCGTAGGTGAGTTCCGACATCGCTTTTTCTCTCGGTTTTAGATTTCCTGTTCGACTTTGTTAAGCCCGTGTGACTTTTTTAAGATAGATCACAGCCGGCTTGGTGTTGAGGTATCCCATGATTTGATAGGCCCTGGGATCGTCGACCATCCGCCGCACCCGGCTTTGCGGATCCATGAGGTTGCCGAAGGTGAAGACGCCGGTGGGGCAGGTCTGGACGCAGGCCGGGACCACCTCCCCGTCCCGGATGGCCCGGCCCTCGTTTTTGGCCTGGCCGTGGCCGTCCTTGATCCGCTGGACGCAGAAGGAACATTTTTCCATGACCCCCTTGCTCCGGAAGGTGACCTCGGGATTGAGCTGAAGATTCATGGGCGCCGGCCATTCCCAGTCGAACCAGTTGAAACGGCGCACCTTGTAAGGGCAGTTCTGGGAGCAGAACCGGGTCCCGATGCAGCGGTTGTAGATCTGGTTGTTGAGCCCTTCCTTGGAGTGATGGGGGGCATAGACCGGGCAGACCGACTCGCAGGGCGCATTGTCGCAGTGCTGGCAGAGCATGGGCAGGAAGGCGACCTTTTCCGGTCGGTCCGGATCGAGGTACCGCTGGATCATGAGCCAGGACATCTCCCGGCCCTCCAGCATCCGCTCCAGGCCCACCACGCCGATGTTGTTTTCCGCATAGCAGGCCGCCGTACAGGCCCCGCAGCCGATGCAGCGGTCCAGGTCCACGACCATGGCCCAGCGGTAACCGGCATGGTCGTGGGGCGGATAGACATCCCGCTCATCGCTGTAGGCTTCGGGCAGGGGCAGCACCAGGGGAAAGTCGTGCATGGTCAGCCCGTGCTTTTCGGGGTGTTCGCCGTGGACGAGGTCGGTCAGGGAAATGGAAAGCGCGATGGTCCGTCCGTGCTGGATACGGCTGCCGTCGGTGTGGGCCAGGGGCAGTTCGCGGCCGGTCGTCCGGATTTCCACCGGCTCCCCGCCGTGGTTCGGCCCGCCGGCGGCGGTATCGGCCAGGGGCGACAAAAGGTGGAAGGGGTTGAGCCCCATGCCGTCGGCATAGCGGCCGAAACCGGCATGACCCTGCCCGATGGCCATGGCGGCCGTCCCGGGCCGGATCCCATCGCTTTCGTAAACCGGCGCTTCCAGCGTTCCCCAGCGGGTGGTCGCCGTTATCACATCCTCCTGCCGGAGGCCGGCTTTCTTCATCGTCTCGGGAAGG
>JAABTD010000340.1 GCA_011390065.1 Desulfobacteraceae bacterium
GCCGACACCGGCATCGGCGTTCCGGAAGAGAAAAAGGCGGAGGTCTTCGACCCCTTCATCCAGGCGGATGCATCGATTTCCCGACCCTACGAGGGCGCCGGATTGGGGCTGGCCATCTCACGATCCCTGGTGCGGATGATGGGGGGGGATTTGACGCTTGAAAGCGAAGCAGGCCGCGGATCGACCTTCGGTTTCACGCTCTCTTTCGGCCGGGAGGACGCGGCCGGGGGATGACGCGGATCGGCGGCGCCCGGTGCAAGCGCAAAACAGGCCGCAATCGATCATCAGGCGATTTCGGCAGCTGTGATTTCGTCCTCCATGCGAGCCCCTTCCATGAGGAGACACATGAAGTTGCCCAGTTCCGCGGCATTCCTGTATTCCTCCGGGATATCCTGAGAGAAGGCGAAGCGTCCTTCCTTCTGCAGGAGAATGTCGTAAAAGGCCTCTTTGTTCCGTTTGGCATCGAACCGGGCCCCTACCAGTTCCCCCTCGCGAAAGATCACCTCGGCGGCGCCGCCCGGCAGCGTCAATTTAACCGATCCGGTCTTTCCGTTGACATTCAGCACCTGAAACAGCTCCGCCGGCGACATTTCCGAGAGCTGCCCCGTCATCCCCGACGCGCATTCGTCGGCTCGCTCCTTGTTGACCCGGGCCAGCCGCCGGGCGAGCAGTCGGGCGATATAGATCTGAAGTGAGGGGTGATGGTTGAGGACTTTCCTGAAGTCCTTGCTGTCGAGGTAAAGGGTTCGGGTCGGTTCTGCGGCGCTGACCGTGGCGCCGACAGGATCTCCGGATAGCAGGCTCATTTCACCGAATACTTCGCCTTTGCCCAAAAGCGCCACAGGCAGTTTCTCGCCGCTCCGCACCGCCACTTTTCCGGACAGGATGATAAACAGACGACGGCCGGGATCGCCCCGGGTGAGGATGGTCTCCCCTTTGTCGTATGTCTTCATCTTCAGAAACGGGACGATATCGTTGATGTGGCGCGCATCGAGGGATTCAAAGATGGAGAAATCTTTCAGAAGCGCGGCAACGGCCCCTTTATGGCGGCGTCGCTGTCCGGCGTCGTCTCCTGTTTTCGATGGATCCGAACCGTATTCGACCCGGATCCGACCTTTGCAGCCGCTGCAATGGAAAAATCCGACCGGCGGCGTCGCCGGTGCGGGCCGCGTTTCTGTTTCCCATTCGGAGAAGATCTCGGCGATGTCGAGCACCAGGGTGATGCAGGCGGCGCGATGATCGGGGAAGGTCAGGGCATAATTCCAAAGACGAATCCGGTCCCCTTCTTCGTAAAGGGGGCATCGACCGTTTTCGATGATGCGAAGGTTGACATCGGGGAAATCCATGCGCGCTCCTTTCCTTGAACCCGGCCGCCCACAAAGCCGATCAATCGATTTTCTCGAAGAACTCCTTCTCTGCCCCGCATTTGGGGCAGACCCAATCGTCGGGCAGATTTTCAAAGGGCGTACCGGGTTCGACGCCGTTTTCCGGATCACCGAGTTCGGGCTCGTAGACGTAACCGCAGGGGCATTCGTATTTTGTCATGGACGTATCTCCTTTCAGATGGTGGGTTGCATGGACGGTGCATTTGTCGATATCGATTCTCTTTTAACAAATTTATCCGATTCTGAAAAGGATAAAAATGGAGGTCTCTTTGCATGGCAGGGGATTTCCTTTCAAATCAACGGCCTGAATGCTAAAATAGCATAATGCGCCACGCACGGCGCGCATACGACTTGTGGAAAAGGAGGAACCGAACCATGTCCGACATGATGGCCGATCTGGAAGGCTATTTTCGAACCTTCGTCCCCCAGCGGGACGATCTGCTGGAGACCCTGGAAAAGGAGGCGGAAGCCGAAGAGATCCCCATTGTAGGTCCGGTGGCGGGAGAACTGCTCAACTTGCTGGCCCGAATCTCGGGAGCCCGCCGGATTCTGGAGCTGGGCGCGGCCACCGGCTATTCCGCCATCTATCTGGCCCGGGGCGCTGCCGCGGTCGAGGGCAAAGTCATCTCCCTGGAAAATGATCCGACCATGGCCCGCCGGGCCCGCCGCAACATCGAAAGGGCGGGGCTCTCGGACCGGATCGACATCCGTCAGGGGGATGCCCTTGAACAGATGGCCGCCATGGAGGGGCCGGCTTTCGACCTTATTTTCCTGGACATCGACAAAGAATTCTATGGGCCGGCGCTGCCCCAGTGCGAGCGGTTGATCCGGTCGGGCGGGGTGATGCTGGCGGACAATGTAGGGTTTGCCGACGCCGCCGACTTCAATCGGGCCCTCTGGGAAAGCGACAAGTGGCAGGTCGTCAATCTACTGTCGCTGTTGCCCGGGCATTCGCCTGAACGGGACGGTCTCTCCTTTGCGGTTCGGAGGTGAATCGGTGATGCCCTCTCTGGGCTCCTGAAATTTCTCCGTCGGGAGGGTGACCTTTCGATTCTCTCTGAAATCTTGAGCCGTTCGGACCGCATAGACGAAATTCTTCTGGGATTTGGGGCTGTAGTGGACATTGCCCAGATAAAAATCAACATTGCAGGCGTAATCGGGGGTGTCTGCCCGGAACAGGCCGGTCCAGTAACTGTCCGGGCGGGTGTAGGGGAAAAAATCCAGGTTGACGATCGGCACCCGGGTGCTGGTGATCATCAGCGAGGACAGGTCTTCAGCCGTCGGCAACCGCCAGTCCGAAAAACCGCCGAAACCTTCTTCGTTGAGCGGTTCGATAAAATCTTGTTGAAGATCGTTCCACGCGAATTGTTTGGCATAGAAGTGAATCGAATCGCGTCCCCGGGATTTGATCGCCCACATCAGTCCGGTTTTATTGTCCCGGACCATGGCCCATTCCTCCGCCGATTCGGACAGCTGTTCGCCGGTTTCACTGAATTTGGTATAAGGTTGCAGTTCCCGGAGAAATGAAAGCGCTGCGTCTTGGGGTGGTTTTTCTTTTTTGACAGCCATCGGCTTTCCGGACTTGGGGCAGGGGACCAGCGCATAGGCCTGGCTGTCGAAACAGCGTTTTTTCAAATTTTTAAGATCAGATGCTGCCCCGAAAGGGGCGGCGAACGTCGATATCAGAAGGGTGATAAAAAGGAAAACAAAAATCCTGTTCACAGAAGATCTCCTCTTACGAACGATTTAAGACGCAAAGCAGGGGCTTTCAGAAGCATCCTGACAGGGCCCGTTGTTGATATTGAATCTTTTATACGGCGCATCTATTCGGCGGTTTCATTGCTGTAAAGAAAGCATCGAACCCAGTGACCGGACTCGTGTTCCCGGAAGGCGGGGATTGCCTGGGCGCATCGGTCCACGGCCTCGGGGCAGCGGGGATGGAAGTGACAGCCGGTGGGCGGCGACAGCGGGCTGGGCAGGTCTCCAAACAATCGGTGGCGATCCCGGGGAGCGCCGACCTTCGGGGTGGGCGCGGCGGCCAGCAGGGCCTGGGTGTAAGGGTGAAGGGGCCGGCGGTACAGGTCTTTCTTCCGGGCCAGCTCCACCAGACGGCCCAGATACATCACCGCCACCCGCTCGCTGATGTGGCGCACCACCGACAGGTCGTGGGAGACGAAAAGATAGGTGAGACCGAATTCCTCCTGGAGATCCATGAGCAGGTTGATCACCTGGGCCTGAATGGACACGTCCAGGGCCGAGACCGGTTCGTCGCAGATGATCAGTTCGGGCTGAAGGGCCAGAGCCCGGGCGAATCCGATCCGTTGCCGCTGCCCCCCGGAAAACTCGTGGGGATACCGGTTGAGGTGTTCGGGCCGCAATCCCACCACTTCCATGAGATAACGGATTCGCTCCGCCCGTTCGGCTTTGGAGCCGACGCCGTGGATTGCCAGGCCTTCCCCGATGATCCGGCCGACCGTCTGGCGGGGATTGAGGGAAGAATAGGGGTCCTGGAAGATGATCTGCATCCGCCGTCGCAGGGGCTGCATCCGGCTTTTTTTCAGAGACAGGATGTCCTGGCCGTCGAAACGGATCTCGCCCTCGGTGGGATCTTCCAACCGGATGATGAGGCGGCCCAGGGTTGATTTGCCGCACCCGCTTTCGCCCACCAGCCCTAATGTCTCGCCCTGCTGAACGGACATGTCGATGCCGTCCACCGCCTTTACCAGGCCCGCCTGCCGGCCGAAGCCGCCGGCTTCGACCGGATAATATTTTTTGACGTTTTTGAGCGTCGCCAGTTCCGTCATTGGCCCTCCTCGTAC
>JAABTD010000341.1 GCA_011390065.1 Desulfobacteraceae bacterium
GCCAGCCCCTCAACCGCATAGGGACCTGAAACCCCCGCAATCTGCTGTCCGCCCGAAAGCCCGCTGTAGTTCGAACTCCCCACGCCCGATTCTTCGGCCATGTAGATGTTGTACGAAACCGCGTTTGCCATGGCGTCCCAGGAGAGCGTCACCTTGCCGTCTCCGGCGGTGGCCGTCACGTTCGTCGGCGAGTCCGGCGGAACAACGGCCGCCTGTGGTGTGGCCGAGACCTCGACGGACAGGGGGCTGTCACCGGCCGCGTTAACCGCCGCCACAACATAATGATAGGTTTGCCCGTTGGTCAGTCCCTCATGGACGAAACTCGGCTGCGGGGCCTGAAGCATTCCGTCATTGACGGTCTCGCTCACCCCCGGGGCCGCGGCGAAATAGATCTTGTAGGCATCCGCGCCCGAGACAGCATCCCAGGACAGGGTTGCCTGCCCGTCGCCGGCCGTGGCCGAAAGGTTGCCCGGAGCGGCGGGCGGGACAATGGCCGCCTGCGGCGTTGCCGACGCCTCGGCGGATGCCGGGCCTTCACCGGCCGCGCTTACCGCCGCCACGACGTAATAATATGTCTGCCCGTTCGTCAGCCCCTCGTGGACAAAGCCCGGCTGCTGGGCGGTCAGGGTGCCATCGTTCGACTCGGACGAAACGCCGGGGGCGCCGCCATAATGGATCTTATAGGAATCGGCGTTTTCCACCGCGTCCCAGCTCAAGGTCGCCTGGCCGTCGCCCGCGGCGGCTGTCAGATTGGCCGGGGCCGCCGGGAGTTGGACGGCCGGCGCGGGTGTCGCGGTCATTTCCGCGGACGGGTCGCTCTCACCAAGGGCGTCGGTAGCCGTCAGCACAAAAAAGTACTCCGTGCCGTTATCCAGTCCGGGAACCACAAGAGGACTTTCCGCATTGGTGAACATTGTCCCGCCCGACAGCCTGGTATAATTGTCCGGCGTCACGCCCGGCTCTTTTGCAAAGTAAAGCGTAAAGGCAGGGTCCGGCGCAGTTTCGGGGTCAGCCTCCCATTCGACAGTGATCTCCCCATCAGCGGACGTTGTATTGATGATGGTCGGCACACCCTGAAGCTGTGACTGTCCGATCGATCTTGCCACCTCCTTGTATTGGCGCGTAATCACGCCGAACCTGGAGTTGCCCGAGAAAAAGATCCGATAGTCATCCGCCCGGCTCGTCAGGAATTTGACGGTGTAGGTAGCCTCCCCCGGCTTTTCCGGATCGGTGATCACCGCCTGATCCAAAAAGCGGCCGGCCGGCCACGCGTTCCAGGATACCGATTCCGGATCGAACGGATTGTTCTTGCCATCCTTCACATGCGCGGAAAGCAGCAGGGATGCGTCCCCCGTATCCGGCGTTCCGGCGCTCAATTCCAGTTCCGGCAGATTGAAAAGATCGTATTTGAATTCGAAAAGCGCTGTCTTTTCCAGGCTCCACAGCTCGAACTTCCAGATGCTCAGGTCCGCCCCGAAAAAGCAGTCGATGCCGACCCACGCGCTCATGTCCGTCATCTGATACTGGGAAATAACGATCTGGCGCAGCACATCCCCGTCCTGAATCCATTCCGCCCCGGCACTGGCGGCGATATAGGGCTCCATGTAGAAATCGGCGGTGGCGATCTCATAGAAGGTGACGGAAATCTTGGGAATCAGGCGCAGCTCGGCGCCGACCGAACCCTCCACCCCCAGATTGAAGGTCAGCTCCTTATCGAAATTCGCGCCCTTGACCAGTTCCCACTCCTCTGTTTCCGGATTGTAGCGCGTGCCGATCTCGAGCCGCGCCCTGGCACCGGCAAAGGCATTGGCCGAAATCGCGGCCTGGGCGTTTGCGCTCAGTTTGGCGTCCAGAGTGAAGGTGATCTTCTGCAATACCAGCAGCGGACCCACCGGGTATGACGACACCCAAGTCCGCTTGAAAAACTGCTTCTGCTTTTCCCAGCTCTTGGCGGCACTGAAATTGTACCAGGCCTCGATGTTGGCGAAAAACTCGCCGCTGGCCACGATCTCGCCCTCCTTGATGCCGCCGAAAGTGCCGACGTCAAGGGACGTTCTCAGATTCGGCTCAAAGCCGAAATCGACGTTGACACCGGCCTCCTGGTTCGTTTCAAAGTCCGACGCATAAGCCGACGGGTCGAGGACGTATATCTCCACGATGATGTCCGTCTTCAGGCCGGTGAAAATCGTTTCCGCCCGAATGGTGGCCATATAGGGATAGTCGCTCACATGCTCGGGCAGCACCTTCCAGGTCAATTCGCCCTTGTCCTCGTTGTAGTACGCGCCGTAGTTGCCCCCGGAGCTGTTGTCCTCCACATCCTGGTTCGTCAGGGCCACCAGCGAAATCTTGATGCCCAGTTGCTGCTGCATTTGCATCTGCCCGTTTTCGTCCACCAGATAAGCCTCCAGCGGCATGAACAGGGTGCTGCCCGGCCGAACCTGGCGCTTGTCCTGGGCGATCAGCTTCAACTCCCCTGTCGGGTCCAGGCTGCTCACCAGCCGCCTCGGTGTCGCACTTCTGGGCATTGGACCGGAAACCCCGTCCGGGTTACGGTCCACATAATCGATCTGCGTCACCTGAAGGCCGCCGCCGGAGCTGGCGATCTGCCGGGTGACCACAGATCCGCCGGAGCGCCGGGTCGTCCCCTGAGCATCGACCTGCTCTGCATCCAGTTCCCGAAGCGAGATCACGTTGTCCAGCCGCAGGGATTCCACCACGTCGGCCATGGATGCCTGGCTGGTCTCCAGAACGGCCTTGCCGTCCACCATTGTCACGCCATCCACCTGACGCAGGTATCCGTTCCCCTCGCTGTCCCGGCCCACGATGTAATCGCCCTGGCTGAAGTCGTCGGCTTGGGCCGAATCGAAAACATATTGGCCGGTCGCGTCATCGACCACCGGCGGCGCCACGTTCATCTCCGCCGGCTTTTTCAGCGTTACCGACTCCCGCAACTGCATCGGCGTATCGGCCGTTGCAACGGACTTGTAATTCCGCTCCTGGCTCACATTCCCGGCCGCATCCACCGCCAGCGCCAGAAAATGGTAAAGCGTACCGGCATCGAGCCCCGTTACCGTGATCTCCGTCTGTCCGGCAACCTCTTCATACAGCAGTGCGGCATCCGGTTCGAATTCCGCGGTCGTGTCATAATAGATCCGGTATTGGATCGGATCGCTGTCGGTATCATCATCGGTTGCCGGCAGCCAGGAAAGAAAAACCGCGTCCGCGTTGGTTGTGGATGCCATGTCGATGCCGAAAAATTCCGGCGGCGTGCTGTCGGGCTGAACGCACCCCTCGTCGATGATTCCGTTGCAGTTGTTGTCTATATTGTCGCCGCAGATCTCGTCAGCCCCCGGATGCACCGACCGGTCATAATCGTTGCAGTCCCCCTGATTCACCGAATAGCCGTCCCCGTCATTGTCGATCACGGCCGGCGGCGTGTAGCAGGCTTCATCCCCGCCGGTGCAGTCCTGGTCGATCCCGTCCCCGCAGATCTCGACCGCCCCCGGATGAACCGTCGGCTCCGCGTCGTCGCAGTCCCCGGATATCGCTGTCAGATCCTCCGCACGGTAGTAGCCGGCCGGCTGCTCCACGGCCTCCTTCGTGGTCCCGTCCGAATAAAAATCCCCGTCCGCATCCTTGTACCAGGTGATCATCTCGCCCGGACATTCTGCATCCGCGCCGTCACAGTCCTGGTCGATCCCATCCCCGCAGATATCCTCGGCCCCCGGATGGATCGCGGCATCCGCATCATTGCAGTCCCCGGAAGTCCGGGTCAGGCTTTCCGCGGACCCATACCCCTCGGGCTTCTCCGGGGCCTCCTGCGTTGTTCCGTCCGAATACCCGTCGCCGTCCGCATCCTTGTACCAGGTGATCATCTCGTCCGAACATTTTGCATCCAGACCGTCACAGTCCTGGTCGATCCCGTCCCCGCAGATCTCCTCGGCCCCCGGATAGATCGACGCATCCGCATCATTGCAGTCCCCGTCCGAAACCGTATAACCGTCACCGTCCGCATCCACAGCCGGAACCGTCCCCTCCGGCGGAATGACGATCGCGCCGTGAACCACCCGGCCGAACCCGGTCTCGGGATCACTCACCCGCACTGCAAAGGGAATCCGGGAACCGGCAGGCGCATCGGCCGGCACCGCATACGCGATCTCCCCGCTCTCATCCACACGCATCCCCGCCGGCGCATTGACCAGC
>JAABTD010000127.1 GCA_011390065.1 Desulfobacteraceae bacterium
ACCCACTTGGCCGCCCATCATTTCCGCCAGCTGCTTGGAAATAGCCAACCCCAACCCTGTGCCGCCAAATTTGCGGGCAATGGACGCATCCACCTGCGAGGATTTATTGAAAAGCAGGCCGACTTTGTCTTGGGGAATGCCGATGCCGTAAACTTGGAGGTCGAAGTCCAGGTGTTCCATACTCAGGTGACCGGCCTCGATCTTGGAATAGTCCAGGGTTAGTTCCGTATCCAGGAGCAGGCCGGTCATGCCGATCATTCCGTTCATGGGCGTGCGGATCTCGTGGATAAACCATAATTCCGGAAGGTCGACCTCGCGCGTCTTTTCTGATAGTATGGCGAAAATCGACGCTGTCGCGTGTCGCGACACATACCGGCAAAAGCCTTGACAAATGGGCAAATGGATGCCCAGAAGAGAAACATTTGGGCCGGGAAGCAAAGCCGAATATGACAAGCTGAGGAAAACACGTCCATCATTCAGGGATCGATACGAACTCTTGAGTTTTGGCGTCTTGCCCGGCGATTATGTCGCCGCGAAACCGATAACAGGACATCAATGAACCGGGCCGGACGAGATGGGTCGGAAATCCAGGGGGCTTTTGGCCTCTTCATAACCACTTTTCATGGAAGAAATTGGCATGAAAAAGAGAAAAGAAGACCAGATCAAACCGGCCGGATCACACCCAGGGGAAACGAAGGCCGGTATGCCGCCGGAGCACTCCGGCGCCGCCGTTGACGCGCAGCCGAAGCCCGACCGGGAGCCCGGCCGTTTTCCCGTCGTGGGCATCGGGGCGTCAGCCGGGGGTCTGGCGGCATTCGAGGCCTTCTTTTCCGGCATGCCCGCGGACGCCGACCCGGGCATGGCCTTTGTGCTGGTGCAGCACCTGGCCCCGGATCACAAGAGCATCCTCACCGACCTGATCGGGCGCTACACCCGTATGGATGTCTTTGAGGTCGAGGACGGCATGGCGGTGATGCCCAACCGCGCCTACATCATCCCGCCCAATCGCGACATGGCCTTTTTGAACGGCACGCTGCAACTGCTCGAACCCGCGGCCCCGCGCGGCCGGCGCCTGCCCATCGACTTCTTTTTCCGGTCCCTGGCCCAGGACCAGCGCGAGCGGGCCATCGGCGTGGTGCTTTCGGGCACCGGCAGCGACGGCGCCCTGGGGGTGCGGGCCATTAAAGGCGAGGGCGGCATGGTGATGGCCCAGAGCCCGGAGTCCACCGAATACGACGGCATGCCGCGCAGCGCCATCGCCACGGGACTTGTGGACTTCGAACTGCCGCCGGCCGAGATGCCCGCCCAGCTCATCGCCTACACGGCCCATGCCTTCGGCAAGCCGCCCCTGCCCGCCACTGTGCCCCCCAGGACCGAGAGCGCGCTCAAGAAGGTCTTTGTCCTGCTGCGCGCCCAGACCGGCCACGACTTTTCCCAGTACAAGCCCTCGACCATCCAGCGCCGCATCAAACGGCGCATGGCCGTGCACCAGATCGAAACCATGGATGGCTACGTCAAGTTTATCCAGCAGACGCCCGAGGAGGTGGAGGCTCTGTTTCGAGACATGCTGATTGGTGTGACCCGTTTTTTTCGCGACCCCGAAGCCTTCAGGGCCCTGGAAGAGCAGATCATCCCCAGGCTCTTTGCCGGCAAGGGCGCGGATGCCATGATCCGTATCTGGGCGCCGGGGTGCTCCACCGGCGAGGAGGCCTATTCCCTGGCCATTTTGCTGACCGAGCGCCAGGAGGCGCTGAAAAAGGGTTTCAAGGTGCAGGTCTTTGCCACGGACATCGACAGCCAGGCCATTGCCGCGGCCCGGGCCGGCATCTATCCGGCCTCCATCGCCGCCGACCTCACGCCGGAGCGGCTGGCGCGCTTTTTTGCGGCCGAATCCGGCGAAAGTGCCTTTCGCATCCACAAAGGCATCCGGGACATGCTGGTTTTTTCCGAACAGAACGTGATCAAGGACCCGCCCTTTTCCAGGCTGGACCTGATCAGTTGCCGCAACCTGCTGATCTATCTGGGCGGTAATCTGCAAAAAAAGCTCATCCCGCTCTTCCATTACGCTTTGAACCCCGACGGATATCTGTTTCTGGGGACCTCCGAAACCGTGGGCGAGTTTGGCGATCTTTTTGCAGCGCTGGACCGCAAGCAGAAGACCTTCCGGCGCAAGGAAGACCACCTCGGCGCACGGCGCGCGGGCCTTGGGCAATTCCTGCCGCCCATGACGGCGCCCGATACAGGGCATCCGCGTACTGGCGAGAAGCCGGTCTATCCCCGGAAGCCGCCGCTGCGCGAGCTGACCGAACAGGCCCTGCTGCAGCAGGTTGTCCAGGCCGGGGCCCTGGTCAACGCCCAGGGCGACATTCTCTATCTCCACGGCCGCACCGGCATGTACCTGGAACCCGCCCCCGGAGAGAGCGGACCCGGCAATATCCTGAAAATGGCCCGGGAAGGATTGCTGCGCGAGCTGACCACGGCCCTGCACAAAGCCGCGCAAACCAGGGAAACCGTGCCGTGCCCGGGAGTGCGGGTGAAGACCAACGGCGACTTCACCACCGTCAACCTGACCGTCCGCCCGGTGGCCGCCGCCCCGTCGGCGTCACCCGGGCCGCCTTTGTACCTGGTCATTCTGGAGCCGGCACAGGCGGCGGTGATCAGTGGGCAGTGGACAGTGGGCAGTGGGAAGTTGTCATCGGAAGAGCCGGCCGGTGAGGATGCCGACGACCGCATCGCGGCGCTGAAGCAGGAGCTGCGGGCCAAGGAGGAGTATCTTCAGACCGCCAACGAAGAACTGGAGACCTCCAACGAAGAACTCAAATCCTCCAACGAGGAGATGCAGTCGGTCAACGAGGAACTGCAATCCACCAACGAGGAGCTGGAAACCTCCAAGGAGGAGTTGCAATCGGTCAACGAGGAGCTGACTACGGTCAACGCCGAGCTGGAAACCAAGGTGGCCGATCTGTCGCGGGCCAACAACGACATGAACAACCTGCTGGCCGGCACCGGCATCGCCACGGTTTACGTGGACCACCAGTTGCGCATCATGCGTTTCACTCCCGCCGCCACAAAAATCATCAACCTGATCCAGAGCGATATCGGCCGGCCCGTGTCCCACATCGTCTCCAACTTGCCCGGCTACGGCAGCCTGAAGGAGGACACGCAGGCAGTGCTCGACACCCTGGCCCCCAAGGAGTCTGACGTGCGGACCGCCGAGGGCCGGTGGTACACCATGCGCATTCAGCCCTACCGCACCATGGATAACGTCATCCAGGGCGCGGTGCTCACCTTTATGGATGTCACGGAGGCGCGAAAATATCAGGAGGCGCTGCGGGTGAACGAGGAGCGGCTGCGGATCGCTCTCAGCGCTGCTTCCATTTCTGTTTCCAATCAGGACGCAGATCTGCGCTACACCTGGATTCACGCCCCAAACCCTGGCTTTACAGCGGAAGAGATCATCGGCAAGACCGACGCCGACCTGCTGCCGGAACAGGAAGCCGCCGCACTGACAGCCATCAAGCAACAGGTGCTGGCAAGCGGAAAAAGCGCGCGGCAAAACATCCGGACTACGGTTGCAGGCAAGACCGTTGTGTATGACCTGACAATCGAACCGCTTCATGATAACGCCGGCGCCGTGGTCGGAATCACCTGCGCCTCCCTGGATATCCCCGGCCAGCAAGGCCGGGAGCGGACGGATGCCGGAACAAACGGGACTTTGCCATCTGAAAATGAAGGAGAAAACCGATGACAAACCAGGAGAACCGCTCCAAAGCCGCTGCCGATTTGCGGCAAAAGGCTGAAGCGCTTGCCGGGGAACAGGCCGCCCGGACGCCGGAAGAAAGCGCGGCCTTCTCGCCCGGGGAAATCCGGAAAACACTCCATGAGCTGCGGGTGCACCAGATCGAGCTGGAGATGCAGAACGAGGAGCTGCGCACGGCCCAGGCCCAGATCGAAGCCGGGCGGGCGCGCTATTTCGACCTTTATGACCTGGCCCCGGTGGGCTACTGCACCCTGTCCGGGCAGGGGCTGATCCTGGAGGCCAACCTGACGGCCGCCACATTGCTGGGAACGACCCGCGGCGCGTTGGTCAAGCAGCCGATCTCTCGGTTCATCCACAAAGATGACCAGGACATTTGCTACTTGCACCGGAAACAGCTCTTTGAGACGGGCGAGCCCCAGGAAAGCGAATTGCGGCTGGTCAAACCGGACGGCGCACTCTTCTGGGCGCATTTGACTGCAAACGCCGCTCAAGCGGAAGACGGCTCGCCGGTCTGCCGCATGACATTAAGCGACATTACCGAGCGCAAGCGGGCGGCCGAGGAGCTGCTGAATGCCAGCCAGCGCCTGAGCAAGGTTGGCGGCTGGGGGTGGGACGTTGAAACACAAACCATGTGGTGGACGAAAGAAACGTATCGGATCCATGATTTTACGCCGGGGGAGATGGAGCTGGGATCTACGGAACACATCAACAGGAGCGCGGAATGCTATGAACCAGAGGATCGCCCGGTAATCCTGGCCGCCTTCCAGCGTTGCGTGGAGGTAGGGCAACCCTATGATTTGGAGTTTCCTTTCACGACCGCCAAAGGGCGCCGGCTTTGGATTCGCACGACCGCCCGCCCGGAGCGTGCGCGTGGAAAGGTCATCAGGGTCATCGGCAACATCATGGATATCACCGAGCGCAAGCGGGCCGAAGAACAGCTTCAGGCCAGCCTTGTCGATCTGGAACTGGCGCAACGGATCGCCCACGTCGGCAATTGGTTCCTGGACCCGGCCGAGGGCGTCCCGGTCTGGTCCGACGAGGTCTATCGGATATACGAGCGGGATCCCGCCATGGGCCCACCGGCTGTCGCGGATTATAAAAAAATGTACGCCCCCGACCAATACGCGATATTCCTTGGCGCGATGCAGAGCGCGATCACGGAGGGAAAACCCTATGACATCCGTCTGAATCTGACGCTGCCCACCGGAAACAAAAAATGGGTCCACGCCCTCTGCCAACCCGATCCAACCCCCGGCCCCGCCGGCCATTTTCTGCGGGGCACGATCCAGGACATTACGGAAATAAAACGCGCGGAGGAAAAAATCCAAGAATATTCGGAACGTCTGGAAGAGATGGTGGCGGAAAGGACGCGAGAGCTGGAAAAAGCCCAGGATGAGCTTCTCCAAAAAGAACGCCTTGCCGTTCTGGGTCATTTCGCGGGGTCGATGTCCCATGAGATCCGCAATCCCCTGGCGGCCATCGACAGCGCCGCGTATTATTTGAAGCTGAAGCTGGCCGGCCGGGAGGAAAAGCTCGACCGGCATCTCGGTCGGATCCAAGGCAATGTGAAAAAAGCCACCGATATCATCAAAAGTCTCCTCAGTCTGGCCCGAATGGAAAAGCCGAAGACCAGGCATTGCGTCCTGGCTGACCTTATCACCGAAACGGTCCTGAGCGGCAAGATTCCGGAGTCCGTGGAGGTGGTCAAGAAGATGCCGGCGGATACGGTATGGCTGGATGTGGACGCCGAGCAGATCCGGATGGCCCTGAAAAACATCATCCGGAACGCGGTTCAGGCCATGGACGAATCGGGGACGCTCACGGTCTCCGCGCGTCCGTCTGGTTCCGGGACGATCGATATTTCAGTAACCGACACCGGCCCCGGCATCGCCGCCGACCCTATCGAAAAGGTCTTCGAGCCGCTGTTTTCCACCAAGACCCACGGCATCGGGTTCGGGCTGTCCATCACAAAGATGATCGTGGAGAATCACGGGGGGGCGGTTCGGGTGGAATCGCCGGCGGCCGGCGGCGCCCGCTTTGTAATGACGTTTCCTCAAGCCAGACCTGCGAGGTTTTGAAAACCTCGTAGGTCTCGTGGGAGGCCAACTGAAAAGAGCGGACGGGCGCCAAAACAAACGGGTCTTCGACATCTGAAAATAATGGAGAAAACCGATGACAAACCAGGACAATCGCCCCTTGGACCCTGCGGATTTGCGGCAAAAGGCTGAAGCGCTTGCCCGGGAACGGGCCGCCCGGACGCCGGAAGACAGCGCGGCCCTCTCGCCCGGGGAAATCCGGAAAACACTCCACGAACTGCGGGTGCACCAGATCGAGCTGGAGATGCAGAACGAGGAGCTTCGCACGGCCCAGGCGGGGATCGAAGCCGGGCGCGATCGCTATTTCGACCTTTATGACCTGGCCCCGGTGGGATACTGCACCCTGTCCGAGCAGGAGCTGATCCTGGACGCCAACCTCACCGCCGCCACATTGCTGGGAACGACCCGCGGCCTGCTGGTCAAGCAGCCGATCTCCCGCTTCATCCTCAAAGAGGACCAGGATATCTACTACCTGCACCGGAAACAACTCTTTGAGACGGGCGAGCCCCAGAAATACGACCTGCGGCTGGTCAAACCGGACGGCGCGTTCTTTTGGGCGCATTTGAAGGCAACCGCCGCCCAGGCGGAAGACGGCGCGCCTTTATGCCGCGTGGTGATCAGCGACATCACCGGGCGCAAACAAGCGGAAAAGGCTCTTACCCAAAAGTCTAAATTATTGGAAAAGACACAAGCACTTGCAAACCTCGGTTCATGGGAGTGGGATATCGTACATGATACCTGGTACTTTTCAGAGCAGTGGAAAAAAATCCATGGTGTCTCTGACAATGATATAGATACAGCTAAATTGATGGAAATCGCACACCCGGAAGATGCACCGTATATTGAAAAAGCTTTCTCTGATGCAAAAAAACAGGGGAAGACCTACAAAATTGAACACCGAATAATCAGGGCGGATAACAGAGAAATAAGATACATCAAAGCCTTGGGGGAAGTGGAGTTTGATCAGGATACAGGTCGCCCTGTTCGTATGGTGGGAGCTGTACGGGACATCACCGAGCGTAAGCAGATGGAAGACAAGCTGCAAACAGAGAAAGAGAATCTTCGGATTACCCTCAACTCTATCGGCGACGCAGTTATATCGACAGACGATCAAGGAAGAGTTGCCCGCATGAATCCCATAGCGGAGACGCTTTGCGGATGGACGGAAGCAGAAGCTCATGGAAAAGAGCTGATTGACGTATTCCATATCGTAAATGCTGAGACACGTAACCGGATAGATACCCCAGTAGCCTCGGTGATGAGCACTGGAAAAATCACCGGCCTCGCCAATCATACGCTCCTGCTTTCGAAAGATGGCAACGAGTACCAAATAGCTGAAAGTGCTGCTCCAATTCGAACAGCCGGGGGCGATATCACCGGTGTAGTATTGGTCTTTCGAGACGTAACAGATGAATATGATAAAGAGAAGACAGTTACAAGCCAGGAAAAAGCTCTAAGAGACATCTTTGAGAGCCTGCTTGCCGGCTTCTGGGATTGGAACTTGTTGGACAACACCGAGTTCCTCAGCCCGACTTTCAAAAAGATGTTCGGTTATGAAGATCACGAAATGGAGAACTCACCTGAAACCTGGCAGAACATCGTCTTTCAGGAGGATCTGCCCGGAGTATTCGAGATGTTTGATCGACACGTCAAGAGCCATGGACAGGAGCCGTACTACGGCGAAATTCGCTATCATCATAAAGACGGTTCAACAGTATGGGTGATATGTGCAGGAAAGGTTATCGAATGGGCCGAGGATGGAACGGCAATCCGTATGGTCGGATGCCATATCGATATCACCGAACGCAAGCGGGCGGAAACCTATCGCGAGATGGGGCGGGAGATATTTCAGATTCTCAACGAGCCGGGCGACCTGCGGGAGTCCATCCAGCGCATCTTCGCTGCATTGAAGACACGGACCGGGGTCGATGCCGTGGGCCTGCGCCTGCAAGAGGGCGAGGATTTTCCGTATTTCGCCCAGGACGGTTTTTCCGAGGATTTTCTGTTGACTGAAAACACGCTGCTCGAACGCGGCAAGGATGGCGACGTGTGCCGGGACAAGGACGGCAATGTCCGCCTGGAATGCACCTGCGGCTTGGTCATATCAGGTAAGACCGACCCTTCCAACCCGCTCTTCACCCAAGGGGGGAGTTCTTGGACCAACGACTCCTTCCCCTTGCTCGACCTGCCGTCCGATCAGGATCGCAGGCTGCATCCGCGGAACAACTGCATCCATCAGGGCTATGCCTCCGTGGCCTTGATTCCGGTTCGGACCAGCGACCGGATTGTGGGGCTGATCCAGCTCAATGACAAGCGCAAAGGCCGTTTCACCCTCGAAACGATTGAAATTCTGGAAGGCATCGCCGCGCATGTCGGATCGGCCCTGATGCGCAGGCAGGCGGAACAACGGTTAAAAGAGGCGGAGCGATCGGCGAATAAGGCAAATCAAGCCAAAAGCGAATTTCTGGCCAATATGAGTCATGAGATCAGAACCCCCCTCAATGGGGTCATCGGGTTTACGGATCTCCTCAAAGACACCCCCCTGAATCCGGAGCAGCGGAAATATGTGGACAATGCCAATACCTCGGCTTATGCCCTCATGGAGATCATCAATGATATCCTGGATTTCTCCAAGATCGAGGCAGGCAAACTGGAAATGGAAATCATCAAAACCGATATTGTTGACTTGCTGGAACAGACCGCTGACATTGTAAAATATCCGGCAGCCAAGAAAAAACTGGAATTCATGCTGAATTTTGCCCCAAATCTGCCCCGCTTTGTTCATATCGACCCGGTAAGATTAAAACAGGTATTGATCAACCTGCTCAGCAATGCCATCAAATTCACCTCTGAAGGAGAAGTGGAACTGAAAGCCGGGTTTGAAGAAAAAAACAAAACCCGGGGAAAACTGATATTATCCATCCGGGATACAGGCGCCGGCATTTCCGAAGAACAGCAGAACCTTCTTTTCAAAGCCTTTTCCCAGGCTGACAGTTCCACCACCCGGAAATTCGGCGGCACAGGCCTGGGATTGGTCATTTCCAATATGCTGGCGAAAAAAATGGGAAGCCGGATTGAATTGTCCAGCCGGCCAGGGATAGGGTCGGAGTTTTTTCTCAGCCTGGAGGTTGATTTTGAACGGGGTGAAAAAGAAGCCGAAGAGACCGCCCAAAAGGTCAAACGGATATTGATCGTGGATGACAATGCAAACAACAGCCTGATACTGGCCGGCGCCCTGGAGAACCGGGGCATGGACACCCTAGTCTGCGGAAACGGATTTTCAGCCGTTGAAATCCTCCATGAAGACAAAGCCTTTGATCTGGCCATTGTGGATTATCACATGCCGGATATGGATGGATTGAAAACCATCCGGACCATCCGGGAAATGCACGGCCTGAGCGAGGACAGGCTGCCCGTCATCCTGCTGCACAGTTCAACCGATGATGCCCGGGTCTTTAGAGCGGCAAAAGACCTGGGTATTCGATTCAACCTGGCCAAACCCATAAAAAAAAAGGAACTCCTGCAATATATTACCCATAGCCATACACCGCCCCCAAAGGAGGAAAAAACACCGGCCACGACGCTCTTCCGATCTGAAAATAAAAACAAATTTCCATCAAAACAGGACTGTCATTCTGGTAGTTGAAGATATGGAAATGAATATGGTTCTCATTACCGCGGTTATCCGCCAATTACTGCCCGGTGTGAGTATCCTGGAAGCCGGAAACGGAAAAGAAGCGGTGATGATGGCCCTGGAGAAAAAGCCGAATCTTATTTTCATGGATATTCAGATGCCGGAAATGGACGGCTTTGATGCCACCGACCGTATTCGGGAACATGAAACCCCCCTTGGACGGCATACCCCCATCATTGCACTGACCGCCGGGGTTTCAAAAGAAGAAAGGGAAAAATGCCTCCGCTCCGGGATGGATGATTTTTTGTCCAAACCCGTTGACAAAGAAGCCCTGAGCCGAATCCTGAGTGAACATATCATCTCCTAACCGCATCCCCTTGAAACGATTGAAATTCTGGAGGGCATCGCCGCGCTTGTCGGATCGGCCTCTCATGCGCAAGCAGGCGGAGTAACAAAAACATCCTGCAATAAAGAGGAGGAAAAGCCATGAGCGACAAGCGGCAAAAACCCGGGCAGACGCCCGCCGACGTCGCGGCGCTGCGCAAACGGGCTGATGAGCAAGCCCGGAACATGGCGCCGACCTCCCTGTCCGCGCAAACCCCTGAAGAAATACAGCGGGTGATCCACGAACTGCGGGTGCACCAGATCGAGCTGGAGATGCAGAACGAGGAGCTTCGCACGGCCCAGGCGGGGATCGAAGCCGGGCGGGCGCGCTATTTCGACCTTTATGACCTGGCCCCGGTGGGATACTGCACCCTGTCCGAGCAGGGGCTGATCCTGGACGTCAACCTCACCGCCGCCACATTGCTGGGAACGACCCGCGGCCTGCTGGTCAGGCAGCCGATCACCCGCTTCATCCTCAAAGACGACCAGGACATCTATTACCTGCACCGCAAAAAACTCTTTGAGACGGGCGAGCCCCAGAAATGCGACCTGCGACTGGTCAAACCGGACGGCGCGTTCTTTTGGGCGCATTTGAAGGGAACCGCCGCCCAGGCGGAAGACGGCGCGCCTTTATGCCGCGTGGTGATCAGCGACATCACCGAGCGCAAGCGGGCGGAAGCGGAAAAGGCGGGCCTCGAAGCTAAAGTCCAGCAACTGCATAAGGCTGAAAGCCTGGGCCGCATGGCGGGGGCCATTGCCCATCATTTCAACAACCAGCTCTTTGTGGTGATGGGCAATCTGGAAATGGTTCTGGATGATTTGCCGGATGATGCGGAAAATCGTGAAATCCTTTTCCAAGCCTTTGAAGCGGGGTGTAAAGCAACGGAAATGAGCCATCAGATGCTGCGTTATCTTGGCCATATATCAGGCCGTCAAACAACCATGAACCTGTCCGATGTCTGCCGCCAAAGCCTAACTTCTCTTCAGTCGGCATTACCGGGCGGCGTGACTCTGAACGTTGATTTCCCTGATTCCGGACCGTTTATCCATGCTGATGCCGGTCAAATCCAGCAGGTTTTAACCAATTTGCTCACAAATGCCCAAGAGTCTGTGCCCGACAATCAAGGTATCATTGGCCTGATTATCAGGACAGTTTCCCATGAAGATATTTCCACATCAAACCGTTTTCCTTTGGATTGGCAGCCGCGGGATATTCCCTATGCCTGCCTGGAAATATCAGACACGGGCCGCGGGATATCCAGGGAAGATATTGAAAAAGTTTTTGATCCGTTCTACACAACAAAATTCACCGGACGGGGGATGGGGTTGCCTGTGACCATGGGAATTTTGAAAACCCATGGCGGCTGCATTACAGTGGAGAACGAGCCGGAATGCGGCTGTGTTTTTCGGGTTTATTTGCCGGTATCGACAGAAAAAGAATCCGTTAAACATGAAAAAGAGACAACATCGAAAGGGAATGTTGAAAACGGCGGCGCCGTGCTGCTCATCGAAGATGAGGAGAGTGTCCGCAATATGGAAGTAATAGAACTTTAATGATAACAAGAAGCTGGCGGTCCCCAATGACAGTGAAACCCACTTATGAAGAATTAGAAAAACGGGTTCATGAACTGGAAAAAATAGAATCCGAACTCGAAGATTCCAAGGAAATGTTGCGGGTTTACGAAAAAGCCTCCCTCGGGTATCAATCACTGGATGAAAATGGCCATTATATTACCGTCAACCAAACCTGGCTGGATACCCTCGGATATACCAGAGAAGAGGTCATTGGTAAATCCTTTGCTGATTTTATACATCCTGACTGGCGGGATCATTTCAAGGAAAATTTTCCAGGGTTCAAGTCCATTGGTGAAGTTCTGGGTGTCGAGTTTCAAATGGTCAAAAAAAACGGGGATTTTATTCTGGTTTCTTTGACCGGGAAGATAGGCAGAAATAAAAAAGGCGATTTTCAGCGGACCCACTGTATATTTCATGATATCACCGACCGCAAACGGGTCGAAGAAGATTTGCAGAAAGAAAAAGATGTTCTTAAAGCCGTTGTTGACAGTATTCCTGTAATGATCACCCGCTATGATCCCTATGCTAACGTTCTTTATTTGAATAAAGAATTTGAAAGGAAAATCGGCTGGAAAACCGAAGAACTAAGAAACATCAACATGATGGAAGAAGTTTACCCGGACCCGGCCTACCGCAAGATTGCCCAGGAATATATGGAAAAAGCTGTCATTGAATGGCAAGAATTCTCAGTCAGGGCAAAATCCGGTAAATCCGTGATTTCTGAATGGTCAAACATCTGTCTTGATGACGGAACCCGGATTGGCATCGGGATAGATGTCACCGGGCGCAAGCAGGCCGAGGAAGAGTTGCAAATAAGTGAAAAACGAGTCCGGGCTAAACTGAATGCTGTTCTCCATCCTGAAGGCGATATGGGTCGCCTTAGTCTTGTCGATATTATTGATACGGCTAAAATCCAGCGTCTAATGGATGGCTTATATGAACTGACCAATATTGGCGGCGCTATAGTGGATCTCGACGGAAATGTGGTAGTGGCCACTGAATTGCGGGAAATATGCGCCCGATTCCACAGAATGCATCCTGACGCATTAGAAAACTGTATCGAAAGCGATACGGAACTTACTGATGGAATAGAGCCAGGCCAGTTCAGGGAGTATCGATGCAAAAACAATATGTGGGATATGGCCACGCCGATTGTTATAGGGGATAAACTCTTCGGCAATATTTTTATCGGTCAGTTTTTCTATGACGATGAAGATATAGATTATGGCGCATTCCGTGTCCAAGCTCGCAAATTTGGCTTCGATGAGCAAACATACATGGATGCACTTGATTGCGTCCCGCGACTCAGTCGCAATGTGGTTGAAATGGCTATGAGTTATTATTCCCGGTTTGCGGAAATGATTTCCACGTTGAGTTATAGCAACCTGAAGCTTGCCCGTACGATTGAAGAACATAAACGAAATGAAAGGGAACGCGACAAGCTCCAGGCCCAGCTCACCCAGGCCCAGAAGATGGAGTCCGTAGGCCGCCTGGCCGGCGGCGTGGCCCACGATTTCAACAACATGTTGGGGATTATTCTCGGGCACGCGGATATGATCCTGGATGAGATGGACCCGGATCAGCCGTTTTATGCCGATCTCACGGCAATCAGAAAAGCCGGTGAGCGCTCCGCCGACCTGACCCGGCAACTGCTGGCCTTTGCCCGCAAGCAGACCATTGCGCCCAAGGTGATCGACCTCAACGAAACTATCGAGAGCATGCTCAAGATGCTGAGACGTCTGATCGGCGAGGATATCGACCTGGCCTGGCGGCCGGGCAAAAAAGTCTGGCCGGTTAATATGGACCCCGCCCAGATCGACCAGATTCTGGCCAACCTGTGCGTCAACGCCCGGGACGCCATCGCCGGTGTGGGTAAAATGACCATTGAAACGGATAACATTGTTTTCGACGGGCCATACTGCAAGGATCATGCGGGCTTTGTGCCCGGGGCATATGTAATGATAGCCCTGAGCGACAACGGTTGCGGCATGGATTCCGAAACGATGTCTCACCTGTACGAGCCTTTTTTTACCACCAAGGCATTGGGCAAAGGCACCGGCCTGGGACTGGCCACGGTCTACGGCGTGGTCAAGCAAAACAACGGTTTCATCAATGCCTACAGCGAGCCGGGGCAGGGAACAACTTTCAAGGTCTACCTGCCGCGCCACTTGGCCAAAGCGGGGTTTGAAACAAAGGAAAGCCGGCCGCTTGCAGCGGCGCGCGGCAACGAAACCGTCCTGCTGGTGGAAGACGAACCGGCGATCCTGAAAATGACCACCATGATGCTCGATCGCGAAGGGTACACCGTACTGGCGGCCGGGACGCCGGGCGAGGCCATACGTCTGGCGAATGAACATGCAGGCGATATACACATCCTCATGTCCGACGTGGTCATGCCCGAAATGAACGGCCGCGATTTGGCCAAAACCATCTTATCCCTTTATCCCCATATGAAGTGCCTGTTCATGTCGGGCTACACGGCCAACGTCATCGCCCGCCACGGTGTCCTGGACGAGGGAGTGAACTTCATCCAGAAACCGTTCTCAAAGCGCGACTTGACTGTCAAAGTGCGGGAGGTGCTGGAAGGCTGAGATGCTAATTTGAAAACTGTTTACAGGCGAACAATCCCATGCATTGACATGGCATCGGAAAGATACGACAATCAGCAGGATCGGTACAGGCCTGCATATCCGGGGAAAGAATCGAATCCAACATGAACCACGCCGTCCACAACAAACTCGTCTCCTTCATCTGGTCCATCGCCGACGATTGCCTGCGGGACATCTACGTCCGGGGCAAATACCGGGACGTCATCCTGCCCATGGTGGTGCTGCGCCGCCTGGATTCGCTGCTGGAGCCCACCAAGGACGCGGTGCTGGAGGAGGTCGCGTTCCAGCGGGACGAGTTGGGGTTGACCGAGCTGGACGACAACGGGCTGAAGGACGCCGCCGGCTACGTTTTTTACAACATCAGCAAATGGACCCTGAAAAAGCTCCGGCTGACCGCGACCAACAACCAGCAGATCCTGCTGGCGAATGTGGAAGAGTATCTGAACGGC
>JAABTD010000128.1 GCA_011390065.1 Desulfobacteraceae bacterium
TGGACGCGGACGGCGACGGCAACATCGATGCCATCGACAGCCTCATTGAAAAGGCCCGGTGGGAACTGGACGCCGACAAGCAGAGCGCCCTCTGGAAAGAGGCCCAGATCGAGCTGCTGAAGGACGCGGCGGTTGTGCCGGCCATCCGGCTCAAGTACGTCTTCCCCATGAAATCCTACGTGGACCTGGGCCATCCGCTGGAGTTCAGCTGGTCCACCTACTCGCCCCAGGTGACGGAAAAGACCCGGATTCTGGCCCATTAGCGAGTCCAATAAAGACCTCCGAGGTTTCCAAAACCTCGGAGGTCTGGTGAAGTCTGGATCATCCCATGTTCAATTACGCTGTCCGCCGCATCCTCCAGAGCATCCCCATCCTTTTCGTGGTGCTGACCCTGGTTTTCGTGGTGGTCCGGGTCCTGCCGGGCGACCCGGTCGTGGCGGCCCTGGGAGACTACGCCAGCCAAGAGGCGGTCAATGCCCTGCGGGAGAAAATGGGGCTCAACGCCCCCCTGTGGCGCCAGTACCTCGGATTTCTCGGAGATCTGGTCAGGGGCGATTTCGGAACGTCCCTGGTCAACGGCTACCCCGTGGGGGCCCAGATCCGGAAGGTGATTCCCTACACCCTGGAACTGACCCTTTCCGCCATTCTGTTCGGCTATGTGTTCGGCATCCCCATGGGGATTTCCGCCGCCGTCCGGCGCAATTCGTTCGTCGATTATTTCAACCGGGTCTTTTCCCTGGTGGGGCTGTCGGTGCCCGCGTTTTACCTGGGCGTGCTGCTCATGTATGTGTTTTCCATCAAACTCATGTGGTTTCCGGTGGTGGGCGGCGGGGAATTGACGGATTTAAAAGACAACCTGCGCCATCTTTTCCTGCCGGCCCTCACCCTGGGGCTCATCATGACCGCCTACGTCACCCGGATGACCCGGTCATCCCTGCTGGAGATTCTGCGGGAGGACTATGTCCGGACGGCCCGGTCCAAGGGGTTGACCCGGCGGGTGGTGCTGTATCGGCACGCGCTGCGCAACGCCCTGATCCCCATTGTGGCCCTGGGCGGCCTTTACGCCGTGGTGCTCATCGGCTCGTCGGTGATGGTGGAGATCGTTTTTTCACGTCCCGGGCTGGGCAAGCTCATGGTGGGGGCCATCAAGCAGCGGGATTACACCACGCTGCAATCGGTGATGGTCTTTTACGCCTTCATCGTGGTCGTCATCAACCTGTTGACGGACCTGGTTTACGGACTCATCGATCCGAGGATTAAATATGACTGAATCCATCGGGGCGACAACGACCGCAAGCGTGCGGACCGACGTGGAGACGACGCGCGGCCGGAAAATGTGGGCCGCCTTCAAGCGGAACAGAACCGCGATGATCGGCGGCGTGGTGGCGATCGTCATCGTGCTGATCTCCATCTTCGCCGGCGTCATCGCGCCCTACGATCCCCTGGAGCAGGACCCCTACATCCGCCTCACCGGGTCCAGCAGCGAGCACTGGCTGGGGACGGACGACTTCGGTCGGGACGTCTTCTCCCGGATTATCTACGGCAGCCGGGTCTCCCTGATTATCGGGACGGCGTCGGTCCTACTGGGCCTGCTGGCGGGCACCGGCCTGGGCATGGTCGCCGGATATTTCCGGGGCAAGGTGGAAACCGCCATCATGCGGGCCATCGATGTGCTCATGTGCTTTCCCGACCTGATCCTGGCCATCGCGGTCACGGCGGCCCTCGGCTCCAACCTCTTCAACCTCATCGTCACCATCGGCATCGTCATGACCCCGCGGTTCGCCCGCCTGGCCCACGGGCAGGTGCTCTCCATCACCGAAAACGAATATGTGATCGCGGCCCGGGCCGTGGGCGTGAAGACGCCCCGGATCCTCTGGCGCCACATCTTCCCCAACATATTCGGCGACCTGCTGGTGGCCGGCACCCTCTGGGTCGGCGTGGCCATCCGGCTGGAGGCCAACCTGGCCTTCATCGGCCTGGGCATCAGCCCGCCCACGCCCACCTGGGGCAACATGATCCGTGAGGGCATCGACGTCATGATCAATGCGCCCTGGATCTCCATGTATTCGGGGTTGAGCATTCTGATCACGATTTTGGCGTTCAACATGCTGGGGGACGGGATTCGGGATATTTCCGATCCGCGGTTGCGGGGGGCCTGATTTTATGGAGAAGACCCCTCGGGACGACATCCTCCTGGAAGTCAAAAACCTCAAAACCTATTTCTACACCGACGAAGGCGTGGCCCGGGCCGTGGACGGGATGGATTTCGCTATCCGCCGGGGCGAAACCCTGGGCGTTATCGGCGAGTCGGGGTGCGGCAAGAGTGTCAGCGCCCTGTCCATCATGCGGCTCATCGATGATCCGCCGGGCAAAATCGTGTCAGGCGAAATCCTCTTCGAAGGTCAGGACCTGCTCAAGAAGCCCATGGCGGAGATCCGGCGCATCCGGGGCAACGACATCTCCATGATTTTCCAGGAGCCCATGACCTCCCTCAACCCGGTCTATACTATCGGCGCCCAGATCATGGAAAACATCATCAATCACCAGAAGCTCAATCGGGAGAAGGCCCGAAAAAAAGCCGTGGAGATGCTGGATTTGGTGGGAATTTCTTCTCCTGAAAAGCGGGTGGACGAATACCCGCACCAGCTCAGCGGCGGCATGAGGCAGCGGGCCATGATCGCCATGGCGTTGTCCTGCCGCCCCAAGCTGCTCATCGCCGACGAGCCGACCACGGCCCTGGACGTGACCATCCAGGCTCAGATCCTGGAATTGATCAAGTCGATCCGGGAGGAAATCGGCATGGCTGTGATGATGATCACCCACGACCTGGGCGTGGTGGCGGAAGTGGCGGACAACGTGGCCGTGGCCTACGGCGGCAAGGTGGTGGAGTACGCCGACGTGGTGACGGTCTTCAAGCGGCCCAAGCACCCCTACACCCGAGCGCTTTACGATTCCATCCCGCGCCTCACCGACGCCCGGAAGCGCCGCCTGGAGGTCATCGCCGGCATGGTCCCCAGCCCCCTGGACCTGCCCGAAGGCTGCCGGTTCCACAACCGGTGCAAATACGTCCAGCCCGTCTGCAAACAGGAGGAACCGCCCTTGTACGACGTGGGGGAAGGCCAGTGGGTGAGATGCCTCATGTACGACGACACGAAACAGGATGATTTCCATGGCGTCGAATAGCCCGGCAGCCGCGAGCGAAAACCTGCTGGACGTCCGGGGGCTGCGGAAGCTCTTTCCCATCCGCGGCGGGATCTTTTCGCGGATCCGGGGCTATGTCCAGGCGGTGGACGAGGTCAGTTTTTTCATCCGCCGGGGAGAAAACCTGGGGTTGGTGGGGGAATCGGGCTGTGGCAAGACCACCACGGGCCGGCTGGTTTTGGGGCTCCAGAAACCCACCGCCGGAGAAATCCTGTTCGAGGGCAAACCCGTCTGCCGTCCCGACGGCCGGATCCGGGTGAACCGGCGGGACATGCAGATCATCTTCCAGGACCCCTACGCCTCCCTCAACCCCCGGATGACGGTTGAAGACATCGTCGGCGAACCCCTGTACGTACACGGCATTGCGTCCGGCAGGGATCTGTCGGACCGGGTCGTCCAAATCCTGGACACCGTCGGCCTGGAGCCCCGTTACCGCCATCGGTACCCCCACGAATTTTCCGGCGGCCAGCGGCAGCGCATCGGCATCGCCCGGGCCCTGGCCCTCAATCCCAAACTCATTGTCTGCGACGAACCGGTGTCGGCCCTGGACGTTTCCATCCAGGCCCAGGTGATCAACCTGCTGGAGGATCTCCAGGCGGAATTCGGCTTCTCGTACCTCTTCATCGCCCATGACCTGAGCGTCATCAAGCACATCTCCAGCCGGGTGGCGGTGATGTACCTGGGCAGGATCGTGGAGCTGGCCGGCACCGAGGCGCTCTACGGCAACCCGCTTCACCCCTACACCGAGGCCCTGCTGTCGGCCGTGCCCATCCCCGACCCCACTCTGAGGCGGAAACGGATCGTCCTCAAAGGCGACGTGCCCAGCCCCATCAATCCCCCTTCGGGGTGCCATTTCCGGACCCGCTGCCACAAGGTCATGCCCATCTGCTCAGAGATCGTCCCGCCGTTCATCGAAGTGGAACCCGGCCATTTCTCGGCCTGTCTGCTATATGGAACCGGAGACGCCCATGGCGGTAATTCACCACATTAACCCGCCCGATCGCACCCCGCCGGTCGGCTACACCCACGCGACGGCGGCCCGGGGACAACGGATCATCCACGTCTCGGGCCAGGTGGCCTATGGCGCCGACGGAAAGATCGTGGGACATGGAGATCTGAAGCGCCAGACGGAGACGGCTTACGAAAACCTCTCATCAGCCCTCGCCGCCGCTCATGCGAGCCTGTCGGACGTGGTTAAAACGACCATTTATGTGGTGGATTACAGGCCCTCGGATCTGGCGATCATCCGTGAAGTCCGGTTTCGGTTTTTCGGACGGGAAAACCTGCCGGCCAATACACTGGTGGGGGTCCAATCACTGGCCGCCGAGGGATTGATGATCGAGATCGAGGCAGTGGCGGTGATGGACTGATCTCCCGTTATCCTGAAATCTTGTCGACTTTTTCGTACACATCCCCCATCATCAGTTCGCAACGGATGGACGTCAGGTTCACCACATCTCCCAAATCCCCCCATTCAGACAACAGCCACTGGTTTTCCGACTGGCGGACATATTGTTCGATCCGGGGCTGGTCTTGGGCAATCAGAAGGTATTCCCGAAGCGAAAAGATCCGCCGATAATGGGCGAATTTCTGGAAACGGTCGTATCCCTGGGTTGATTTGGAAAGCACCTCGATGATGACAACCGGATTGAGCAGTGTGTCTTCCTGGTCGTCTTCGAAACGGATGTCGTCGCAGGCCGCCACTAAGTCCGGGTAGGTGTACAGTCCGGTCTCGCTGACTTTTACCCGCATGTCGTTCGCGTAGATGTCGCAAGGTCGGGGTCTGAGCTGTGCGCTCAACTCCCTTGCTACATTGGTGACAATGAGATTGTGTCGCCGACTGGCGCCGGCCATGGCGAAGGTCTCGCCGTCGAAAAATTCACTTTTCATCTCGGCCTCTCGTTCAATCGCCAAGTATTCTTCGGCTGTGAGGCGCGACTTCATCTGAATGGTCATGGGGGCGCTCCCGATGTTTGCGGCATCCTTGCCATGGGGGGCCGTCAATTCTTTATTTCCCGACATCCCGGACGATTTTAATGA
Organism: Desulfobacteraceae bacterium; assembly: GCA_011390065.1. Classification (GTDB taxonomy): domain Bacteria; phylum Desulfobacterota; class Desulfobacteria; order Desulfobacterales; family JAABSP01; genus JAABTD01. Next base: position 5,242 of record JAABTD010000128.1, read on the forward strand.
TCAGCAGAATCGTCGGGAGGAGATGGAAAAACAGGTCGAAAATATCGATGGGCTTTTTCAGGTCCCCGTTTTTCAGCATGATGAGTTTCTCCAGCACATGAGGCATCGGCTTAAACGGCGCCAGCAGGAGAAACACAGCCAAAAGGATCAAAACGACATAGGGAACGCCATCCAGGAAACCGAACATGGGCGGGCCTTTCATCAGTGGTCCTTTGTCAATTGCGGAAGTCCCGGACGGCGGCGGTGAAGGGGCCGTCCGGCGTCTTCTGAAATGTCAGCACATGGGAGATGCAGTCGGGAGCCTCGTCCGGATGGTGGGTCACGAAGAGCAGGGTCGCGGCGGTCCGGCCGCCGATGTGGTCGGCCAGGGCCAGCACCCGTTGCCGGTTCGCCGCATCCAGCCCCTGGCATGGTTCGTCCAGGATGAGCAGATCGGGGCATTTGACCATGGCCCTGGCGATGAGGATCAATCGTTGCTCGCCATATGACAGGTGCGTGACCGGCGCTTCGGACTGGTTCGCCATGCCCAGAATGGCCAGCCATCGACGGGCGGTCGCGATTTGTTCGGGCGCAGGGCGTCGATAGATGCCCACCGAGTCGAAAAAGCCCGAAAGCACCGCGTCTAGCGCTGAAATGGGTTTTCGATACCGGATCTGGAATTCGGACGACACCAGACCGATGCGGCGCTTGATTTCCCAGATGGTCTCGCCGGACCCCCGGGGACGGCCGAACAGCCGGATGTCGTTGGCGTAGGCCTGGGCGTGGTCGCCGGCGATGAGTTTCAGCAGAGTGGTCTTGCCCGCGCCGTTGGGCCCCAGGATGAGCCAGTTTTCCCCGGAATGGATTTGCCATGTCAGCCCCTTGAAAATCGTTTGATCGTTGTAGCGAACCGACGTGTCCCGCATTTCCACTATGGGAATGGGGTTCTGTTGGTTTCCGATCGGGGCCGAATCCGATGACGCCAAATCCGGAAGATCGCGAGGAGCGCCGACCGGACAGAACGTCAAATCCATCAGGGTCCGCGGTCCCTTTTCCGCGACGCGACATTCCGACAGCCGCAGCACATGGGTGACGGCGTCGGGGATCTCCTCGGGCCGATGGACGACCAGCAGCACCGGGGTTTTCCGTTCCATGAGCCGGGAGAGCGTCTCCATGAGCGACGTCCGGGCCGCGATATCCAAGCCGTCGAAGGGTTCGTCGAGAATCAGGATGCCGGACGATTGGGCCAGTGCCCGGGCAATGAGGACCTTCCGCATCTCGCCGGTGGAGAGCCGTCGAATGCCCCGGTCCATCAGGTGGGCGATGTTCATGCGCCGGATAACGGACGCGAATCGTTCCGGATCGACGCTTTCCGGCGCCGTTCCATCGCGAATCGCGTCGGCGGCGGTGGTCACGCCGTCCAGGTCGCCGCTGAAATGACGAGCGTCGTCCCGGCCCTCCTCTTGTTCCATGAGGCGGCGCTGGAGTTCGAAGGAGACATATCCGACGGCTTCCGGCCGGGCCGCGGGGCTGAGGCGGTGAAGCCGGCCCCGAACCACAGGCGCATGGCCGACAATGGCCCGCATCAGGGTCGATTTTCCCGATCCGTTGGGTCCCAGAACGGCCCAGTGCTGGCCCATGCGGATCCGCCAGGAGGTGTTTTCCAGCAGCAGCCGGTCCCGCAACCGCAGGGCCGCATTGTCAAATTCGAGAAGTATGTCCGCCATACGCTGTTTCCCCGGGATCCGAATCCGGCAATTGACCCGCAGCCGGAATTGATATACAAAAAGCATTTTGCCTTTGATTCTTTTGACTAAAAGCATTCATCATAATGAAATCCATCGATCTGATCAAACCCTATTTCAGGGAAAACCGCCTGTACATCGCCATCGGGCTTATCAGCCTGATCGTGGTGGATTTTGCGCAACTCTATATTCCGCGGATCATCAAGCGGGCCGTGGACGACCTGACGGCCTACGACATCGACGCTGCCGGGCTGCTGTTGCACGGTCTTTTCATCGTGGGCCTTGCGCTGATCATCGCCGGGTTCCGTTATGTGTGGCGAAAGTGCCTCATCGGTTTGTCGCGGCGGGTGGAAGAGGGGCTGCGCAACCGGCTTTTCCGGCACATCCAGACCCTGTCGGCGAGCTATTTCGACCGAACCCGGACCGGGGACATCATGGCCCACGCCACCAACGACCTCCATCACATCCGCATGGCCTCGGGCATGGGCATGGTGGCCCTGACCGATGCGGTGGTGCTGGGGACGGCCGCCATCGGGTTTATGCTCTACATCAACGTCCGGCTGACCCTGTTCGTGCTGATTCCCATGCCCCTGATCGTGTTCGGCGCCCGGTTTTTCAGCAAGCGGATGCACAAGATGTACGGCGATGTCCAGGCCTCCTTTTCCGATTTGACTGAAGCTGTGCGGGAGCGGTACGCCGGCATCCGGATCATCAAGGCCTACAACCGGGAGGCGGCGTCGCTGGACCAGGTCAAGGCGGCCTCCGAGGATTATATCCGGAAAAACATCGGTCTGGTCAAAATCGTGGGGTCATTTTTTCCCATGATGGTCTTTTTCACCAACCTGAGCCTGACCATCGTGTTGTTTCTGGGAGGGCGACAGACCATCCAGGCGGTCATCACGCCGGGGGATTTCGTGGCCTTCATCAGCTACCTGGGGCTGCTCACCTGGCCCATGATGGCGTTGGGATGGCTGACCAACCTTATTCAGCGGGGGAAGGCCTCCCTGGACCGGATCAATGCCATCCTCCAGACCCGGCCGGCCATCGCCGAACCCGCCGACGCCAGGCCGTTGACCGGCATCGGGGACGGCATCCGCTTCCAAAAGGTCTCCTTCGCGTTCCGAACCGGCGACGAGGCGGAAGGGATCGTGCCGGTTCTTTCAGAGATCGATCTTCACGTTCCCCGGGGCGGAACCCTGGGGATCATCGGGCCGCCGGGGGCGGGGAAGACGGCGCTGCTCAACCTCATCCCGCGGCTCTACGATCCTCAGACGGGCCGGGCGACCGTCGGCGGGACGGACACCCGGGAGTGTTCCCTGTCGGATCTCCGGGGGCTCATCGCTTTCATTCCCCAGGAACCCTTTCTTTTCGCGGGAACCATCCGGGAGAACATCACCTTCCAGGACGAGGGGGTGAGCGGCGACCAGCTCTGGAAAGCTCTGGATCGGGCCGCTTTGTCCGATACGATCCGATCCTTTCCCAAAGGACTGGAGACCATCGTGGGGGAGCGGGGGGTGGTGCTTTCAGGGGGACAGAAGCAGCGGATCGCTCTGGCCCGGGCCCTGCTCCGGGAGGCCCCCATCCTCCTGCTGGATGATCCCATCAGCCAGGTGGACATGGAGACGGGCAACGCCATCGTCGGCACCATCCGGGAGATGGCCGAGGGGCGAACCACGTTCATCGTCTCCCACCGGCTGTCGGCCCTTTCTTTCGCCGACCGGATCATCGTGCTCAAGGAAGGAAGGATCACGGAATCGGGGACCCATGAGGAGCTGATGGACCTGGGCGGCTACTACGCAAGGACCTATCGCCTTCAGGAGATGGAGGAGGCGTTCAATGCATGATTTCGGATACTTCGAAGAGGAGGAACTCGGCAAACCCTACGACGTCGGGTTGCTGCGGCGCCTTTACCCCTATGCCGGTCCTTACTGGCGCCTCTATCTGGCGGCCATCGTTCTGGTGGTCTTGATTACCCTGGTGGAGCTGTCTATTCCATATGTCACCAAAATCGCCATTGATCGGTACATCGTTCCCGGAGCGGCCGCCGGCAATCAGGCGGACGCGGCCCCGGAGGGGAAGCGGTTTTTAACGGTGAGCCCCGTCACGCCGGCGGTCCGGGATATTCTGGCCCGGTATCCGGACCTTGCGACCCTTCAAACCGACCCGGAAACCGGCGAGATGTCGGCCCGCATCCCTTATGAAGATTTGAAAAAAATGGACCGCGGGGATCTGGCCCGGCTCCGGAAAGACGACCTCTCCGGGGTGACGCATCTGGCGATCATCTTCCTGGCCCTCATCGCTTCCCAGTTCATCTTCAACTTCTGCCAGTTGATGATCATGGAGTGGGCCGCCCAGCGGATCATGTTCGATCTGCGTCTCCAGCTGTTTTCCCATATCCAAAGCCTCTCCGTGGCCTTTTTCAGCCGGAACTCCGTAGGCAGGCTGGTGACCCGGACCACCAACGACATCCAGAACCTCTATGAGATGTTCACCTCGGTGATTACCTTTGTCTTCAAGGATCTGTTTCTGCTGGTGGGGATTGCGGTGGTGCTGTTGTCCATTGACTGGAGACTGGCGCTGGTCTGCTTCACGGTCATCCCTTTTGTGTTGTGGGCTTCCTTTGTTTTTGCCCGCCATGCCCGGGAGGCGTTCCGAACATTGAAAATCAAGCTGGCCGAGATCAACACCCGGTTTGCCGAAACCATCGGCGGCGTCAAGGTGATCCAGGCCTTCCGGCAGGAACAACGCAATTACCGGCGGTTCAAGACCCTCAACCGCGAAAACTATCAGGCGGGCATGCGCCAGATTCACGTATTTGCCATTTTCATGCCGGTCATCGAACTGCTGGGATCGGTGGCCATCGCCATAGTGATTTTTTACGGCGGGCGCCGGGTGCTGGGAGACGGCATCACCCTGGGCGCCCTGGTGGCGTTCATCTCCTATATGAAAATGTTTTTCCGGCCCATCCGGGATATCGCTGAAAAATACAATATCATGCAAAACGCCATGGCCTCGGCCGAACGGATTTTCCAGATCCTGGACAGCCGGGACCGGATCGCGTCTCCTTCTCCCGACAAAGCGGTCGCGCCGCCGGCCCGGATCGATTCGCTGGAATTCGACAAGGTGTTTTTCGAATATATGCCGGGCGAACCGGTGCTCAAAGGCATTTCCTTTAAAGTCCGGGCCGGCGAATCGGTGGCGGTGGTGGGACCCACCGGGGCGGGCAAGACCTCGCTGATCAACCTGATCACCCGGTTTTACGACCCCCAGGAGGGGCGGGTGCTCGTCAATGGGCAGGATATTCGAACGATGAAAACGGCCGATCTGCGGTCCCGGATGGCCCTGGTCACCCAGGACCCGTTCCTGTTTTCCGGCGCGATCCGCGACAACATCCAACCGGTGGAATCTCCCCTTTCGGAGGCCGGAATGATGTCGGTGATGAAGGCGGCCAACTGCAAGGACCTGGTGGACCGGCTGCCCCGGGGGGTGGATACGGCGCTGTCCGAAGGGGGCGCCTCGATCTCCAGCGGCGAGCGGCAGTTGCTGTCCATCGCCCGGGCCTTTGCCCGGGACCCTGACCTGATCCTGCTGGACGAGGCCACCTCTTATATCGATTCAGAAACCGAGGTCCATATCCAGGAGGCGTTGTGGAACCTGATGCGGGATCGGACCGCTATTCTGGTGGCCCATCGTCTCAGCACGGCCCGGCAGGCGGACCGCATCCTGGTGGTCCACCGGGGGCGGATCATCGAGTCCGGCAGCCACAGGGACCTGATGAAAAGACGGGGATTTTATTATCAGCTTCATCAACTCAACGGCGGTTGATTTTGCTCGGGATATCTCTTGCACAATCCAGCGGGACATGATATGGGCTGATGTCTTAGGAGGGTGAGGCGGATTCAACGGTTGGACCGTTCAATATAATCTGGTGGGGTGAACATTAATAACCATTAAAGTGAAGGAGTGTGTATCGATGGCTTACGATGCAACGAAAATGGCAGACTGGCAGATTTCCGAGGCAGCAGAAGAGAACATGCCGAGCCCCGAGCAATGGCAGGAAAAGCTCGGCATCAAGAAAGATGAGATGCTGCCCATGGGGCGCCTGGGCAAACTCGATTTTCTCAAGATCATGAACCGGCTTCAAGATCAGCCCGATGGGAAGTACATCGAGGTGACCGCCATCACTCCCACTCCGCTGGGCGAGGGCAAAAGCACCACTTCCTGCGGTCTGATGGAAGGCCTGGGCATGCGCGGCGTCAACGTCGGCGGCGCGCTGCGTCAGCCCTCCGGCGGTCCCACCATGAACGTCAAGGGTACGGCGGCCGGCGGCGGCAACTCGCTGCTGATTCCCATGACCGAGTTTTCCCTGGGGTTGACCGGCGACATCAACGACATCATGAACGCCCACAACCTGGCCATGGTGGCGCTGACCTCCCGGATGCAGCACGAGCGGAACTACAACGACGAGCAGCTCGATCGGCTCACCAAGATGGCGCGCCTGGACATTGACCCCACCCGGGTCGAGATGGGATGGATCATCGACTACTGCGCCCAGGCCCTGCGGAACATCAACATCGGTCTCGGGGGCCGTTATGACGGCTTCATGATGCAGTCCAAGTTCGGCATCGCCGTTTCCTCCGAGTGCATGGCCATTCTCTCCATCGTCCGGAACCTGGCCGATCTCAAGGAAAAGCTCAACAACATCACCGTGGCCTTCAACAAGAACGGCAAACCCGTGACCACCGGCGACCTCGAAGTGGGCAACGCCATGACCGCCTGGATGCGCAACACCATCAACCCCACCCTGATGTGCACCGCGGAATATCAGCCCTGCATGGTCCACGCGGGTCCCTTCGCCAACATCGCCGTGGGGCAGTCCTCCATCATCGCCGACCGGATCGGCCTGAAGATGTTCGACTACCACGTCACCGAGTCCGGGTTCGCGGCCGACATCGGCTTCGAGAAGTTCTGGAACGTCAAGTGCCGGTACAGCGGTCTGAAGCCCCATGTCTCCGTTCTGACCACCACCATCCGCGCCCTCAAGATGCACGGCGGCGGGCCCAAGGTCGTGCCGGGCATCGCCCTGCCGGATGAGTACAAGACCGAAAACCTCGGCCTGGTGGAAAAGGGTATCGAGAACATGGTCCACATGATCAACGTGATCCGGAAATCGGGCATCAATCCGGTGGTCTGCATCAACCGCTTCTACACAGATACCGACGAGGAATGCAACATCGTCCGGAAGGCCGCCGAGGCCGCCGGCGCCCGCTGCGCCGAGTCGAAGCACTGGGAGAAGGGCGGCGAAGGCGCCCTGGAGTTCGCCGATGCCGTCATCGACGCCTGCAACGACGAGAGCGATTTCAAATTCCTCTATCCCACCGAGATGAAGCTGCGGGATCGCGTGGATCGGATCGCCAAGGAAGTCTATGGCGCGGACGGCGTCGACTGGCAGCCCGAAGCCGAGGCCAAAGCCAAGATGCTGGAAGCCGACAGCAGCTATGACGACTACACCACCATGATGGTCAAGACCCACCTCAGCCTTACCCATAATCCCACGTTGAAGGGCGTGCCCAAGGGGTGGCGGCTGCCCATCCGCGACGTGCTCATCTACTCCGGCGCCAAGTTCCTCTGCCCCTGCGCCGGCACCATCTCCCTGATGCCCGGCACCGGCTCCAACCCGGCCTTCCGCCGGGTGGATGTGGATACCGAGACCGGGAAGGTTTCAGGACTGTTCTAAAAATCAAGATGCGTTTTCTCCTCCCGGCAATCGGGAGGAGAAAGCCGCAAAAAGTATCGCGCCCAAACTATGAATCCCCCTCATCCCATCGGAAGAGGGGGATTTTTTTGTGATCGGGGGTTTCTATTCAGCGATGCGTCGCCAGCAGTGAACGAATATTTTGCTCGCGATCTTGGCGGCGGTGTATTCCGAGACCTGGGTTCCCGGTATCTTCGAAAGTTCACAGATGTCGGCTGCGATGAGGTCCCGCTCGCGGCCCAGGGTCCGGATGAGGGCCACGGCCTGTCGGTAGGTGAGTCCGCCCGGCTCGGGGGCGCCGGTTCCCGGGAGGACGGACGGGTCGAGGCCGTCCAGGTCGAAGGTGAGGTAAACTTTCCGGGGAAGACGCGCCACCACGGCATCGATCCAGCGAAGGTCCATCGGCCGGCAAAGGTCCATCGGCCGGCGAGGGTTCATTGGATCGATGTCGTGGGCCCAGAAGGGATGGAGATTCCGTTGGCGGATCAGATCCCGCTCTTCGGGTGATATCGTCCGCATCCCCACCTGGACCATGGGCAGCCCCATATCCTCGAGGACGCGGCGCATGACGCAGGCATGGTTGTAGCGGCTGCCGTTCCAGTTGTCCCGGAGATCCGGATGGGCGTCGATCTGAAGGACCCCGATGTCCGGATGTCGCCTGGCTGCGGCGCGGATGGGGCCGATGGCGATGGCGTGGTCCCCGCCGATGGCCAGCAACCGCTGTCGGCGATCCAGGATGTCGCCGGCGGCGGCCTCCATGGCGTTGACGGCGGCTTCGGGTTCGTCCGGAAGATGGGGCGGCCCCACGGTGTGGAGTTTCAGGTCGCCCCAGTCGATGAGGGTTTCTTCGTCGAGGCGTTCCAGTTGTTCGGAGGCGGACAGCAGGTGGAAAGGGCCGTATTTTGCGCCCGCGCCGTATGAAGCCCCCTTTTCGTAAGGAAGGGGAAGCACGACGATCTTAGCGGCCTCCGGTCCCGGATCCTCGATGTCATCTCCCCCGAAAGGCGTGAATGCCGGCGGCGTCATGGCGATTCAGGGGGGCTCTATTTGATGAACATGGCGGCGGCGATGACCGTGGTCCAGAGGTTTCCCTCCGCGCCCAGGGCCGCCTGGCTGATGTGCTGGGATTCGACGATCTTGCCGGACATTTGATAGACCTCCCGTCTTTCGTCGTAATCCTTTGCCGGATCGAATTCGATGCCCAAGGTGTTGGCGAGCATGGTGGCGGCCAAATCTTCGGCGTATTCGCCGGCTTCGATTTCCGTCTGTCCAGATCG
>JAABTD010000129.1 GCA_011390065.1 Desulfobacteraceae bacterium
AAAGATAGCCGTAACGGGCGTTTTCAGCGGGCAGCGCCAAGCCGATGCCGGCCACCAGCCGTCGACCCGGCTCCTTGCTCTGCTCTCTGGCCATGACGCAGTGGGTGATCTCCCCCGGTTCCAGCCGGGAAAGGCCTTCTTCCACAGAGATGATGCGGCAATGAGGAGGGAAGATGGAGGAGACGGTCACCAGATTCAGATGAGCGATGCCCGCGTTTTTCAGTGCATATTCAAAAGAAGAAAGCTTTTCCTTGTTCACCCCCGCGCCTTTTACAAAAAACATGTATCTCGGCACATACATGGCTGTTTCCTCGCGTTTTCTGTTCTGATTGAAACGATTTGTTCTGATTGAAATAGAATGAGATCCCGTCGCGCCAAAAAACACTAAACATACAAAGTTTAAAACCTTTTTGTCAATAAAAATGCAAAAATGGTTGGCGGCCGCCGGGCATGGCCGCGATTGAGATTTGGGTTGACAAATGAACAAATAAGAG
>JAABTD010000342.1 GCA_011390065.1 Desulfobacteraceae bacterium
ACTAACCACTAATCACTATCCACTATCCACTATCCACTAATCACTATCCACTAATCACTATCCACTGCTTCACCAATCCCTCGCATGCCTTACCCCCCCGAACTCCGAGCCCATATATGCCCGGGTGAAGGGGAAGAAGATCATGTGGCTCAGCCGGGTAAAGGGGATGGCCGCCAGCAGGGTCTCGCCGGAGAGGATGTGGAGGATGCCCATAACGCGGTAACCGGCCCAGTGGTGGTAGGTCCAGAACCCGGTGATGAAAGGCGCCGCCACCATGAGCAGGATGAAAAAATCAGACGGACCGGTGAGGAATTTGACCTCCGGTTCGATGAGCCGCCGGACCAGGAAAAAGACGCAACTGGCGATCACCAGCAGGGTCATGAGATCGGCGGTCCCTTCGGGCAGATGGGGCCAGCTGACGCCCCAGGCCTCGTCAATGAGCATCACGTGGCCCAGAACGAACAGCGGCAGCAGCAGCACGCAGATGTGAAAAATGAACGATACCACTGTGAGATAGGGATGCCGCCGCATGTTCTCGCTGGCGAAGGGGGTGATCCAGTGCAGTATCGACCGGGCGCCGTAGTAAGGGCTGACGTAGGCCAGCGCCACATTGTCTTTCTTCTTGGTCAGAACCGCCATGTAAATGAGCTTTCCCAGGCTGCCGCCGATGAACAGAATCACCGAAGCCCAGACCAGGGGGCCGCTGACGAGGTTGTAGATGGTATGCATCGGTCCTCCTTTTGACCTTGATAGCGTAAGCGTTGGGGTTCAGACCATATCCTTGACATTGACGACCGCGCGCACGCCGACCCGGTCCCCGGCCGCATCCTTTTTCACTGCCCGGACCAGCACCTTGTCGCCGCCCGGGCTGAAAACCGGTTGCGTCATGTCGAGGTAGGTCTGGGCGTGACGGCAGCCGTCCACATGGAGATGGTATTTGCCGGCGCTTTCGGTCTTCACCGCCACATGCTGTCCGTCGGGACTGAAAACCGGCGGCCAGACCCGTTCGAAGGAAACCGCCCACGGCTCGCCGTCCACCATCACTGTGGCCTTTCCCTTGTCCACGCCGATGCAGGCGATCCGGGCGCCGTCGGGACTGAAGATCACGTCGGCGACATAATCGCCGAAGGTCCGGTTCCAGGGGACGCCGTCCACGGCCACGGTCCAGCGGCCGAATGCAGGAGCGACGATGGCGGCGATCTTCGATCCGTCCGGCGCATAGACATGATGCCAGAGCTGGACGAAGCGGCGGTCCCAGATCACCTGGCCGTCCTGGGCCAGCGTCCAGACGGCGCCGGTGCGCACCGGCGCGGTCACGGAATTTTTTTCAGGATGAAACCGCGGACGCCAGACCGTGGCAAACGATTCCCCCCAGAGGTTCCCGTCCACGGCGATGGTGTAGTCGTAGAGCGTGGTCCGCACCTCGGCGGCCACATGCTTTCCGTCGGCGCTGAAAGCCGCCTCCCAGCCGTTGAGGAAATGCCGGTCCCAGGGCTCGCCGTCCACGGCCACGGTGTAGGCGCCTTTCTGAAACTCGAAGATGTCGCCCTCGCTGATGGGAATGGTCTGAACCACCGCGGCGCTGCGTGCGCCGTCCGGACTCAGGATCGAATTGGTCAGGTAATTGAAATTGTTTTCCCAGGGAACGTCATTGATCATGAGATAATACCGGAGTCCCTTCTGGACCGCGACCATGATCCGCGATCCGTCCGGGCTGAACTGGAGGTTCCAGAGGAACTCGCCGGTGGTCTCCCAGGGCTGTCCGTCTACGGCCACGGTCCACTCCGCCGTCTCCGAGACCAGGCCGGAGAGGCGGCCGTCGGGGCCGAATTGGAGAGACCAGACCTTGTCCCACCGGCCTTCCCAGGGGACGCCGTTGTCCAGCACCGTGAACTCGGCGTCCTCGTTCATGGCCACGGCGGCGATCCGCTCGCCGTCCGGGCTGAATCGGGGTTCCTCCAGGTAGTCGAACTGGGTTTGCCACTGACTCAGATTGGCCACCGGTTTTTCTCCGGGTGTCCAATCCCATTCATGTTCTGCACGCATCACATTGTCTCCTCTTTCTCCTCTAACAGATAGCGCTCTGCCAGTTTGAGCAGTTCTTCGGCCTCCGGCGGCTTTTCCATGTAGGCTTCCGGGTAGGGAATCGTTCCGTTGAGCCGCGCGTTGAGCATTTTCAGATAATGGGTGAACGTCTTTTTGGCGATGGCCGACAGCATGATGACCGGGGTGCGCTTCAGTTGATCATCGGTCCTCAGCTCCTTGTACATGAACACCCCGCCTTCGCCGGGCATCATCACGTCGAGGATGATCAAATCGGGCGCGCTCTCCCTTGCTTTCCGGATGCCTTCGGTTCCATTTTTCGCGGCGATGGCCGTATAACCGTTGGTTTTGAACAAGGTCGAGATAAAAATCCGCATATCCAGTTCATCGTCTACGATCAACACCTTTTTGGGTTCCATTGCGTCGCTCCGTCCGTTCACGCGGATCGCAGAAATCACGCCGCATCCGCCTCGGGTTCGGCCTCGACCTCGGCATGCTCGGGACGGTTGACGCTGGCCACCGGACAGGAGGCCCGCAGCACCACCTGCTCCACGGTGCTCCCCAGCAGCGCCTGTTCGGGATCCATCTCCCGGGTGTGATGGGCCATGACGATAAGGTCCCCGTTGTTTTTCCGGGAGTATTTGACGATTTCCACATAGGGAATCCCCTCCCACACATCCACTTCGTAATTGTCGAAATCCCCCATCTTCGAGACGTAGCGTTTCTGGATCTTCTCTTTGGCGATCTCGATCTTTTCTTCGATTTCCTCCTGGGAGAGGACCTTTCCGGCGCTCATGCCGCTCAGATCGAGGCAGTGAAACAGGTAAATCTTGCACCCGATGGCCTTGGAGACGCTGAGGGCGAACTGGAACGCTGAATCGGCCTGTTTGGAGAAGTCGGCGCAGAAAACAATGTTGGAGAAGTACCAAAAGCAGGTGGTGCAGGGCCGGCTCACGATGAGCACCGGGCAACGGGCCTTCTGGGCCACCTTCTGCATGGTGGAGCCCACGATGTTCCGGTACCGGGTGGCGCCCACGTCTTCTTCCCGGGTATGGGCCCCCATGACGATGAGGTCGGCCTCGAATTTGCGGGCGGTTCTCATAATCTCCGTGTGCGGGACCCCGGCCGTGGTGTCGAGGGTGCAGTCGGGGCAGTCCTTCAGGTACTTGTCGTAGGTGTTCTTCATTTCCTCGATCACCCAACCGGCATAGTCCGCGTTTGCTTCTTCCACCTCGCCGGTCCGGAGATCTTTCACTTCGGTGGAAAACCCCCTGCTGGGAAGACCGAAAACATGGAAAATCTTCATTTCAGAGTTGTACTTTTTCGCCAGGTCGAAGGCCACGTGGGCCGCATGATCGCTGGCGGGCGATGCGCTGGTCGCAAACAAAATCTTTTCAAACATGGCGTCCTCCTTATGGTCTGATGGTGCATCCATCCGTTGTCGTCTGGAAGCTCAGCTCCCAGGCGATGCCGTCGATAAACTCAAACAGGCTGAACACCGTCTCGAACTCGAACACATCCACGGTGTCGCCGAAAATCACGTGCTTCAGGTTGTGCCCAGGGTCATGGGGATGTCCAGCAATTGCGTCATGGGGATGGGCCGGATCTCCATCGGCTTGTCGCCGTTGATCCCTTTAAGGGCGTTGTAAATCTCCAGCCGCGGCTCGTTGGGAAACCCGATCATCTCCACCGTCTTGGCGAATTCCAGCTGATGGATGTCGTCATGGACGCACCCCGAATCCGGGCACTGGTCGAAACTGTCGCGGATGACGTGAAAGAACTCGTTGAGCCGGGTGTAGATGCTGTAATGGGCCAGCATGTTGAAATAGCTGCGGATCGTAAATCCTTCCGCCAGCGCGACTTCATAGTTGAGATACCGGAGCGGGTCCGCGGCGATCTCCTGACCGTTGTGCTGGATTTCGCCGCTGGGATATAGGGTGATCTTGTTCATGTTGCGTCCTCTGAGCCGTCGAGGGTTGCGGTTCGTGTTGTTCTGGTGGATGGTAATGCAGGGGGTGTGCCAAGGTAGGGGCCTAAACGGAATGATACGTTTTATATATTTGTTTATTTTGATTATTCAGGTGTTTTAAATCGGGACGGTCCGAGAAAATGGAAAATGTGTTGTTGCACGAA
>JAABTD010000343.1 GCA_011390065.1 Desulfobacteraceae bacterium
CCAGCAGGGCGCTCTGGGTCTTGGGAGTGGCCCGATTGATCTCGTCGGCCAGCAGCACCTGGGTGAAGATGGGCCCGGGATGGAAGACGAACGTGCTGGATTTGCGCTCGAAGACCGAGATGCCCAGAATGTCGCCGGGCAGCATGTCGCTGGTGAACTGGACCCGACGGAAATTGAGCCCGAGGCATCGGGAAAGCGCTTTGGCGAGGGTGGTCTTCCCGATGCCGGGCAGATCCTCGATGAGCAGATGCCCTTTTGCAAAAAGACAGGCCAGCGCCAGTCGGATCTGGTCGGGTTTGCCCAGGATCACGGAACTGATCTGATCCACAATATGGTCGAACGCAGGGTTCATGCCGGAAACTTACCATGCGGAGGGAAATGTGTCAAAAGGGATTTCCATCCATCTGTTTATCTGGTATGCTTCATTAACCTCAAAGGGTGGCCGGATGGCGGCGTTGATCCGCACGCTGTTTGTCTCTTCAATCGATAGGACCGGAATGGGATGCGATGAAACTGAGGAAGATTAAAAAGCAGCAGGCACGAAATATGGCCGACCTGGAAGCCGAGTTGGCCCGCCAGGCCGAAGAGATCCGCTCGCTCCGCGAAAGGGATTCGGCGTTCCGCGCCAGGACCGGAAGACTTCTCCAGGACATGCAGAAAAGTCTCAAGGCCGTGACGCCCGGCAACCACCGGATGCTGGTGGGCATCCTCCAGGAGCGCATCGAAGTGTTTCTATCGGAGGAAGGGCGAAACCACTAGCCGCGGACCCTCACCCACCATCAACCCCATGCCCCGAACATCCCCCCATTCATTCCAGGGATTTCTATAAGGATGCGCAGAGCGCAACAAGGAGCAGAAGACGGCGTCTTCAGCGGCCGATTAAATCTTGACAGAATCCCCACGGTATTGTATCCGTAGATAATTAACTGAAATAAACAGAAAAATCATTTATCCGAACAAACGCCTCACTTCTAATCACAACCCCAGGGAACCCGATCATGGACAATATCAGGATGCGCACCGCAGGGCCCGGCAGTGCGGGAAACCCGGGCAGGAACGGGACGGCGGCGACGTAAGGGACGGGAAATGGCCAAATTCATCATCCGGCGGTTTTTTTTGCTGCTGCTCACCATGTTTCTGGTTTCCATCGCGGTCTTTCTCATCGCCGAATCCTCCCCCGGCAATGTGGCGCGCAATGTTCTGGGCAGCTTTATCACGCCGGAACAGGAGGCCTCCTTCCTGGCTCAGATGGGGTTGGACAAGCCGGTCTATCTTCGATACCTCTACTGGCTGGCGGGCAGCGACTGGCACGCCGAGGCCAAGATGGATATGGAGTTGCAGCGGATCACCACGTCGGAGGGCTACGATGAGTGGTGGGCGGCGGGCCAAGACGGCAATCTGATCCGATGGAAAATGGAAGGCGAAGACCTGATCGCCATCATTCTCAAGAAAGACGGGGAAGTGGCGACGCAAGTCGATAATGATCGATGGGAGACGAACGAAAAAGGCATCAGCACCTTCTGGGGGGTGGACACCCGAAACAGCGCGGTGCTTTGGGAAAAGGGTTCGGACAAAAAAGTCTGGAGCTTCGTGGTGGGGACCGGTTGGATGGTCTCCAGCGGGGGCCCCAAGTCGTATATTCCCCTTAAAAAAGGGTTCCTCCGGGGGGACCCGGGCGTATCGTTGCGCACCGGGCGGCCCGTGGCCAAAAGCCTTTTCGTGCGGCTGCGCAATTCCATGGTGCTGGCCGGCATCGCTTTTGTGATCGTCATGCCCATCGCCCTGCTTCTGGGGATCATCGCCGGCCTTCGGGAAGGATCTTTAAGGGACCGGGTCTTGTCCATCTCCGGCATGATGTTTTCGGTGATCCCTGAATTTGCCACCGGCATCTTTCTGATCCTGATCTTCGCCCACTGGCTGGAATGGGTCCCGGGGGCCACGGTTTTCGGTGAAAAAGCCCCCTGGGAACGGATCGACATGCTGATCCTGCCGGTGCTCACCCTGACCCTCATCGAACTGGGGTATGTTCTCCGCATCACCCGGGCCAGCATGGCCGAGGTGATGCGGTCCAGCTACATCCGAACCGCCTTCCTGAAGGGCCTCTCCTACTGGCGGGTCGTTTTCAAACACGCCGTCCGGAACGCGCTGATTGCACCCATCACCGTCATCATGCTCCACGTCAACTGGCTCATGGGGGGCATCGTCATCGTGGAAGTGGTCTTCGGGTATCCGGGATTGGGGAAATATCTGCTGGAATCGGCCTTATATAAGGACATCAACGCCCTGGAAGCCGGCACCATGATCATGGTGCTGCTGGCCGTGGGGACGCAGCTGGTGGCGGATATCATCTATACGTTTTTGAATCCGAGGATTCGGTATTCATAGTTGAGGCGCATGAAAAAGCGGAAACTGCTCCAAAAGCTGTTCGCCGGATCAAAAAACGTACGTTTCAATGAACTGACGACCATTGTTGAAGCGTTAGGATTTGAACTGGCCCGGGTCAACGGCAGCCACCATATTTATCAACATCCCGATATCCCGGAAATGGTGAATCTTCAAGATGTTGGGGGAAAGGCAGTGGCCTATCAGATTCGGCAAGTATTGAAGCTGATTGAGCGGCACGATCTTCGACTGGAGGATGAAGTTTGAAGGACTATCATATCAACATCTTTTATAGTGAAGAAGACGAAGGGTATATCGCGGATATTCCGGATCTCAATTCTTGTTCCGCCTTTGGCATCACACCCGAAAAGGCGTTGTCGGAGGTGCTGATGGCAAAATCGGCCTGGATCGAGGCTGCAAATGAAAACGGCAAACCGATCCCGCCGCCTCGCTACCGACCTGTTATTTATCAAGTTGCGTGAAAAATTTCAAGTCATGGCATCATTGCCATTCTATCTGAATTCGGTGAAATCCAACTGCTAATTTCGATTGAAGATATTGAGGTTATACGGAAAACACCATGACAGTCGACGAAACCACTTCTGAATTCTTGGCGGAAGAACCGGAGCCCCAAAAGATCCGTTTTGAGAAGATTCGGTCCGGTCTTTCCATCCTGTTCGCCTCCAACACGGCCACGGTGGGAATGGCGCTGGTGATGTTCTGGGTCATGGTGGCGCTGTTTGCCCCCTTCCTGACCCCTTACACGCCCACCGAGCAGGACTGGCGCGCCCCCAACCAGGGGCCGTCCTGGGAGCATCCCCTGGGGACCGACGAGCTGGGCCGCGACCTCTGGTCCCGGCTCATCTACGGGGCCCGGGTGGTGCTGGTGATCCTTCCCGTTTCTCAAAATTACTGGATTCCCGGCGGAACGGCCCTCTGGGGGGT
Source organism: Desulfobacteraceae bacterium (assembly GCA_011390065.1). Lineage (GTDB taxonomy): Bacteria > Desulfobacterota > Desulfobacteria > Desulfobacterales > JAABSP01 > JAABTD01. Next base: position 3,328 of record JAABTD010000343.1, read on the forward strand.
CATCGCGGCCCTGGTGATCGGCGCGGCCCTGGGGTTGCTCTCCGGCTACCGGGGCGGTTGGCTCGACGAGATCATCATGCGGCTCCTGGACGCCATGATGTCGGTGCCCATCATCCTGCTTTATCTTATTATTGTGGCGGCCATCGGGGCCTCGGCCCTCAACGTGGTCATCGCCATGGCCATCGTGGGGACCCCCGGCATCGCCCGGCTGGTCCGGAGCCTGACCCTGGACATCCGGACCCGGGACTACATCCGGGCCGCCGAGACCCGGGGCGAGGGCACCCTCTACATCATATTTGTGGAAATCCTTCCCAACGCCAAGGGCCCCATCATCATCGACGCCATGCTGCGGGTCGGATACGCCATCTTCGCCATGGGCACCCTCGGATTTCTCGGATTGGGCCTGCCGCCGCCGTCGCCGGACTGGGGCAGCATGGTGGCCAAGGGGCGGGAATTCATCATGATCGGCAGCCCCTGGGCCGCCCTCTGGCCGTCTCTGGCCATCGCCAGCCTGGTGGTGGGCCTCAATCTCCTGGCGGACGGCCTTCGCGAGGAGACCATGCGATACCAATAACCCATCTGGAGGCGACATGAAATCAATGTCCATTGTCATCATCCTTCTGGTTTTACTCGGGTTTCTGGCCTATACCAACCCGACCCTGAGCCAGTATGGGGATTTTCTCAAAGACGAGATCAGCGATGAAGTGGGGCAGGGCGGCAATGCTGAAAAGGCCCTGGGACGGCTCATCGGCGGGCTGGCCGGCGGCGTGCTGACCACCGCCACGACCCGGACGGATTACCTCTTCCTGAGCATCTACGAGACCGACCTGGGGATGG
>JAABTD010000344.1 GCA_011390065.1 Desulfobacteraceae bacterium
CTTCCGATCGAGTACGAACTGCCCGAGGATGCGCAGCTCGGCGCTTACAGCCTTCAGGTCGTCGGCGTGGGGAGCGGAAACTTCCGGGTGGAGGAGTACAAGAAGCCGGAATTCGAGGTGACGGTGGAAGCGCCATCCGAGCCTGTGATGCTGGGAGATTCCATCACCGCAAAGATCACCGCGAAATACTACTTTGGCGAACCCGTGACCCAGGCCACAGTCAAGTACAAGGTTCTGCGCCATATGGAGACGAGCCGATGGTATCCGCCGGGGCCCTGGGACTGGCTCTACGGCAGGGGATACGGCTGGCGGGGGGTCGATTACGACTGGTATCCGGGATGGGCCGGCTGGGGGATCTCAGGGCCTGCGCCCCAATGGTGGCATGCGCCCTCCCCTCCCCCGGAGGTGGTGATGGAAAACGAAGCGGAGATCCGCGAAGACGGAACTCTCGAGATTACCATCGACACGGAAATGGCCAAGCTCCTTCACGGCGATGCGGATCACCGGTACGAGATCAGGGCCGAGGTGACGGATCTCTCCCGGCGCACCATTGTAGGAACCGGCAGCGTGATCGCGGCGCGAAAGCCCTTTTCGGTATATGTCTGGATGAACCAGGGCTATTACCGGGCCGGGGATACCATGACAGCGCACATCGACGCGCGGAGACCGGACGGAAAGCCGGTATCCGGAAAAGGCGCGGTTCAACTGCTCAAAATCTCCTATGACGAGAACAACCAGCCCGTGGAAAGAGCGGTCGAGCGATGGGAGATCGAACTCGATGGCGATGGATCGGAAAGCGTAAAGATGATCGCGGCCCAGCCGGGGCAGTATCGGGTTTCTGCTATGGTTACGGATGAAAAGGGAAGAAAAGTCGAAGGCGGCCATCTCATTACGGTTCGGGGATCGGGGCAAAATGCGGAAGACTTCCGCTTCAATCCGATCGAGCTGGTTTGCGAAAAGACCACCTATGCGCCCGGGGAGAAAGTCCGGCTGATGATCAACACGAATCAGCAGGATGCGGCAGTCCTCCTCTTCCTCCGGCCTGCGGGCGGGATCTATCCGAAGCCGCACTTTCTCAAAATGGACGGCAAGAGCAGGATCTACGAGATCGAAGTGACCGCAAGCGATATGCCCAACTTCTTTGTGGAGGCTGTCACCATCGCGGACGGAAAAGTCCATACCGCGGTCAGGGAGATCGCGGTGCCGCCGGAGAAACGGGTGCTGGACATGGATGTGACGCCGGACAAGGATCGGTACGGCCCGGGAGAGAAGGCATCGGTGAAGATAACCATCACCGACGAGAAGGGGGAGCCGTATGCAGGTTCTGCGGTGATCTCGGTCTATGACCGGGCCGTGGAATATATCTACGGCGGCTCCAACGTGCCGGAGATCGCGCCCTTCTTCTGGAAATGGCGGCGCCATCATAATCCATCCACTGAAACGAATCTGGGCCGGGCATTTCAAAATCTCATCGCGCCCGGGGAGAAGGCGATGGGGAACCTCGGCGTCTTCGGCGGCCGGGTGGCCGATGACGAGATGATGCTGACGAACGGCCGGATGGATAGGGGGATGGCCGGGGGCCGTGCCATGTCCCGCCAGATGAAGGCGGCACCGATGATGGAGGCGGCTGAACCAATGGCCCCGGCCCCCGCGGCCGCGGCCGACATGGCCGGAGAAGCGCCGGCCGAGGCCGAACTCGTAACCCCGACCGTGCGCACCGAGTTTGCCGATACCGCATTCTGGGCCGCAGACATCACGACCGATAAAAAGGGAACGGCAACGGTGGAATTCACAATGCCGGAGAACCTGACCAGTTGGAAGATCAACGCCTGGGGGATGGGCCACGGAACCCGTGTGGGCGAGGCCGCAGCCGAGGTGGTGACGGCGAAGAATCTGCTGCTGAGGCTCCAGGCCCCCCGCTTTTTTGTGCAGAAGGATGAGGTGGTGCTTTCGGCCAATGTCCACAATTATCTGGAGACAGCCAAAAAAGCCACGGTCGTCATCGAGCTGGAGGGAGACGTTTTGAAGCTCAACGAGCCGGCGCAAAAGACCGTTACAATCGAACCGGAAGGCGAAGCCCGGGTCGACTGGCGGGTGACGGTAATAGCAGAGGGCGAGGCCGTGGTCCGGATGAAGGCGCTGACGGACGAGGAATCGGACGCGATGGAGATGCGTTTCCCGGCCTATGTCCACGGCATGGACAAGATGGTCTCCTTCACCGGCCTGATCCGGCCCGAAAAGGATGCCGCGAAGATCGTGCTGACGGTTCCCGAAGAACGGCGGCCCGGTGCATCCCGCCTTGAGGTGCGCTACTCTCCGACGCTTGCGGCCGCAATGGTCGATGCTCTCCCCTACCTGGTCGATTACCCCTACGGCTGCACCGAACAGACCCTGAACCGGTTCCTGCCCACGGTCATCACCCAGAACGTGATCCGGCGGATGGGGGTCGATCTTTCCGAAGTTCAGGAGAAGAGGACCAACCTGAACCCGCAGGAGATCGGGGATGACCGGAAAAGAGCCGAGGGCTGGAAGCGGTACGACCGAAATCCGGTCTTTGACGAGAAAACAGTGGAAAAGATGTCCCAGCAGGGGGTGGACCGCCTCACCGATATGCAGGTTTCCGACGGCGGCTGGGGCTGGTTCTCCGGCTGGGGTGAGCACTCCTATCCCCACACCACCGCGCAGGTGGTCCGGGGGCTGATGACCGCAAAGGAGAACGGAGTTGCCATCGTTCCCGGAGTGATCGATCGGGGCGTGAAGTGGCTGGAAAACTACCAGGAAAAGCAGGTAACGCTGATCGAAAAGGGAAGAAAAAAGAAGAAGGAACAGCCCTGGAAGGATCACGCGGATAACCTGGACGCCTTCATCTACATGGTCGTCACCGATGCCGGTGTGAGAAACGAGAAGATGGGCCGATTCCTCTACGAGGACCGGAACAATCTGTCGGTCTATGCCAAAGCCCTGTACGGGATGGCGCTCTGGCAGTTGGAGGAGAAGGACCGGCTCGACATGATCCTGCAGAACATCAGCCAGTACCTTGTGACCGACGCGGAAAACGGGACCGCATACCTCAATCTCGACAACGGCGGATACTGGTGGTACTGGTACGGCAGCGACATCGAGGCCAACGCGTATTATCTGATGCTGCTCTCCCGCACCGATCCCAAGGGCGAGACCGCGAGGGGGCTGGTAAAATACCTGCTCAACAACCGGAAACATGCCACCTGGTGGAACTCCACCAGAGACACCGCGCTCTGCATCGAGGCATTTGCCGAATATCTTGCGGCCACGGGGGAAGACAAACCCGATATGACCGTTTCCGTCTATTATGACGGCGTCAGGAAAAAATCGGTGAAGATCACCCCTGAAAACCTCTTCTTCTTCGACAACAAGTTCCTGCTGGAGGGCGAGGATATCGAGGCAGGAGAGCATACCATCGAGCTGCGCCGGGACGGGGAAGGGCCCCTCTATTTCAACGCATACCTGAGCTATTTCACCCTGGAGGATCATATCACCGCGGCCGGTCTGGAGATCAAGGTGCATCGGAACTATTACCGGCTCGAGCCCAAAGAAAAGACCGTCAAGGTCTCCGGCTCCAGGGGCCAGGCCATGGACCAGCGGGTGGAGAGCTACGAGCGGATTCCCCTGGAAAACCTCGATACCCTGAAGAGCGGGGAGCTGGCCGAGGTGGAGCTGATCGTGGAGAGCAAAAACGATTACGAATACATGGTCTTCGAGGACATGAAGGCGGCCGGATTCGAGCCGGTCGCGGTCCGAAGCGGCTACACCCGTGAGGGAATGGGGGCATATGTGGAGTACCGGGATGAGCGGGTGGCCTTCTTCGTCCGGAGGCTGGCCCGAGGAAAACACAGCATCTCCTATCGGCTCCGGGCCGAGATCCCCGGCAGATTCAGTGCGCTGCCCACGATAGCCTATGGGATGTATGCGCCAGAGCTGCGGGCCAACAGCGATGAGATCAAGTTGCGGATTGAAGATTAGGCAAGAATGCGGAGGAGATCCTTTAAAAATGGAGCGAATCGCTGAGGGCAACGCTCTTCGATCTCCTGACAATCGGAGCGCTCCAGTATCCAAGGGACATCGGCGGTATCCCTGTATCTTTTTCCGGCAGACGAAGATCTCCTTAGTGT
>JAABTD010000345.1 GCA_011390065.1 Desulfobacteraceae bacterium
GTGCTCTTCCGTTCTGGCAATCTTAAAAAGCATCGCACGCCCTGAAATGATCGTCGCCATGGCGGCCGTCATCTGGGGATTGTTCTGGGTTCCGCTGAGAGTATTCGAAAACCAGGGGCTGGCGCCGGCTTGGGTCATCCTGAGCCAGTTTGTCGCTCCCCTCATCTTTCTGGCGCCCTTTGCGATGCGGCGGTTGCGGTTGCGGCAACCTACGGGCATCGGGCGGTACGGCACGGGTCTGTTGGTGGGGGGCGCGGTGGTCATGTATTGCGAAGGCCTGCTGATCACCAACGTCGTCCGGGCCCTGATTCTCTTCTATGCGATGCCGGCATGGGGGACGCTGGTGGAAGTGGGGCTGATGGGGCGTCGGTTCACCCTCTGGCGGGGGTTGTCCCTGGCGCTTGGCCTGTCGGGGTTGATGACCATCCTGGGGTTGGGCGCTTCCTTCACATCATCCATCAACATCGGAGACCTTATGGCGCTTCTGTCGGGGATACTGTTTACGTTCGGCGCCATGCAGGTGCGACAGGCGCCCGACATATCGGTATTCGAGCAGGTTTTTGCGTTTTTCTTTTTTGGCTCCATAACGGCATTGGGCTTTTCCCTTCTCCCCCTGACCGCCCTCGGCCAGCCGCCGGCCCTGGAAAAGATCGTCGCGCTCGCCCCCTGGATCGTGCTGATGGCGGTGGGGATTCTGATTCCGACGATGTGGGGGTTGTACTGGGGGTCCCGGTATGTCGATCCCGGCCGGCTTGGCATCCTGCTCCAGATCGAAGCAGTGGTCGGCATCGGCAGCGCGGCCCTGTTCGCCGGGGAGCCGTTCGGGTCCCGGGAAGCCGCCGGCGCGGCGCTGGTGATCAGCGCGGGGGTGGTTGAGGTTTTCGGGAACGGGGGAAAGAAAGTAGCAGATGGACAACAACCTGCCTGTTGATTCGGTTTCGGGGGCGGGGTCGTTCATCCGGCATGGGATCGGGAAGAGGAAGCGGAGGGGATAGACGGATGGAAACCGGGACATCCGGGAGCACCGCAGCGGCATCGTGGATTTCACCTACCTGCTCTGCGCACGGGTCACCGAGGAGGAGTTCGAGGCTTATGTCGAAAGGCTTGGGCTGGTTTTGAAGAGCAGCGGGGTTTCGCCAGCCGGGATAAACGTGGAACATAGGGGGCGTCATGAGGATGAGCCGGATTGGCGGCGCCCCGACTGGTCGGTGGTCGGGTGTATGGGATTCGGAGGGAGGAGGATGTGATTTCGGCGAAGTATGAGGGTGGGTTTGCTTATTTATTGCTGCTTTTTGCATCCGGGACGACTTGCGAGGCGTCACCAGTTTTGTCAGGGTGCTTGGGCTCCAGGATCGCTGCTACAAAAGCCTGTTGCATTGTTTCCACTCGCAAGCAATTAAGCTGAATAAGCTCCGCGAGCTGTGGTATTCTCTGGTGCTGAAATGCTTTACCCCCTTGCGCATAAAAGGGCGGATGGTCCTGGTCGGCGATGGAATCAAGGTCGCCAAAGAGGGCCGAAAAATGCCGGCGGTGAAGAAACTCCACCAGGAGTCCCAGGACAACGCCAAGCCCGAGTTCATATTCGGCCATTCTTTGCAGGCTTTGGGATTGTTGGTCGTCGAGGCACTGGTTCAGTTGAATGGGAAACGCCAATAGCCCAGGGCTTTTTATCTTGAAAATCCAGAATGTTGACGCATATTGCGGCAAGATTCTAACTTGTTGATATTATGGACATTCCCATTCAACTGAACCAGTGCCCAGGTGACGTAGATGAGGCTAATGAGCCATGGCCCGGATCGATTGGGCGTAAATAAACCATCAAAAGGAATTCGTTGTCAAGTGCGATGGCGCGCGGTTTTCGAGTGTTGACAATGGGTTCCATATAGAATATATACATCGCTATAGTTTCAAAACAATGAGAGGCGAAAATGGGGCTCAGCATCCGAAACTCAAAAGCCGAACAACTGGCGCGCCAAGTCGCCGCCGGATGTCGCCGAAGAGATCCTGAAAATTTCAAAGCGGTGCGCATCCCTTCCCGATCAGGATCCGAGATCGCCGGACGAGATTCTCGGATACGACTCAAACGGGGGCCTGGGTTGATGGTCATCGATTCTTCGTCATCGAAGCCAAAAAAGGCGGGTCGGGCGGCCGGGGATTCGATTTGTTATGCCACCTTTGACCGGATCTTCGATTATGATGATATTTAGACATAACGACTGAACAAGTGCTTTACGCAAAACCGAAAGGAGCCTCACCGCATGGACAACCCCATCCCAAACTACTGGAAACTGCGTCTCAACGCCCTTAAGGAAACCCTGGAAGACAATAATTTCGGTGTCTATATGGCCGATGCGCCCGAAGCGGCGAAAGAGGTCGTCCTGCACGAGATTCTGCCCAAGCTGACGGTGAAGACCGTTTCATGGGGCGGTTCCATGACTTACGTGGAGACCGGCTTGTATCATCACCTCAAGGACGACGCGCGATTCGAGGTCATCGACACCTACGACAAGTCCATCACCCCGGAAGAGCAGCTCGAACGCCGGCGCCAGAGCCTGCTGACGGATCTGTTCATCACGGGCTCAAACGCCGTCACCGAGGATGGAATGCTGGTCAATCTCGACATGATCGGCAACCGGGTGGCCGGCATCACGTTCGGCCCGAAAAACGTCGTGGTGATCATCGGCCGCAACAAGGTCGTTCACAGTCTGGAAGACGCCTTCCTCCGGGTCAAAGAATACGCCGCGCCGGTCAACACCATGCGCCTGGACAAAAAGACCCCCTGCGCCAAGACCGGCTGCTGCGAGGACTGCAAGAGCCCCGACCGGATCTGCAACACCTGGACCATCACGGAAAAATCTTTCCCCAAAGGGCGCATCAAAGTGGTGCTGGTCAATGCGGATATGGGGTTTTAGGAAGGAGAGACGCCTTATGCACACCGTCCTTATCCATCCGGCCGCTTACGATACGGTCCGAGAGTCCGTTGACCGGGCTTTTGCCTTGTTTCCCATGGACCTTGAAGGGAAAAAGGTCCTGCTCAAACCCAACGTCCTCCGCGCCGCAACGCCCGAGGAAGCCGTCACCACCCATCCGGCGGTGCTCCGGGCGGTGGTGGAAAAAGTGTCGGCCATGAACCCGGCCGAGTTGAGCGTGGGAGACAACCCGGGGCCGTTGCCTATGGGGCCAACGAGGCGAGCTTTGAAAAGGCGGGGCTCATGGCGGCTGCAAACGGATATTACCGGAATATCGGAAACGATTCCAGACGTCTGGATTTCAACCCCCGGTTTCTGCCGCGCGTCAGCCTGTCCGCCGCCGTGCTGGACGCCGACGTGATCATCAGCCTGCCCAAGTTCAAAACCCATGGCCTGACGGTGATCACCGGCGCGATTAAAAACAGCTACGGGTTCCTGCCCGGGGCCCAGAAGGCCAAACTCCACAAAATAGCCGGGGGCCCCGAACCTTTCCACGACCTGATCGTCGAGGTTCAAACTCCGGCCGCCGGATCTGATCATCATGGACGCCGTGGTGGGCATGGAGGGCAACGGCCCGGCCTCTCCCGACCTTCGGGAGATCGGCTGCATCCTGGCTTCGGACAACGCCGTGGCCCTGGACGCCGTCATGGCCCGGATGATGGGCCTCGATCCGGGAAAACTCCGGTTCATGCAAACGGCCAAGGAAGCGGGACTGGGGGATTTCGATTCGGAAAGCATCGAGATCGCCGGCGCGCTGGAACCGATCCCCGATTTCAAAATCCCGCCCCTGGGCGGGGAAGCGAACCTCGGGAACCCGGCCATCCAGAGCATGCTGGAAAGCAAGACCACCCTTTTGCCCGAAGCCGACCCGGATCTCTGCACCGCCTGCGGGACCTGCGTGGAACAGTGCCCCATGGAGGCCCTGTCCATGCCCGAAGACCTGCCGGTGGTGGATGCGGATCTTTGCATCGCTTGTTTCTGTTGTCAGGAGATTTGTCCTGAGAAAGCGATTGCGTTGCGGTAAGGAACGGACTGGAATATGCAAGGGCCGGGCTGGCGTGCATGGTGCGGTTTCTATCGGCGGACTGACGACGGCCTGGCGATCTTGAACGTCTCATATCCACCTGACAGATTCCGGGATGTGAACCCGTGCTGCAGATCGGAAGAGCG
>JAABTD010000346.1 GCA_011390065.1 Desulfobacteraceae bacterium
CGACGACCGCATCACGTTTTCCTATGCCAAGCGGAACGCGACCCAGGATCTTCCGGAGGCAGGCGACCCGTTCATGATCTGGGGAAAGCTCGATTTCCTGGACGCGCCCGGCGAATGTTTCCTGGATGAAGCCGGCGGGACGATTTACGTCCGGCCCCCCGGCGACGCCGACCCGAACGCCTTGCTGTTCGAAGTAAAGCGGCGGGAAAAGGTCGTCGATCTGTGGGAGCGAAGCCATATCCGGCTTGAAGGGCTCCGGTTTTTCGGCGGACGGGTCGCCGCGGGCGATGGCACGACCGGGATCACGCTGCACCGGGTCCGGTCGGAATACGGCTATCACCACATGTACCGGAGCTGGGGGCCGGCGGCCGTCGATCTACGGGGAACCGGCCATCTGCTGTCCGATTCGGAGATCCTGAAGACGGGGTCGAGCGGGATCAGCATCCGGGGCGCCGATCACCAGGTGGTCAACAACGTCGTCCACAGGACCGGGTACATGCCGTTTCTCTCCGACGGCATCCAGGTGGGGGGTGCTGCAAATTCGGTCATCGAGAACAATTCGGTCTTCGACACCAGCGCCCTGGGCATCAGCGCGGCCACGCTGAAGAGCGGCCGCGTGGCCCGCAACCACATCTACAACGTGGCCCTTCAGACCACGGACATCGCCGCCATCAACTCCTGGAACGGCGGCGACGGCATGGGCACGGAGATCGCCTGGAACATGGTCCACGACGTGATGGGATACCGGGACGACACCCATCACTACGGCGGCATGGGCATCCGGCTCGATTCCGGCGGCGCCCCGGACGGCAATTCCAACTACATTATTCACCACAACCTGGTCTTCCGCACCACCTCCAGCAGCCTCGCCATCTGGGGCGTGCCCGACACCGCGCCCAATTACGGCGATTCCGGCAACATCGTCGTGAACAACACCGTGGACAAGTGGATCTCGGTCCAGCACCGGACCGGCACGTCCATGGCCGGGACGGTGATCGCCAACAACATCTCGGGGGACGAACTGTTTTACCATTCGCCGTCCGGCGAACCGGACGCCGACGTGGTCTTCAACAACCTGTTTTTCGGTTCCGACATTACGGGCAACTTCACCGGCGACCCGGGGTTCGTCAGCCCCGTTAACTACAATTTCACCCTGGACGATGACTCGTCGGCCATCGACGCCGGCCGGACCTTTCCGCCGCTGACCGACGGTTATCTCGGCGCCGCGCCGGACCTGGGCGCGCTTGAAAAAGGCCTTCCGCCGTTTTCAGCCGGGGCGATCGTTTTCGAGGAGGACCTGCCGGGTCTGACCGTCGCTTGCGAGAGCCCGCCGGCCCCCGGCGCGTTTTCCTGCCGCGTGACCGGGTTTCCGGCCGGCCGCCACCCCGGCCCGTTCTTCAGCCTCCGCATCGGAACCGACGGACCCGCGACGGTCTGCAACGCCGGCATGGACCTGTCCACCCACGACATCTTCGCCGCCTGCAATGCGGAACCGAGCGGGCTGACCGGCCAACAGCCGGTTTACATCAGCGGGAACGGGGTCGACTTCCTGGATTCGGGCGTTGTTGTCGACCTGGATCCGCCCGGCGCGGCCGGCCTGCCGGCCGAACCGGTCCTGGGGCCGTCTCCCGGCGCGGTGGTGGTCATCACCGGGAAAAAGTTTCACACCCAGAACGGCCATCGCATCCCCATTGCGATGGACGGCCTGTCCACGACGGATCTCGTGGAGACGCCGGTGCTCGTCCGGGTGGACACGCGGGAACTCGTCGCCTCCGGCCGGATGGCCCCCGACTGCTCGGACGCGTCGTTTGTCGACGACGAGGGCGTTCCCGTTTTCGACGCATGGGTGGAAAGCGGGTGCGGCGCGGAGAACACGCTTCTCTGGGTGCGGAAAAAAGCGGGCACGGGGGATGAAGGCGTCTTCAGCTTTGAAGACAAATCCGCCGTCTATTTGGCCTTCGGCGATCCATCCGTTCCGGGACCGGTCGGTCCCGAAACGGTGTTTCCGGACATCCCGCCGGCGACGTTCCATGTCAGCGGCGACCGGCTCGATCTCTCCGACGGCGATGCGGTCGCCGTCTGGCCGGACCGGTCGGGCAACGGGCGGGACGCGGCCCAGTCCGATCCCGCCCGGCGGCCCGTTTTCCGGACCGGCGGCGTCAACGGGTTGCCCGAAGTCGCCTTCGACGGGCTGGATGATTTTTTCCACCTGGGAGACCTGGGCAGCATCGGCTATGGGGCCGTCTTCGCGGTCTATCGCCACCCGGACCCCGGCCCGGTCAAATGGCAGCGGATTTACAGCGCGGCTCCGGCGGATTTGGGCAACGACTACGAGGTGGACGGCGCCTACCTGATCCCCGGCAACGTCGACGGCGTCATTCAACCCAAACCGACCGGCGCCCTCCACGTCAATCGTTATGAAACCGTCGACTGGAGCCACAAGGGCGATTTCAGGAACTTTCACATCGCCAGGAAAAACAACGCGGACGTGTTCTACCGGGGGCGCGTCGCCGAGCTGGCAGTGTTCACGGAGGAACTCAGCCGGGACGCGCGTCTTTCCATGGAAGCCCGCCTGAACCGGAAGTATGGATTTGAAGTCGAGGGGCCGACAACGACCGCGGCCTACGCCGACATGACCAGCCCCCTGTCGGTCAGCGTCGGGGGGATGGCGTGCGAAAATGTGGCGGTCATCTCACCGGAACGGATCACCTGCGCCCTGCCGTCCGTGCCGCCGGGCGCCTACTCGGTGGCCGTGACGTTTCCCGATGGCGAAACCATCGCTCTGGCCGGGGATCTGGTCTACGCCGGCCCGATGCCCGGAGACGTCGCCTGCGACGGCCTCATCGACCTGGCCGACGCCGTGGCCGCCCTGAAAACAATGGCCGGCCTGGACCATGACCCGGCCCCCTGCACGGCCGCCGGCGCCGATGTCGACGGCGATGAAAGGGTAGGGCTCGCCGAAGCGATCAACGCGCTTTGGAAGGTGGCGGCGGACATGGACGGATAACGATTTTTATGTCGACCGGTGTTGCACGATCCAAATGATGAGATGGTCCTGGAAGCGGCGGTCAAAGGAGAATCAGAAATGGTTGAAAAATCCACATATCCACTACGGCTTCCGAAATCTTTGAAAGCCAGGGTCGCCCTGCTCGCCGAAAAAGACGGAACCAGCATCAACCAGTTTATCGCGATCGCCGTGGCGGAGAAAATATCGGCGCTTGAAACCGAGCGAATCTTTTCACAGAGAGCGGATCAGGCAAATCTTGAAGATTTCAAAAAAATCCTCTTCCGGCCGGGTGGCGAAAAACCGAGGCCAGGCGACGAGATAGAATAGGCGTCAATCCTCCATAGCAGCGACCATCGGCCCGAACACCTTCACCGCCAGATCCTCGAACGCCTCATCTATCGGGTCGCTTTCGCCGCAGCACCGGTCGTAGCAGGGGTCATCGGCTTCCGGAAATCCCCAGTCGCCATATGGCCGCCACTCCTTTCTTGCCGCGGTCATGGCCTTGTCGCGGTCTTTTTTCCGGATTAAAATTTCCGCAAACGCCCACGCGCTTCTGGGGAAAAAATGGAGCGGCCGGGTCAGGCCGTCCCAATACATCTTCAGCAGGGTTTCGAGGATCGCCTGGGGTTTTTCAACGGGGGCGTATTTCAGGAGGGTCCATTTTTTCTCTTTACCTTCGAGTCCGATCAGCAGACTTTCCTTCGGATACCCCGGCGTCTGTGCGGCGTTCAGGGCCAGGTGTTGAACCCAGGCCCGCAAGCGGTCCTCGGCCTTGATGCCGGCATACCGGTACCGGAGAAGCCACTTCGGATAGATGTCCCGAACGCGGCCCATGAGGCGGAATTCGCCGATGGACAGGTCCACCGGCAGTTCGTCCAGCTTGTCCTCGGCCAAATATTCGCCGAGCCGTTGGGCGAAATCCGCGGCGCCGTGCCGGAGTTTGTCGAAGGCGCAACGGCCCACCATGCCGTGGGGTAGGTTTCCTTTGGCGGATTCAAGGCGGAGCAGGTCGCCGTCGCCGCCCCGGACCATCCGGTCCACGAGGGCCTGCTCGATCCAATATTTCTCCAGCCCCTCGGTCGTGAACGGTTCGGTCTCTTCCATGGCCT
>JAABTD010000347.1 GCA_011390065.1 Desulfobacteraceae bacterium
CATCACTTTTTTCCGGTTGGAGACCCGGGCTTCGTCTTCTTCTTCGTAGGTGGAATAATAATACGGGGTGGCCGCCTCGAACTCCGCCGCACAGGTGTCCACCAGTTTGTAGACGGGCCGCAGGTTCAGTTCGGTCCGTTTTGCTTTGATGGTCCGCTCGTCGGTTCCGGTCAGAAAGGCCAGCTGGCGATCGGAAAATCCCCAGGTTTTGGCTTTTTGGAACAGTTCGGGCGGCAGGGGTTCCGGGTGCTTGAACCGGGCGATGTCGTTTTCCAGCCCGACCAGCTGGGCGAGTTGGTGGAGAAACCACGGGTCGATGAAGGTCAGTTCATGGATTTCTTCCACGGACATGCCGGATTTCAGGGCGTGGCGCAGATAAAACATCCGCTGGGAATTGGGCGAGGCGAGCATTTTCCGGATGACGGCAAGGGGCGCGGCGTCGGCTGAGGGATCGAAATCGTCTTTTCCGTCGGCGCCGAATCCGTCCCGGCCGATTTCCAGGGAGCGTATGCCTTTCTGGAAGGCTTCTTTGAAGGTGCGCCCGATGGCCATGGTTTCGCCCACCGACTTCATGGCCGTGGTGAGCACATCCTGGGTTTCGGGGAATTTTTCGAAGGTGAACCGGGGGATCTTGATCACGCAGTAGTCCAGCGTGGGCTCAAAGGAGGCCATGGTCTCGCCGGTGATGTCGTTGGGGATTTCGTCCAGGGTGTAGCCGACGGCCAGCTTGGCGGCGATTTTGGCGATGGGGTAGCCGGTGGCTTTGGAGGCCAGGGCCGACGACCGTGAGACCCGGGGGTTCATTTCGATGACCACCACGTCGCCGTTTTCGGGGTTGACGGCGAACTGGACGTTGGAGCCGCCGGTGTCGACGCCGATCTCCCGCATGATGGCGATGGCCCCGTCCCGCAACACCTGGTACTCGCGGTCGGTGAGGGTCTGGGCCGGCGCCACGGTGATGGAGTCGCCGGTGTGAACGCCCATGGCGTCCATGTTTTCGATGGAGCAAATGATGCAGACGTTGTCGGCATGGTCCCGCATCACTTCAAGCTCGTATTCCTTCCAGCCCAGAATCGATTCCTCCAGCATCACCTGATGGATCAGGCTGGCGTCCAGGGCCGACCGGCACAGCGTATCCAGCTCTTCGGGATTGTAGGCCACGCCGCCGCCGGTGCCGCCCAGGGTGTAGCTGGTGCGGACGATGACGGGAAACCCGATCCGGTCGGCAACGGCGCGCACATCGTCCATGGAGCCGGCGATGCCGCTTTCAGGCACCCGGAGCCCGATGCGCTCCATGGCCTTCCGGAACCGGTCGCGGTCCTCGGCCTTTCGGATCGCGTTCACATCGGCGCCGATCATCTCGACGCCGAACTTTTCCAATATCCCCCTGTCGGCCACTTCCAGGGCGGTGTTGAGGCCGGTTTGGCCGCCCAGGGTGGGGAGGAGGGCGTCGGGGCGCTCCCGCTCGATGATTTTGGCCACGATTTCCGGGGTGACCGGCTCGATGTAGGTCCGGTCGGCCATTTCCGGGTCGGTCATGATGGTGGCCGGGTTGGAATTGACCAGGACCACCTCATAGCCCTCCTCCCGGAGGGCCTTGCAGGCCTGGGCGCCGGAATAGTCGAATTCACAGGCCTGGGAGATGATGATGGGGCCGGCGCCGATGATGAGGATTTTATGAATGTCCGTGCGTTTTGGCATAGTTGCGTGTCGTCTTATGGTCTGATGGGAACGAAATGAGCAGAGGCGTTTACGGGTCCATCATCTCCCTGAACTGCTTAAAAAGATAATTCGCATCATGGGGTCCCGGCGACGCCTCGGGGTGATATTGAACCGAAAAAGCAGGGATCTTCGTGTGCCGGAACCCTTCCAGAGTGTTGTCGTTGAGGTTGACGTGGGTGATTTCCACGTTGGGGTCCGTGTCCCGGAGGCTTTCCAGATCGACGGAGAAGCCGTGATTTTGAGAGGTAATTTCGATCCGCCGGCTTTTGAGGTTGTGGACAGGCTGGTTGGCCCCCCGATGGCCGAATTTCAGCTTGAAGGTTTTGCCGCCCAGCGCGAGGCCGAGCAGTTGATGCCCCAGGCAGATGCCGAACATGGGCCGGTAGTCCAGCAAGGACCGGATGGTTTCCACGGCGTAATCCACCGGCTCGGGATCTCCGGGGCCGTTGGAGAGGAAAATCCCGTCGGGAGAGATGGCCTGGATGGTTTGGGCGTCGGTGCGGGACGGGACCACCAGAATTTCAAAACCCTGCTGATCCAGGTTCCGCAGGATGTTGTATTTGATGCCGAAATCGAACGCGACCACGGAGGGTTTCCGGCCTTTTTCCCGCCAGATGGCGGCGTCCAGCGGCGCATCTTCGGGCGCCGGTTGCGGGGCGCCGTCGATCCAGCGATAGGAAAAGGGACTGGAGACAACGCTGGCCAGATCCTGACCGGTCATGGGGGGGAGGTCTTTTGCCCGCCGGATCAGGGATTGGGGGTCCAGGTCTTCGGTGGAGATCATCCCGCGCATGGCCCCTGCCGTGCGAAGGCGCCGGGTCAGGGCCCGGGTGTCGAGCCCTTCCACGCCCATCACGCCCTGATCCTTCAGATAATCCCCGAGGGAGGCCGTTGACCGGTAATTGCTCGGGAACGGGATATACTCTTTTACGATGAAGGCGGCCACCTGAATCCGGTCGGATTCGACATCCTCCGGATTGACCCCGTAATTGCCGATGAGGGGATAGGTCATGGTCACCATCTGCCCCCGGTAGGAAGGGTCGGTGAGGACCTCCTGATAGCCGGTCATGCTGGTGTTGAAGACGGCTTCACCCCCGGTCTCCCCGGGGCCGGTAAAGGAACGACAGGCGAATGTGCGCCCGTCTTCCAATGCGAGTAACGCTTTCATGATAAGGTCAAACCGATCTCTCTTTTGATATATTTCTTTTTAACCCATCCAATCCGCACTGAAAAATCGAAAAACTAGCATGTTCTCGGGCTTTAGGCAAGAGAAAATCGGATTTTGACCGAACGGGCGTGGGCGTCGAGCCCCTCCACTTCGGCCAGGCGGACGATGTCGTCCGCCTCTTCCCGGAAGGCGGCTTCGGAATAGGAGATGAGGCTGGTCTTTTTGATGAAGTCGTCCACGGACAACGCCGAGGAAAACCGGGCCGTGCCCGCCGTGGGCAGCACATGGTTGGGGCCGGCGACGTAATCGCCCACCGGCTCCGGGGTGTAATGCCCGAGGAAAACCGCGCCCGCGTTCCGGATCAGGCCGATATAGGACATGGGGTCCTTCACCTGGAGTTCCAGGTGTTCCGGGGCAATGCGGTTGGCGAGGTCGATGGCGGTCTTCACGTCCGGCACGGTCAGGATGGCGCCGTAATCGGCCAGGGACTTTTCGGCGATCTCCTTCCGCGGCAGGGCGGTCAGCTGGGTTTCCAGGGCCGCGGCAACGGCGTCGGCGACCTCCGTGGAGGTGGTCACCAGCACCGACGAGGCCAGGGGATCGTGTTCCGCCTGGGAGAGCAGGTCGGCGGCGATATACCCGGGATTGGCGGAATCGTCGGCGATCACCAGAATTTCGCTGGGTCCGGCGATCATGTCGATGCCCACGGTCCCGGAAACGAGTTTTTTGGCCAGGGTCACGAACACGTTGCCCGGCCCCACGACAACATCCACTTTGGGGATGGTCTTTGTGCCAAAAGCCATCGCGGCAATGGCCCAGGCGCTGCCGACTTTGTAAATTTCATCGATGCCGGCTTTTTTGGCGGCCACTAACAGGTGCGGGCTCGCCGTCCCATCAGCCGTGGGCGGCGTGGCCATGCAGATTCTGCGGACTCCGGCGATTTTGGCCGGAATGCCGCCCATGAGCACCGACGAGACCAGGGGCGTCGATCCCCCCTTGCCCCCCGGAACATAGACGCCGGCGGCGTCCACCGGGTTGAACATTTGGCCCAGGAGGGTTCCCGGCCGGTCGGTCTGAATCCAGGATTTCCGGACCTGTTTTTGATGAAACGAGGCAATCTGGCCGGCGGCCCGGTCCAGGGCTTTCAGAAACGGCGCGTCCACCGCGGATTCGGCCGCCGCGATTTCCGCCTCCGTGAGATCGGA
>JAABTD010000348.1 GCA_011390065.1 Desulfobacteraceae bacterium
GAACAGCCCTACGACATCGCGTTCCGGATCGAAACCCACGCGGGATACCGGATGGACCCGGCCATCGCCGACCGGATCCAGTACACCCGCGTCGTGTCGCCCCAGGGCAACGTGATGTCCCAGGCCCGGATGTGGATCCGCAACAGCCGGAAGCAGTACGCCGCCTTCACCCTGCCCGAAGGCGGGCGCATCCTGAGCGTCTTTCTGGACGACGAGAGCGTGAAACCCTCCGTCGACGAAAAGGGCGGCCTCCTGCTGCCCCTGAAACGCCGCTCGGCCGAACCCTTTGTGCTGGACGTCGTCTTCGAGGATGCGACGGTGGATGTGGGATCATGGGGCGGGACGGTTCGACTGCCCTATCCGCGGCTGGACATCCCCGCCTCCATCATCTCCTCGGATGTCTACGTGCCGAGCCGGATGGAGCCCTTCGAGCCCCGGGGGGATTTCCGGGCCGTCCAGTCCGTGGATTACGTGCCTTGGACATCGGCGGGGACGTTGGGCGTCTCCGGCGGGTTCGCCGAACTCGGCGCGCCCATGGCGGAACGAAACAGGGTCCAGCAAAAGGCCCAGGTCCAGGTCCAGGTCCAGGACATGGACAACATCGCGGCCCCCGCCGGCACGCTGTCGCTCAAGATCGACATCCCCAAACACGGCCGCCGCGTGGAGATGAACGCCTTTTACGTCCCCGCCGGCGAATCGCTGGAAACGCGGCTCTTTATGATCCGGCGGTCTCTTTTTATGGCGGGATACGGGGCGGCGATCCTGCTGTTCGTCGGGGTGGGAGCGGCCATTCCGCGGCATGGGCGGCGGATGGTGTTCTGGATCATCGCCATTGCGGGCGGAATGGCCCTGGCGGCGGTATTTTCGATGTCGTGGAAGGCGGTGGTGGTTTGGGGGGTGGTTGGGTTTGCAGTGGTGCGGGTTTTGTCTTTGCTCAGGTCCCGCGGCGTTCCAAAGGGCTGATCGACATATTGACATTTCGTCAAATTCGGGGCTAAGATGTGCTCAAGCATTTTGCTTTTGAAAGGAGACCCCATGTTGATCACCATTGACAAGCGAGGCAGCATCAACCTGCCGGCCGCGCTGCGAAAATCTCTAGGGCTTCAGCCCGGCGCCCATCTCGATCTCAAGGTCGTCGAAGGGGGCGCCATCCTGCTCAACCCGGTGGTCGTCTACCCGACCGTTCACCTCAGCGACAAGGGACTCGACAAGCTCCGGGAGGCGCGGGAAAGCGGCACGGGAACATTGCCGGATTGGATGGTGGCGGACATGCGCGATGCCGGCCCTGATTCCGACTAAGAAAATCCTCCAGGATCTGGAAGTCTTCCGATCGAACAAACCGCTTCGAAAAAAGATCGCAAAAGCCCTTTCCTTCCTCGAAACAGACCCGCACCATCCGGGGCTTCACATCGAGCGAATCGTCAACGATCCTTCGGCGTGGTCCGCCCGCATCGATCGCAAATACAGGTTGTCCTTCGATCCAGGCGGGACGCTGCCATCGGGAAACCCGGATTGGACGGCGCCCATCACGCTTTTGCGCATTCTGGATCATGACGATCTGTATATGCATCCGCGATAATTGGGCGGTATTTGACGGGTGGGGCGGGTTTTGGCTTTCTGGAGGGACCGGTAAAGAGGTTTTGATTCCCTGAATACGCTGTGTTACTATTTTCAAGACGAAGGGGTACGAATTCTCCAGGAGATGATTATGGCTACTGAAGACGCCGAAAACACATACCGCCCGCCCGAGGATCTCTGGTCCATGGACGCCAGTCTCCAGTTCAACGAGGCACTTGATCAGGGCGATCCCAGGTATGTCGCCACCGACGAGGCGCGGGGCGACTACTCTGTGGGCAGATTCCTGCGAACACTTGGCATCGATGATCGGGACTCTGTTCGACTATCCCTTCGGGTCCAGCATCCCCGCCTGTATTGCGTCTTTTGCGGCCATCGGGGCTGCGGCAAAAGCACGGAACTGAGGCGGTTGGCACAGCGGCTCAACAAGCCGGAGGTTTTTTTCGTCGTTTTTTTAGATGCGCTGCGAGAGCTGGATTACAACAATCTCAACTATGCAGACGTGCTATTGTCTCTGGCCCACGAGCTTTTCAAAGCCCTTGAACGGGAAAAAGTCCATGTGGACAACATCCTGCTCAAAAACCTTCAAGATTGGTTCTACGAGCGAGTGGAGACGGACACAAAAACGAAGCAATACGCCGCAGAATTGAAAGCCGGCGCGAAGGCCAAGACCGGCATCCCTTTTCTGGCCGATCTCTTCGGAGAACTGACCACGTCGCTCAAAAGCAACAGCAGCTACAAGGAGGAGTTGCGGCGGATCGTGGAAAACAGCTTCAGTCAGTTCGCCGACAGTTTCAACCAGTGCATCACGGCGGCGGAAGACGCCGTAGAGCGTGCGGGAAAAGGTCGAAAAATCCTGTTCATCGTGGATGGAACCGACCGATTGCGCGACAAAGACCGGGAACGGTTTTTCGTGGGGGACGTCCACCAGCTCAAACAGATCCAGTCAAGCTTTATCTATTGCGCCCCTATTTCACTGTTATACGAGAGCAATCAGGTTCAACAGGAGTTCAATAATTTCATTCTGCCCATGATCAAGTTGCGGGAAAAAGGCATTGATGAACCACTGCCGGACGGCTATTCGGTCATGAAACAGATGATTTACTTACGCGCCCATCCCAAACTTTTCGAGACGCCCGAACTCGTGGACGAATTGATCTATTACTCCGGCGGCAGTCCGCGTGAGCTGCTCAAGCTGATGCACTATGCCTTTTTGCGGGCATCGAAAGATTACCTGGATCAAAGAGCAGTGGCAGGCGCGGTGCATGATCTGGCTACGGACTACAAGCGCATCATCGATACAGAGGATTACCCCCTGCTGAAAGAAATCGACCAGACCGAAGCCACAGAACCCAATTCCGAGCGCATCCGCCATTTTCTCTACCATCTCATCGTGCTGGAATACAACGGGTTCTGGCGTCAGACCCATCCCGTCGTTCAAACCCTTCCGGGCTATGCCGATCATGCAGACCATAGCTGACGACTGCACACTATTTCCTTATCAGGCTGGATGCGATAATCTGATTCATCTCCATTCAGCCGAATTCGAGCGGCTGAACCGCGCGATTCGGTCGGGCGGCGGTTTTCGGCTCTTACTGGCGCAATGCAACTTGCCCGGCTTTCGCGATGTATTGATAGATCGGCTGAAGAATATACATATAAATTGTAAAATTTTATATGTTGATCGGGAGAATCCATCGAATTTCGAAACCCTCCAACACCGCCTCTCTGAACTGGCAACGACATCGGACGCACTGAATTTGGTCGGTATGGCCGAATGGCAAGCCGTTTCTGCCGAAGAATGGCTGACTTCCCTCAATCATCGGCGCGAAAACCTGGCGGCTCAATGCCCAATTCCCTTAGTGCTTTGGTTGCCCGGACGTCTCATTAAGGAACTGGCCCTTCAGGCGCCGGATATGTGGGCATGGCGGGCCGGCGTTTTCGACTTTACGGCCCGGTCGGAAGCGATCGTTCCTAAGTTCATGACGGGTGAAGACAAATTTCTCACCGCTCCCGAATCCGAGCGTCGGAGAAAACGCATCGATGAACTGAAAACCTACACAGAATCACATCCCGACTTGTCGCCGTCGCTTAGGGCATCGCTGTTTCGGGAACGGGGCGATCTCCAACAATCGCTCGGTAAAATAGAAGAGGCATGGGAATGCTTCGATGAAGCTTTTTCTCTGTATCAATCAATCGATGATGAAATAAACACAGCAGAAACCCGCGGCCGCATGGCGGACATCTATCAGGCCCGCGGGGAGTTGGACGAGGCGTTGCGGATTCGCCGGGAAGAGTCGCTGCCCGTCTATGAGCGCCTCGGCGATGTGCGATCCTTGTTGGTGGGCCGAGCCAATCTGGCGCTGCTTTGCCTTGAAATGACCCCGCCCCAACGCAATGAGGCCAATATCCTCCTATGCCAGGCTTTGGCTGCCGCACGCCGTATGAACATCCCCGAAGCCGATACAATCCAACAGATTCTCGACACCAACACATTGACATGCGAACA
>JAABTD010000130.1 GCA_011390065.1 Desulfobacteraceae bacterium
ATCCGGAGGAATCCCGCTCCGAAGACAAAATCTCTTCCGTGAGCGGCACTGCATGACTAATCCAAGCAGGATGATTTGTCAATCGGTTGTCCCTTGTTCCAATGAGACACGCCCGAAATTCAGCCTCAAGGGAATGAAAAATGGACTTTGGGTTGATTGGTGTCGAGGTCGGAATCGTGCTATAGAGTTCCAGGGGAGACCGATGAGGCCCTGTCTCCGGCCGAAGTCAGCCGGGAGGGACCGGGGGACGCAGAAATCCCGAGGGGATCAAGGGCGGCGTCTCCGGGATTTTCAAGTCCGTTTATGCCGCCATTGGACGGCAAAAATATGGGCATTATCCTGAAAGAAACCGACCTGAAAGGACATCCGTGGCAAAAAAAGTCGTGATCGAGGTCATGTACAAAGCTGATTACTGCCTTCCCTGTTTTTATATGGACCAGACCGTCCTTGAAATCTTGCCCAGATATGCCGAGTGCGTGGATTACTGCCGCGTGGATTTCATGAAAGGGGCCGGCAAGAAACGGTTTCTCGAACTGTCCTGCGACCTTTACGGAGAGGATGCGGTGCGGAAGCATTGCCGCGTGGCCCCGATTCCCTCTCTGTTCATCGACGGCGAATTGGTGTTCGACGCGATTCCGCCCCTTTTTGAATTGGAAGCCGCTATCGAGGAGGCGGTCGGGCAGGGCGATGACGGCGTGGTTGAATGCGGCGCCCCTGCACCGGATCAGCGCATCCACCTGGAAGTTCTCCACGAAGGCCCCCACTGCGTGCCTTGCGAATATATGGTCAAAGTCGTCGAGGAGGTCGCTCCTGAATTCGACGGCGTCCTGAGATGGGAAAAGGTCGTTTTGACCCGCAAGGAAGGCGCTGTCCGATTTGACGAAATGTCCCGCCGACTGGGCCGACTGCCGCCGGTGCCCGCCATTTTTATCAACGGCGGGCTGGCGTTCGACCACATCCCGGGGCCGGAGGAACTGGCGGACCATCTGAGGGAGGTCCTGCGGACGGCGTCATCTGAATCTACATGACGGGATCCGTCTGCTTTCAATCCATTATTCAACGAGAGCGCCATGCCGGAAAATTTAGCAGGAAAGCGTTACATCTACAAAGCCCGCGGCGTCTGTCCGGCTGAAATTCACTTCAGAATCGACGGAGATGTTTTAGTTGACCTCCGTTTTGTGGGGGGCGGGTGCCCGGGCAATTCCCTTCTGGTGTCGCGTCTGTTGAGCGGGCGACCCATCGATGAGTTTCAGGACGTACTCCAGGGGATCGATTGTCGCGAGAACACCTCCTGTCCGGATCAACTGGCGCTGGCCCTGAAGGCTGTTAATAACCAGAGCCTCGAGCCCGCCGATACCTTCCGTATCCACGAGGATCGACGGAAAATCGGCAGGGCGGCCCTTATCGGCGATCTTTCCGGGGACGGACAAGCGCTCGAGCGCCTGCTGAACGCAACAACCGCAGCCGCACCGGATGCCGTTTACTGCGTGGGAAACATCACCGGCAATTCCCCGCAGAACAAGGAGATGATTCGGATGATCCTGAAAACGGGCATCCTGGCTCTTCAGGGCAAGGCCGATTGGCGATACGCCCAGGGAACCGAGCCGCCGGACTGGCCGGAAATGGCGTCGCAAACAAGGGATCATCTCGTTCGCCTGCCCCAGGTGCTTCGGTTCGACCTGGCCGGGAAAAAAGCCGTCGCCTTTTACGGCGACTATATCCAGCAACTGACCGGCTATTCCGATTATGATCCGTATGCCCTCGAGATGAACATGATCTGCGGCCTGACGGATTTCATGAGGGATGAGGCCGTATTCCCGGCCCTGGAGGCCATGACGCCCCAGTTTGAGGTCGACCTGGTTTTGTTCGGCCAGACCCGACAATGGGGGCACTGGCGCGTCGGCGGCAAGAACATCATCGGCGTCGGTCCGGCATCGGAAGGGGGGCGGCTGTCCTGGGGCCTGCTGACTTCCGAAAACGGCGATATCCGGTTCAACACCATGACGGTTGATTGATTCAAGGGGGAAAAATGGCCCGGAAAGTCTGTGTGGATGTGCTGCTGACCGATTTCAGGCAGTGAACCGCCTGCGTCTATATGGCGGAATCGGTAAAGGTTTTACCGGAAGACATTCAACAGTTGATGGACGTTTACGAGTGGGACATGCGAACCCGCGAAGGGGTTCAGCGGTTTCGGGCCCTCAAGGCCCGGTCTCTTCCCAGCGTGGCCCTCGACGGCGACTTGGTGTATGAGTCCCAGATCCCCATGCAGGAGGAGATAGCCGAGGAAATCCGGCTTCGTTATCATCAAAAAAACAGGGATGACGACCATGCATCTTGAAGATGTGAGCATCGAAGGATTCAAATCCTTTTCAGAAGAAACCGACATGCGGTTTCAAGCCGGCATCAGCGTGATTATGGGCAACAATGGCGTAGGGAAATCCAACATCCTGGACGCCGTGGTCTGGGCTATGGGGGAAGATTCCCTGGACCGCCTCCGCTGCTACAGCCCCGACGACCTGTTTTTCGGCGGAAACCGGACCCAGCCCCCGGCCCATCGGATAAAAGTCCGGTTGACCTTCAGGGAAAGCCGTGAAAAAGATGCGGTCGGCATGACGGTGAGCCGGGAAATGACGAGGGACGGACAAAATCGATTCACCATTGAGGGCGACGACGCTACACCTGAAATGTATCGGCGGCAACTCTCGGCCTTTCACACAAAAGACGCCCTCAAAACCATTATCCGACAGGAACAGATCAATGATCTGGTCTCCATGCCGCCCCCCCGTCGTTTCGAGGCGGTGTGTTCCCTGATGGACCTTGATCCCACCAGGGGCATCCCCGGCGATTTTCAGGACCAGCTTGCCCAACGGCTGACCCGGTATATGGGATACCTGATGCCGGAAGCGGATATCGCGCTGAAGCTGGGCGCCCGGAACGGCGCCAAAGATCTTGACATTCAGGTTGCCATGCCGGGTGATCGACGACTCAGACTCCACCAGCTCTCCGGAGGCCAGAAAGCCGTCACCAGTCTGGCCCTGAAGCTGGCTCTGTTCGGACAGCTCCAGAGTCCTTTCTACCTGCTGGACGAGGTGGAGCCGTCCCTGGACTATACCCACCACAAATCCATGCAGGCATTTCTGAAAGACGTTTCCGCCCGCACGCAACTCATCATGATCACTCATCTGCGCACCACCATCGAACTGGCCGATTCCCTCCACGGCGTCCGAACGCGGCCGGACGGGTCCTCTTTCATGAAATTTTATTTTTTGATGAACAAGAAGCTGCTGAGACTTTATAAATGCTGTTGAATCTGGTCATTGGCGACATCCAAAGGGGCATCGACGCAGCCGAACGACATCTGAAACAGTTGCAGATCCTGTATGGATCATTGCCGGAGACCCGGTGCCATTGCAACCGGCCCGGGGCGTGCTGCATGTTTTTGCCGCAGATGACCTGGATGGAGGCGATCCAATGGTTTCAATATCTTATAGATCTGCCGGTGACTGAACGGGAAACCCTGGTCCGGAAGTTTCTCACGTTTTTCCTGTCCAACCCGGCCCGGCGGGATCACTGCCCCTTTCTTGACGATGACGGCGGATGCGGGAATTACGCCTTAAGACCCTTTGCGTGCCGGGCCTACGGCATGTGGAGTCTCAAATGGGGCCGGCAGCAGACAGGGCAAAGCCGGGAGGGCAAAAAGGCCCTTGTCGCCATGTGGCGACGCTATGGCATCGAGTTGCCGGAAGAAACCGCAACCCGTGAGATCGACTATTGCGATCAGGTGACCGTGTCGGGCAACGCCCCGCCCTCGGATGACCGGCTCATGAAACATCTGTCCCGGATCCATCAACTCGATGATGCGCAATCGGAGCTGAAGCATCGGTTTGAAGAAGGCTATCAGTCGGATTTCAGTGCGCTCATGGCCTCCCTGGTCTGGGGCCCTCTCAAGGCCAATCTCAACAAGTACGCCGTCATCAAGGACATGGTCCAGAAGGGGTCCGACGCCCGGCTGAAAAAACTCCTGACAAAGGCGACGGACCCATTTTGAAACGAGTCTGATGGCGTCAGACATCCACGATGCACCGGGCCAGCCGGTCTTGTATGGCTTGACCATCGGCATTCCAGCCGATGAAGGCCAGTCGCGTGCCGGTTTCGCCGTTCCAATCCGACCACTCGCCTTTGCCGCCGACGAAATTGAGCAGTTGGGTGCGATCGCGAAATCTCACCGGACCTTTTACCCGGAAAACATCCCACGGCAATGCTTCGAGAAAGTCATGAAAGGCGGATTCGTCCATCACCCGGTGGTCTTCGAATGAGAAGGTGACGAACGGCGCGGCCGGGGATGGATCATGGCCCTGAGCGTTCTCGTAAGGGGTGAACGCCTTGAACAGACGCATCGGCTTTAGAAGGGTCCTTGCGGCGTCGGCCGGCATCCAGAGGGTCTCCGGGTCGATGGCGCAACGGATGGTGGGAACTGCCTGGCAGCCGGGCAGGAGGGCGTGGATCTCCTCCAGGAATTGCGGAATCATTTCCGGGGCGATGAAATCGATTTTGTTGAGCAGGATCAGATGGGCGCTTTCCAGTTGACGGTAAAACAGGGCGCCGAAATTTTCCCGCGCTTCCCAGTAATCCGCGTCCAGCACCGTAATGATTTTTTCAAGCGTCATGAGATCGGTCAGATCCGCGTCTTCAAGGGCCGCGATGATGGCCGTGGGATCGGCGACCCCCGTGGATTCGATGAAAATCCGCCTGGGGTGGAAGCGGTTCCAGATATCATGCAGGGACTGCTTGAGATCAGCGCTCAGGGTGCAGCAGATGCAGCCGCTGGTCAGTTCGACGACCCCCGATCCGGACGCTTTCAGAAGAGCCCCGTCAATGCCCACATCTCCGAACTCGTTGACCAGGACGACGGTATTGGACAGGTCCGTTTGCCAGGAAAGAATGCGTTTCAATAAAGTGGTCTTGCCGGCGCCCAGGAAGCCTGAGAGCAGGAGGACCGAAGCCTTTTCAGCAGGTGAGGGCGCTTGGGCCTCTATGTGCGGTTTCATTGTTGTCTCCATTTTTCCGGGGCAGCCAATCGGTCGGATTGCTGCGGTATTTTCACATATCTCTTTCAACAAAAGGAGGGTTCAGAAACCTGTTGACGCCTCAGTCCATAAATATGAACCATCCTCAACAAAAGTCAAATGGATTGCTCATGAGCCCGAAGAACTGGAAAAACGAACTGAATCGAAAAGAACATCAGGTGGTCCTGTCCGGCCAACCCATTGCCATGCACTGCCACCATTACAATGTCAACCTGCAAAAGACCCTGGAAGACGCCCTGGGACAGGCGGGCGTCGATTTGCTGTTCGCTTCGGCCGAGGAGGCCGTTTACCATGATTTCACATCGCATCTGAGCCGCTACCCGATGATCCGCTCCGTCAAATCCAGATTGGAAATGGCTGAAGTCTTATACCAGAATTGCGGCATGGGCATCCTCCATTTTGAAAAAAGAGGGGCTGACCAATGGCGCATCATCAGCCCTTCCAGCCACCATGTGACCGGCTGGCTGGCGAAACACGGCCGACGCAGCACGCCGGGATGCCATTTTTCCCGGGGCTGGATCGCCGGAGTGCTGGCCGTGATTTTCAAACAGCCCCGGGGACATTACCGTGTGGACGAGCTGAATTGCAAGATGATGCGCGATGAAACCTGCGTGTTTGAGGTGACTCCCCTTTAGCGCATCGCCTTTGTTGATCGGCATCGTCGCGGCTTTTCCCTGAAATCATCTTCAACATCAGCATAAATCGACCTTTAGACGATAGTATCCATCTGCAGGGTGGGATATAAGCAGGCAGAGTCCAGATTATCTTTAAAGCGCATCGAGCGCACCAGTCCGAGCAACACAAGACGAAGGAGGCGAAGATGTTCAGAATCGACGGGGAACAGAAAGTATGCGAGGTCGGGGGGGTTAAATTCGGCGGACAGCCCGGGGAATACCCCTGCGTGTGCGTCAGTTCCATCTTCCAGAAAGGCGACAAGGTTTTCACCGGCAAGAGGAAGGAAGGATTTGACGAAAAGCGGGCCGAGGAACTGCTGAAGACCCAGGAACGTCTCTCCGAACTGACCGGCGTCCCGGGGATGGCCGACATTGTGGCCAACACGGCCGATGAATTCAAACGATACATCGATTTCGTGGCTGAAAAAAGCACCATGCCGTTTTGCATCGACGCCTGGGTGATGAAGCCCAAATTGGCGGGAGCCGCCTATTGCGCCGAAAAAGGGCTGATGGACCGGATGTTTTACAACAGCTTGACGGTCTGGGAACAGGACCTGGAGACAGAGGTCAAAG
Organism: Desulfobacteraceae bacterium; assembly: GCA_011390065.1. Lineage (GTDB taxonomy): Bacteria > Desulfobacterota > Desulfobacteria > Desulfobacterales > JAABSP01 > JAABTD01. The sequence goes on from JAABTD010000130.1 coordinate 6,335, forward strand.
AGATTGCCGACTTGGGCGTAAAGCACGTCCTGCTGGTGGCCTTTGACCAGGAAGATCAGATGCCCTCCGGACGGATCACCGGCACCCAGAAAATGTTGGACGCCATCGACAAGGTCGGCGCCAAATTCGAGAGCATTTTCGTAGATACTTCGGTCATGAACGGCCCCGCGGCAGCGTTCTGCGGCGTCGCTAATCGAATGATCAAGGAAAAATGGGGCTTTCCGGTGGCCAGTGCGCCCAGCAACGGCTCTTATATGGATTTGAAGCGGTTTAAAGAGTCCATGGGCTTCAAAGGGTGGGCGGCTACGGATGCGGCGCTCGAGGGCCTTTCAGCGTTTTATTATCACGACATGATTTTCTCAGGCCCCATGGCCGGCGCTGAGCGGATCATTCCGGCTGTGGCGGAAGCAGAAGCGTTTCTGGCGACCGCTGTATTTGCTGAAACCAAAGAGTTGCCGAAAGCCCCCAACCATCCCTTGTACAAACTGTGGCCGGATTTTGTGGAACAGCTCAAGGGCATGTAATTCAGAAGGTTTACGAAGAAAAGGAGAAAACCAATGGCCGAACTGACATCCAAGGAACGCGTCCTGCGGCTGCTGCGCAAGGAACCCATCGATACGATGCCCTTTTTCAGTGGAATGGGCATGGTGGTCATGCCCGGCATCAAAGAAGGCGGATTCAACTTCGCCACCGTCCATACCGATCCTGAACGCATGGCCTGGTCTGCGATTCATTCCGCGCGATTGATGGGCATGGACTCCGTTGTCATCCCCTATGATATGACCATGGAATCCGAGGCCATGGGCAATACCATCAGCCTCTATGAGGATTCGGAAGACATCCTGTATCCGACCATTCCCAACAAGATCTGGTCGACCCTGGACGAGGTGGTGGTTCCCGACAAGATATGGGAAAAGGGGCGGTTGCCGATCATTCCCAAAGCCATCAAGATTATCAAGGAAAACGCGCCTGAACTCCCCATCGGCTGCTGGCAGCTGGGTCCGTTTACCCAGGCCGGACAGATTCTGGAGCTGGACCTCATGCTCAAAGGCGTCTTCAAGCAGAAGGAAAAAGTGGCCGAGGTCCTGGACAAACTGACCGACATGATCATCGACATCGGCAAACACCTGCAAGCCTCCGGGTGCGACTACATCACCCTGCGGGAACCCGGCGTGGCCGCTGACCTTTTAAGCCCCCGCACTTTCAAGGAATTCATCAAACCCCGCCTGACGCGCATCCTCGATGCATGGCAGTCGCCCAAACTGCTGCACATCTGCGGACAGACCGAACCACTGCTGCCCATGATGGCCGAGTGCGGCGCGGATGGCATTACGGTGGACATCAAATGCGATGTGCGAAAGGGACGCGAGATTCTGGGACCGGACGTTCTGTTCATGGGCAACCTGGACACTTACAAAATGACCTGCGATCCGGAAACGCCCAAGCAGGTCGCCATCGACCATGTTAAAGACATCATCGACGGCGGCATGGATGCGGTCATGCCGGGATGCGATCTGTGGCCCGACATCATCGAGGCGAATATGAAAGCCTGCGTTGATACGGCCCACGAGTACGGCAAGAAACCCAGCCCGGCCGTCGGCCGGCTGTAATTTTCAATCGTCGCGATGCAATGGCGAGCGACGCACATCGCAAATCAGAAAAGGAGAAAAACCGAATGGCAAGCAAAGAAGAATTTCAGGAGCAGATGAAAAACGGTGTTGTGGAATATGAGGAAGACACCGTCAGGGAAGCCGCCCAGGGTTGGCTGGACGGCGGTTACGACCCGCTGGAAGGCATTATGGACGGTCTGGCCGCGGGCATGGAGATCGTGGGCGAACTGTACGACAAAAACGAATATTTCGTCCCCGAGGTTCTCATGTGCGCGGACGCGCTTTACGCCGGTTTGGCGATTCTGCGTCCCCATGTTCCCAAGAAAGAGGACGGGATCAATGCTCAGGTGGTCATCGGCTCGATTCAGGGCGATGTTCACGACATCGGAAAGAACCTGGTCAAGATGATGTTCGACGTGGCCGGCTGGGATGTTCATGACCTGGGCCGGGATGTTCCCCTTGAAAAATTCGTCGAGGAGCAGTTGCGCACCGACTCGGAAGTGGTCGCCATGTCGGCCATGATGACCACCACCATGCTGGGCATGAAAAAGGTCATCAAGATGATCAAGGAGAAAAACCCCAACGTCGCCATCATGCTGGGAGGCGCTCCCGTGACCAAGGATGTCGCCAATCTGTTCGGCGCCGACGGGTATGCCGAATCGGCCGGAAACGCGGTTTCAGAAGGCATCAAAATGATCGCCCGGTTAAGGGAAATGCGAAACAAGTAGCACCCCCATCAACATCTCCGCCCGCAACGGGTCTCGTCCTCCGGGAACGGGACCCGCCCCCTAACCCCTTTCAGGAGCGGAGGACTAAGCATAAGATCAGGAGGACATCTGCGCATGAGTGACGACAAAGCCATGGTCATCTTTCAACCTTCCGGCCGAAGGGGGGAAGTTCCCAAGGGAATCAATATTATTGAAGCATCCCGCCTGCTCGGTGTCGACATCGAAGCGCTGTGCGGTGAAAAAAAGGTGTGCGGCAAGTGCATTGTCCGGGTGGAGGAAGGCCATTTTGAAAAATACGGCATTACCTCCAGCAAGGCCAATTGCAGCGCATGGCAGGAAGAGGAAGAAAAGTTCATCAATGCCGGTCGGAGGGAGAAGGGTTTCCGATTGGGATGCGTGACCAAGATCGAAGGCGACATGCTGATTTTCGTTCCCGAGGAATCCCGGGCCGGCAAGCAGGTGGTCAGCAAAGCCGCGCGCGACATCCCCATCGATCATGATCCCGCGGTTCGGGTGTACTACGTGCAAGTGGACGCCCCTACCTTCGAGGAACCCACCGGCGATTTCGAGCGGATCTGCCGGGGCCTGGAGCGGGACTATGGCCTTCAGAACCTGACCTGCGATATTTTCACCCTCCGCACCCTGCCCGACGCACTGCGGGAGGGAAAGTGGGCGGTGACCGTCAGCGTCTGGAACGATAAGGAAATCGTTCGAATCCGACCGGGAAAACACGAAAAATCCTATGGTCTGGCCATTGATGTGGGCACCACCACGGTGGCGGCTTATTTCTGCGATCTGACCACCATGGAAGTGATCGACACCGTTTCCATGATGAACCCGCAGTGCAAATACGGCGAAGACGTCATGGCGCGGATCACTTTCCACATGACCACCCCCGACGGCCTCAAACGGATGAGCGACGACATCATCGAAGGGCTCAACGAACTCATCGAAAAGGCCGTGGCCGCCACCTACCCCAAGAAGAAAAAGAAGAAAAAGAAAAAGGGTGAAGAGGCGGCCGCCCAATCCCCGGAGGTGATTGAAGAAGACGGGTTCGTCGAGGTGATCGAAGAGGGCAAGGAATATCTGCGCCTGTCCATCGATGATGTTGAAGACATCACCATCGGGTTCAACACGGCCATGCACCACATCCTGCTCGGCTTGAATCCGGAATATGTGGGCATGGCGCCGTTTCCCCCGGTCATCCACCACAGCATGGACATCAAGGCCCGCGATCTGGGCGTGAAGATCAATCCTTCCTCGTACATGTTCGTCCTGCCCAATGAAGCCGGTTTCGTGGGCGCCGACAACGTGGGCGTTCTGATCGCGGAAGAACCCTACAAACATGAAGAAAACCAGCTGATCATCGATATCGGCACCAACGGTGAACTGGTGCTGGGCAACCGGCATAAGCTGATCTCTTCTTCCTGCGCTACGGGTCCGGCCCTGGAAGGCGCTCAGCTGTCATACGGCATGCGGGCCGCCCCCGGCGCTATCGAGCGGATTAACATCGACCGTGAAACCAAAGAAGTGGATTACAAGGTGATCGGCCGCGACGCCTGGCGCAAATTCTCCGAGCCCGAGGAAATGAAGGCCAAGGGGATTTGCGGCTCCGGAATCCTGGATGTTCTGGCTGAATTGTACAGTTCCGGCGTCATCACCAAAAGCGGGGTGTTCAACAAAAAAGGACTGAAGGAATGCGCCCGATTCCGCAAGAATCCGGATACCAATCAGCCCGAGTTCGTACTGGCCTGGGCCAAGGAATCCAGCATTGACCAGGACATCGTGATTACCCAGAAGGATATTCGTCAGATCCAGCTCGCCAAGGGCGCTTTGTACGCGGGCTGCAAACTGATGGTCAAGCGCATGGGCCTTGAAAAAGTGGACATGGTCAAGATCGCCGGCGCTTTCGGCACCCATGTGGACCGGACCAAGGCGCTGATCATGGGGTTGTTCCCGGACTGCGAAATCGAAATGATCCAGGGCGTGGGCAATGCAGCCGGAGATGGGTGCCGCGCGGCGCTTCTCAACAGGAAAAAGCGGGTGGAAGCCAACTGGTGTTCGCGCAATGTGGAATACATCGAGTTGACGGTGGAGCCCACTTTTCAGCAGGACTTCATGGAAGCCATGCAGTTGCCGCACATGAAAGACGACTTCCCGCACCTGCGCGGCATCGTTCCCGACGACATCCTGGATCAATGACGCTGAACACACTGCGACGCGCCCCGGCAGCAAGCAAAGCTTCCGGGGTCTGATTTGAGTTCGTCCGCCGGTCGATGACGGACCGACCCGGCCGGCGGCGACTCGTTCTGCAACCGAAAGGCAGTCTCCCTGTGGGTACTCCAGATCAAGAGGCAAATGAACCTGTATGCGTGAGCGTTGATCCCGGGATTTGCGGCTTTCCAGCCCGGGTCATGGTGCTGAAAAATCCCGGCAAAACCGTGACGGTGAAGATCCTCTCATGCGAATGCCAGCAGATTGAGAAGTTGTCTGATCGATTGACCGAACTGACATTGCGGGACATCTTCACACCCATCACCCGAAATCCATTGTATGTGGCTGCTGAACAATCGGGATGCCACCCTTCCTGCGGGATTCCCGTGGCGATTCTGAAGGCCGCTGAAGCCGCCATGGGCATGGCCCTGCCGAAGGACGTGACCATCCGATTCAATGCAATTGCCGAAGCGTCTTGCCCTGCCGAACATACTCATCCTACAGGGAACCGGAATTATGGAGACCAATAAGGTTGTACGATTTAACGACGACAAGGGCATATCGAACCGCCTCCTGACGCGTCTGCTTGACAAAAGCACAAAATACGGATTGAACGAGGTGATTCCTTTCAATGTTTCGAAAATCCTCGTGGCCGAATGGGTCCACCTCAAGTGCCGCTATGGCTGTACCAAATACAGCACCAACTGGTGCTGTCCGCCGGCGACCCCGAATCCGGACAAAGTGCGGAAAATTATCGACGAGTACAGCCTGGCGCTCCTTCTTGTGGGCAGTGCGAAATGTCCGGATTTCTACCGCAACAACAAACGCAAGCGGGCGATGCAGGTCAGATGCTGGAAGGGGACGGTGAGTCTGGAGCGGATGTTGTTTCTGGCCGGCTATTACAAAGCATTCAGTCTGGTGGGAGAATGTTGCGCCCTTTGCCAGACCTGCGCCTACCCTGATGATTGCCGCTTTCCCCAGGAAAAACGGCCATCGGTGGAATCCTTTTCCATTGACGTTATCGGAACCCTGAAGAATGTCGGGATTGAAACAACGGTGGCCAGTAATGCCAATGACAGCTTCGCTTATTACGGCATCATCTTGTTGGAATAAAATTGTGGTTTTCGGAAGCCCGGAATCCGGTTGCCCGAGGGTCATAAGGAATCGATGTTGTGCAACCATTAACTAATTGGAAAGGAGGGAAAAAAACGATTACATGCATTTTTGATCGGTAGTTGGGACTTTAACCGTCTGAAAAAGAAAGGAGCGTCCTCATGGCCAAGCAGATGCTGATTGATGCCTATCGAGGAAAGAAAACCGTTAAAGCGCCATGGGTTCCCTATGCAGGGGTCCATTGCGCTTTTCTTATTAACGAGCCCGCTGATAAGATGCTCAAGGATCCTGAACTGTTAGCCAAAGGAGTAGTTCATACTGCCAAACGTTATAAAGCAGATGGCATACCGCTTTTGTTCGATCTTTCCGTGGAGGCGAATGCGGTGGGATGCGGTTTGAAATGGTGGCCCGACAACGTTCCATCTGTGACCGATCACCCCTGCTCCAAAAAAACACCCGCCGAGGCTGGTCTTAAAATGCCCACCAAGGATTCGGGCCGTTGGCCGGTGATTTTCGAAGCCGCCAGGATCGCAAAGCCGCAGTTAGAGGAGCTGGACTGCGCCCTGATGGGACTGTTCTGCGGTCCGCTGACCCTGGCTTCCCATCTGGCCGGCGTTCGGATTTTTACAGATGTATATAAGCATCCGGATTTTGCAGCTGAAGTCTGCAAGTTTGCAGGAGAAATCGGCGCCAAATCAGCTGAGTTTTACGCTGAAATGGGATGCGACATTATCGCCAACGTCGATCCGGTGGCCTCGCAGATCAAGGCCGAAACCTTTCGAAAATTCGTGACGCCCAACAGCCAGGCCGCCAACAAGATTATCAAGGACGCCGGGTTGACATCGTCCTTTTTCATCTGCGGAGATGCCACCAAAGTCATGGAAGAGGTCTGTACAATCGGGACCGACGGTTTCGCCATCGACGAACAGATGAACCTGAACTTTATCCGGGACCTGGCCCTCAAACACAAAGTCGGCTTCGGCGGCAACCTGAAGCTGACCCTGGCCCTGAGCCTCGGGCTGCTTTCGCCGCGGGAGGACGCCATCGTGAGCCTTGCCGCAGGCGGTCAACACGGCTATACATTCGCCCCCGGCTGAGACATGCCCTACGATGTTCCGGTGGAACATATGGATCAAGCGATTGAAGCCAGAGATTGGTACGAGCAGTATTATACCAAGTATCCGGACTCATGGTAACCCATTATACACAGGAGGTTTCGGATCATGGCGGAAGACAAGATCAACATTGATGTTTTGACCCTGGACAGCGTCCAGTGCGCTGCTTGCGGCTACATGATGGAATCCATCGCCGCACTGCCCCCGGACGTACAGGAGATGATCGTTTATAAGGAATGGTCGATTAAAAACCAGGACAGCGTCGCCAAATTCATGGAACTTAAAGGCAAGGTGCTGCCCACCATTTGCATTGAAAACGATCTGGTGTTCGAAAGCATCATTCCCCAGTACGAGGAATTGATCGATGAAATGGCCAAACGCGCGCCTACGGAAGCCTTGAGAGAGCGTCTCGTGTCCGTTCGCGATCAAGGATTTGATTTCGACAGGCTCGCAGAGAATCTGGAAAAAGCAGGCTCCGGTTTGTCAACCAGAACAGATTCCAAAAGATCATAACCAGTAGATGCCGGTCCGGACCCTGGTGGTCCGGACCGCTCACTTCACAAGGATTTCCGACGCCGTGGAAGTTCATGTCGCCATAGAAAAACTGAAAATATTCATTATAAACCACGAACTGCCCCGCACCGATATGGCGCTGTTCGGCGTCCGGTGCCCTTACTGCGGAAAATCGGACCGGATCCGCGAACTCGATTCCCCCGAAAACCTTCATGGAGACCTTGCGCCCGACGACGCGGAAGTTTACTCTGATCTTTGGGGTCGCCTCAACCCGTTGTCGGACATCCTGGGAGTGTGCAAGTTTTGCCAAAATCCCCTGAGATTGTCTTCGGATGTCTCTTGCGCCGAGGTTTTGGACGCTCATTGCCCGGCGCCTGATGCGGTATGATTGAAAACAGGAGGGAAGATGATGCTCATAGAAGTGTTGGGACCGGGGTGCGCCCGGTGCGATCAACTATATGACAATGTGGTAG
>JAABTD010000131.1 GCA_011390065.1 Desulfobacteraceae bacterium
CGCCTGCAACGAGGATTATTACAAAGTCCTGGACTGAAATGCTGATTTAACAGAAAAAGGGATGACCCAATGCCCAACCCCCAAAAACTCCGTTTCTCCATCGACCGCGGCGGCACCTTCACCGACATCTACGCGGAAATTCCAACCGAGCCCGGCTACATGGTGGTCAAGCTGTTGTCCGAAGACCCCAATAACTATGCAGACGCGCCTCGGGAGGGAATACGCCGGGTGCTGTCGGCGGTATCCGGGAAGTCGCTGCCCAAGGAGAATTTCGACGCCCAGGGCGTGGAGTGGATCCGCATGGGCACCACCGTGGCCACCAACGCACTGCTGGAAAGAAAAGGGGCCCGGTGCGCCCTGGTGGTGACAAAAGGATTCCGGGACATCCTGCAGATCGGCAATCAGGACCGGCCCAACATTTTCGATTTGGAGATCCGGAAGCGGGATCTGCTTTACGAAACGGTGATCGAGGTGGACGAACGGCTTCGCATCCTGGGGCCGGAGGCGGCGACCGGAGACGCGCCCATCGTGGAGGGCGTCACCGGCGAGCGGCTGGCGGTGCTCAGGGAACCCGACATCGAGGGCCTGCGGCCCGAATTCCAGGCGTTGCTGGACCGGGGCGTCCAGAGCCTCGCCATTGTCTTCATGCACGCCTACGCCTGGCCCGAACACGAAAAAGCGGTGGGCGAACTGGCCCGGAAGATGGGATTTTCCCAGGTGTCGCTCTCGTCCGAGGTCATGCCCATGGTGAAGCTGGTGGCCCGGGGGGACACCACCATGACCGACGCCTATCTGACCCCCCACATCCGCAAGTATCTCGACAGCTTCCGGGGCGGGTTTTCGGACCGCCTGTCCGACACCGGCCTCCTCTTCATGCAGTCGGACGGCGGGCTGGCCCAGGCCGACGATTTCACCGGCTCCCGGGCCATCCTTTCGGGACCGGCCGGGGGCGTGGTGGGGTACGCCATGACCACCTACAACCGGGAGACCCGCCAGCCGGTCATCGGGTTCGACATGGGCGGCACCTCCACGGACGTTTCCCGGTTCGGCGGCGAATACGAGCTGGTCCATGAAACCGAAACCGCCGGGGTCCGGATTCAGGCGCCCCAGCTCCACATCAAGACCGTGGCCGCCGGCGGCGGATCGCGCCTGTTCTTCGAACACGGTATGCTGGTGGCCGGGCCGGAATCGGCCGGGGCCCATCCGGGGCCGGTCTGCTACCGCAAAGGGGGATACCTGGCGGTCACCGACGCCAACCTTTTGCTGGGGCGGATTCAGCCCGATTTCTTCCCCAAGATCTTCGGCGAGACCGAGGATCAGCCCCTGGATCTGGAGGCGACGCGGGCGACCTTCGCGTCGCTTACCCAAGAAATCAACGAGGCTTACGCCGCCCAGAACCGTCCCCCCATGATGCCCGAAGAAGTGGCCCTGGGGTTTCTCCGGGTGGCCAACGAGGCCATGGTGCGGCCCATCCGTGAAATTTCGGTCATGCGGGGCTACGACATCAAGGAGCACGTCCTGGCCACCTTCGGCGGGGCCGGTCCCCAGCATGCCTGCGCCATCGCGCGATCCCTGGGGATTGCCAAAATCTTCATCCACCGGTTTTCCGGCATCCTGTCGGCCTACGGCATGGGCATGGCCGACGTGGTCGCCGAGCGGCGGAAGCCGTCGGCGGCGGTCTATGGCGACGACGCCCTGGCCGAGCTGAACCGGGAACTCGACGCGCTCCAGGAAGAGGCCGAGGCCGAACTGGCGGTCCAGGGGTTTTCGGCCGAAAACATCGTCAGCCAGCGCTACCTCAACCTCCGGTACCAGGGCACGGACACGGCCATCATGATCCCGGGATCGAAAGACGGCGATTACGCCTCGGCCTTCGAGGCGGTCTACCGGCGGGAATTCGGCTTCGTTCTGACCGATCGGGACATCCTGGTGGACGACCTGCGGGTCCGCTCCGAGGGGAAGACGGCCGGGCTCAAGGGTATCCGGGCCCCGGAGGCGACGGGCGACCCCGAACCGGCCGCCGTGGTCCCCTGCTATTTCGAGGGCGGATGGCAAAAAACGGCCATTTTCCGGACCGACGACCTGGGCGCGGGCCACGTCATAGACGGACCGGCCATCCTCATGCAGGACACCTCCACCATTCTCGTGGAACCGGGCTGCCGGGCCGAATTCACGGAGTGGGGCGACGTAGCCGTCACGGTAGGGGAGGGGGGCGCCCGAAAGGTCGGCGTGGATGTGGACCCCGTGCAGCTTTCCATCTTTTCCAACCTCTTCATGTCCATCGCCGAGCAGATGGGGCGGATGCTCCAGAAGACCTCCATCTCCACCAACATCAAGGAGCGGCTCGATTTTTCCTGCGCCCTGTTCGGCCCGGAGGGCGAACTGGTGGCCAACGCGCCCCATCTGCCGGTCCACCTGGGGGCCATGAGCGAGGCGGTGAAAGAGCAGATCCGGCGCCGTAAGGGCGAACTCTCCCCCGGCGACGTGCTGGTCTCCAACCATCCGGCCGCCGGCGGATCCCACCTGCCCGACATCACCGTCATCACGCCGGTGTTCAGGGAGGGCGACATCATCTTCTGGGTGGCGGCCCGGGGGCACCATGCCGACATCGGCGGAATTTCCCCCGGCTCCATGCCGCCCAATTCCCGGTACATCCAGGAGGAAGGGGCCTGCATCGAATCCTTCAAACTGGTGGAAAACGGGGTCTTCCAGGAGGAAGGGATCGCCGATCTGCTGAGGGCGCCGGGCCGGATCACCCCCATGCCGGGGAGGCCGGCCATCTACGGCACGCGGATTCTGGCGGACAACATCTCCGACCTCAAGGCCCAGGCGGCGGCCAATCAGAAGGGGATCGAACTGGTTCTGGAGATGGTGGATCATTATGGGCTGGATGTGGTTCAGGCGTATATGAAGCATGTCCAGAACGCCGCCGAGGAGGCGGTGCGCCACAGCCTGAAGGCCCTGTCGGAAAATAAGGGAATGGACGAGGTAGACACGGTGGACGCCGTGGACCATATGGACGACGGCAGCCCCATCGCCCTGTCGCTCACCATCGACCGGCGGGACGGTTCGGCGGTCTTCGATTTTTCCGGCACCGGCCCCCAGATCTGGGGCAACTGCAACGCGCCCAGGGCGGTGACCAAGTCGGCGGTGCTGTACGCCCTCCGGTGTCTCATCGAAAAGGACCTGCCCCTCAACCACGGGTGCCTCATTCCCATCAAGTTTCACATCCCCGAAGGCTCGTTGCTCGATCCGGCGCCCGACGCCGCCGTGGTGGGGGGCAATGTGCTCACCTCCCAGCGGGTGGTGGACGTGGTGCTGAAAGCCTTCGGTGTGGCCGCGGCCTCCCAGGGATGCATGAACAACTTCACCTTCGGCTCCGACCGGTTCGGCTACTACGAGACCGTGGGCGGCGGCGCCGGCGCCGGCCCCACCTGGCACGGCCAGACCGGGGTCCACACTCACATGACCAACACCCGGATCACCGACCCCGAAATCCTGGAGCGGCGTTACCCTGTTTTGCTGCGCGAGTTTTCCATCCGCCGCGGCTCCGGAGGCAAGGGCCGGTTCAACGGCGGCGACGGCCTCGTCCGGGAAGTGGAGTTCCTGGAACCGCTCAACGTGGCCATCCTGTCGGAACGGCGGGTCTTTGCGCCCTACGGATTGGAAGGCGGCGAGCCCGGGGAAAAGGGGATGAACTTGTTCATCCGGAAGGACGGACGGACGCTGAATATCGGTGCAAAGAATGAGATCCGGGCGGAATCAGGGGATCGGTTTCGGATTTTATCGCCGGGGGGCGGTGGGTTTGGAAGCAGGGAAAAAAGAAATGATTCAGATATCCCGTCAGAATTGGAGCAGACTTGGCAAGATATTGAAACAACACTGAAAGAGACAAAATCCCCTTTCCAAGGATGGCGGGATGCGACCCAGTGGGTCCGCAGGTAGACGATGTTCTTTTTATGCTCTTCAAAAATTCGTATTACGATTTGCATCAACGAGCTGGTTAATGGATGAATGCTGCAAGAAAACAGTGCTATATTTCGGAAAATTGAAAGGATAAGATGATTACAGTAAATTATAGGAGTTTATTTTCCAGCTTAATGATATTGCTTTGGCTGGCGTCGACAGTTTCAGCAACGCCCCCCGAACCCGACCCCATCGAACAAATCCGCGCCATCTATCAAGCCGCCAAAGCCGTGGAAGCCCGCCCCGAGGCCCGGTTGTTCCTGATGAAGCGGATGTGGAAAAATGAACTGGAACCCCAATGGTTCATGACCGATCCCCTGGACGGCGGCGAAAAATTCGACGCCCAGTTCATTGGCTATGCGGACGGCAGGGAGATCGTTTCGGCCCATCTTCTGGAATCCTCGCCTTCCGGAGACTGGATGAAGACCACTGAATTTTATTTTTACGAGACCGGAAACACGGCCTTTGTCTTCTCGTCTCTTCAAACCTTTGCCGGAAATGTGCGGGTGGAGCGGCGCATCTATCTGGACCCGGCCGGCAAAATTATCCGGGAATTGAAATCGGTCTTCGATCTCAGCACCGGGGCGGAAAAGCCGGATGATCCGGATACCTACCGGGATCATCCGACCTGGGCGATTCCGTCATTGAATGAACTGTTTATCTCCCTGATTGCAAAAGGCTGAAGCCGGGCTGACGATGTCCATGTCAAACGTCGTTCCGCCCAGCCCGTCGGCTTGCGTCATTCCCATCCGTGATGGCGCCGACGGCATGGAGATACTGATGGTGCGCCGGAATCCGAAGTCCTCGGCCTTTCCCGGCGCCTGGACGTTTCCCGGCGGTCATATCGATGCGGAGGACTATGGCGGGAGGGCGCGGGATGAAAAAGGGGCCGCACTGCAAGCGGCGGTCCGGGAGGCATGGGAAGAAGCCCGCCTGGAGATCGATCCCAAAGACCTGATTTTCATGTCGCGCTGGACCACGCCCGAATTCTTCTCGCGCCGCTTCAGCACCTGGTTTTTCATCGGGGAGGCGGATGACCGGCCGGTCCGGATCGACGGCGCGGAAATCGTCGATCACCGGTGGCTCACGCCTGCGGAAGCCCTGGAACGCCAGCAGGCGGGGAAAATGGACCTACCGCCGCCCATTTTCATCCTGACGACCCTCCTGTCGGACCATCGCGGCACAGCGGCCGCGGTCTCCCATTTCAAAACCGCGGACCCCATCATCCATACGCCGAGGGTGGCAAGGGTAAAGGGCGGGTTTTGCTTTTTGTATCCGGCGGACGCCGGGTACGCCGCCTGCGATCCGGAAATCCCCGGTTCCCGGCATCGGTTATGGGCGATCCCCGGGGCCTGGCGGTACGAGCGGTAGGCCGGCGGCCGTCCGCTTTTTTTCCAGAATGATAAAGGAACCGGCGAGGCGTCGGTTCTCTACCCCGGACACCCTTCCCGTCGCCTTCAAGATTTTTCCATCCTTTTGGCCCGTTACGCAGCGCCCCCATTTGAACCGCGCATGGCACGCCTTTTGCCGAATCGCCGTCAGCAGACGTTTTTCCGCCGACATTCAACCGCAAAAGGAGACGGTTCATGTTGTTCAAATCCAAAGGGTTTCAACTAACCCTGGCGTTTGGCCTGGGGCTCATTGTCCTGCTGCTTCCGCGACCGGAGGGCACACAGTTCCGAATCGTCGGAGATGCGAATCAGCGGGTCCTGCCCAAAGTGAGCGCCTATTTCGCAGTTCTTCCAGACCAGGAAAGCCGGCCGCGAGGCTATTTGGTAACGGCAATCCATCCCGGCGCGCCCGAAGCGACCCGCCAGGTGCTGCTCGACGCAGCGGCATCCGTGGACAAGTCCATCGAGGTGGAATACATGGATGGCCTACCGCCGAAGGCCAAGCGCTTTCTGGCAAAGCTCGCCACGCTGGTGATCTGCCCCTTATGCGGGCCGCCGGCATCGAGCCTCATACCAACACGGCGCGGTTCATGATGCTCTCCCTGCCCTTTGCCTGCTCCTGCGGCGGCATGGGGTCGCTCATCGGCGGCGGCCGGTGCATGGCTTCGGTGCTGATCCTCTACTTCATTTTCCGCCCCTATCCCAACCTGAAACTCCCCCGGTTCGAAGGAAAGGCCGCCCCCTGGACCCGGCTGGAGAAAAAGACCCTGCTGATCATCGGCATCCTGTTTGTCCTCTGGTTGACCAAAGGCTACCACGGCATCGATTATTCGGTGACCGGCATGCTCGGCGTGGCCGCCCTGGTGCTGTTCGGGGTGATGACCTGGGAGGACATCAGCGAATGGTGGCGATGCCGATCCTGCTGTTTCTGCTGGTGCTCGTGGCGGGGGCATGGTGGCGGATGCTGGGGTTGATTTGAGGTTGAGCGGCCGGCCGGCGCTTATTCCGAAGGCGAAAGCGTCGATGGAAGAGACCGCAACGGCGTCATTTCCGAATTGGGGCTTTGCACCCGGAATCCCATTGCCATCAGGGCGGATCGGGCCGCCTCCTGCACGTCGGCGTCGGGACTCGCCAGCATTTCCGCGGCCAGGGGGACATAGGATTCGGATTTGATCCGCGCCATGAGGCGCAGCGTCAGGACCTGGAGCACCGAGTCTCCTCCGGACAGCAGCGCGGCCATGGATTCGTGTTCGGAGGGCGGTTTTCGCCCCAGCCCGGCCAGAACGCCCTCCGCCGCCGCGCCGGCCGGTTCGATTTCGATGAGGGGGATCAGCGCGCGTTTCAGGTCCGGCGCCAGAAGGTTGTCGAGCAGTTCGACGGCGGCGGCCCGCATGTCCCTGCGCTCGCTGCGAAGGCTCCGGTAGGCGTCGTAGATCTCGTCGGGCGGATACTTCAGCCCCAGCAGGCGGAAAATGCGTTCCAGGTTCTCATCCAGCCGTTTTTCCAGGGCGGCGATCAAACGGTCCCGGGCTTCACTGACGCCGGTCCGCGCCGCCGCTGCATCGGGACCGCGTTTTTTGCTTTCAGCCGCCCGTTGCCGCGCCAGGATCGAAAGCAGATCCAGGTGATCCCTGGCCTCTTCCAAAACGGATCGGACGACGCGCCCCTCGTCGAATTTCAGCGATGGGAAATGGATGCGCAGGTGATTCAGGGCCTTGATGATCTCATATCGCAGCGCCGGATCGTTCTGTTGCAGGTTCCGGGCCAGGGCGTCGGCGGCCCGCTGGGCGCCCATGAGGGATAGAATATGGGGCAGCCGCAACCGGATGTCGCGGTCCGCGAGGGGATTGTCGATGTAGGCCGTCAGCAGGTCGATGATGTCGGGACCGAAATGCTCGAGGGCCTCCGCCGCGCTCTTTTCCAGTCCGCTTTGCGCAAGCATGGGGATGAGGGTCGGGAGATAGCGCTTTTGCCGGGTTTCTCCCATGGCGTGAATCGCCGCCGCCGCGACGTCCGGGGCTTCATCGTTGAGGAACAGGTAGAGGTACGGATGGAATTCCGGGATGTTGGCGGCGCCGATGACTCGGGCGAGGGTGATCTTCCGCTGCCGGCGCTCCGCCGGATCCGTCCCTTCGTTCATGGCGTTCAGCTCGGCCTTGATGATCTCGCAGAGCCCGAAGCGCGTCTTCAACGCATGGTTCCGGCGGCTTTCCCGGGCCGCGCAGAGTAAAGCTGCGCCCCGGATGCGGGGGGCGGGATCTTTCAAATACTGTTCGATGCGCGTGAAGCGGTCTTCCGGAAGATGCTGAAACAGGTAATGGACGGCTTCGATCCTCACGTCGGCGTCGGCGTCCCGGACCCGGCGCTCCGCGGCGTCAAGGAACCCGCCGCCGGGATAAAAGTAAGCGTGCTTCAAAGCCTCCGCGCGAACAGCCGCGGATTCATGGTCGATCAGCCTTTCCAGGACGGGGAGCAACCGGTCATGGCGGGTTCCCTCCAGCATTTGCAATACGCGCAGGATGTCGTCGGTTTGTCCGTTCATAAGGATGTCGACGCATCCGTTGAAAATGGAAGCGGGCATTGCGGCCGGCGGGCCTTTGTCCCAGGCATTGTCCTTCATCAGCCGCAAACGGAAGGACCGGACGTATTCCCGCCGGGCCTGAAACACGACATAGAGCCATGCGCCGACAAGGGGAACGATGGCGATGCCCATCTGCCGGGGCGACAGGCCCAGTCCGTCGGCGGCTAAGATCAGCAGAAGGCCGCTGAGACCCGTTGCGAAGCTGTCCACAAACACGTCGATAAAGGTCTTGGCCTGGTTTTTGGTTTCCGAAGGGACCGGCAGCGCCAGCAGTTCGATGCCCGATTTGTTGACCGAATTCTTCAGGCTCCCGTCGCACAGTTTGAGCAGCACGGCTGACCAGAGGGCCGGGTGAATCAGGAGGACGACGGACCCGGTCAAAATGGCGAGGGGCAGAAACATCAGCGAGACCCCTACCCCCAGGACCCCCACCACGCGCCGGGTCGCCAACAGCTGGATGAAAAAGGAGATGATGTTGAGGTTGGAAAGCCAGAATCCGAAGAATGCGGCCAGTTTGTCGGGATCGGCGATATGGCGGGCGGCGATGGCGCTGAACTGATATTCCACCAGCCGTCCGGCGATGCACCCGAACCCTACAAGGGCGGCCACGATGGCCAAATGGCGGGATCGGCGGAGAATCCGGAAGGGCGATTCGGCGGCCTCGCGGACCCCTGCTTCGATTCGAAAGGTCCGCAGCGCTTCCTCACGGGCGGTTTTGTGCTGGAGGAGCCGAACGATGGGAATCGCGGCCGCTAAAAGCAACATGCAGACCCACAGCAGGTTGAGGCCGCCGGCATGGGGGGCGAGGATTTTGGTCAGATAACCGCCGAAGATGCCGCCGGCGATGGCCCCGGCCCCGATGAAGCCGAACAGCCGCTTGGCTTCCCGGGGATTGAACAGGCCGTTGGCGAGGATCCAGAACTGGGAAGACGCCGCCAGCGCGAAGACGGCGATCCACCCATAAAAAAGGAAGAGCGCCCCGCCGTTGAAAAAATCCGCGTGGAGCAGCAGCCAGAACACGGCCAGCGAGGCGATGGCCGCGTAAAGGGTGCGGCGGATCAAGTCGATCAAATCGACGGTTTTGAGCAGTCGGGCGTAGGGCCTGGCGGCCGCGGCCGCCAACACCGCCGCGAGAATGAAGACATACGGCAGCCGTTCAACGCCGAATCGGTCCAGGAACAGGGCGTTGCAGACGGGCTTGACGATCATCAGGGAGGCGATGATCAGAAAAATATAGGCGAACATCAGAAACGCCCGAAGCGTTTCTCCCTCCCGGATGTCGAAGAATTTTCGCAGGAAAAGCGGCATCGGTTTTACGGTTCTATCGCCCGGTTTTTATGTTCTCTTTCGGATTCTCTACGTCGCGATCACCACGCCCGTGCCGATGAGGACGGTCCCGGCGGTCCGGTTGAACCGGCGCGTCGTCCGATGGCCGGCGAACAACCGGCCGGCCCGGGCCGCGCCATAGGCGTAGACGCCCAGAACGCCGGACAGGACCGCCGCGACTACGCCGGCGGCAATGGCGATATCGACGGCGGTCAGCCGGGTCAGGTCCATGAAGGTGGGCAGGAATCCGCAGTAGAAGACGATCACTTTGGGGTTGCTCAGGGTGATGAAGAGGCCGCCGAGAAACCGTCGGCGCGCGCCTGGGGGCGCAACAGCCGCATCCGGGTTCGGCGGATCGGGGCGGGCCGTCCAGAGCCGGATGCCCATATAGACCAGATAGGTTCCGCCGGCGATCTTGACGACAACGAACAGCCCGCCCAAAGCGTTGGCCAGCGCGGACATGCCGAAAACCGCCAGCATCAGGAAGATCAGGTCGCCGATCACGATGCCGGCGATGACGCCGGCGGCGGACCGGAACCCGCCCGCCAGGGCCTGGGCCGCAGCGGCGAAAACCCCCGGCCCCGGGCTGGCGGCCAGCGCCAGCATGGCCAGGGCGAATGCCATGGTCGATTGGAGGGTCATGACGGGCGCGGCTCAGAGGTCCACGCTGAATTCCCGGGTCCCGGACGGATAGGCCATGACGATGTCGGCGTCCTCGTCGCCGTGGTTGTGGGTCATGTGGGGTATCCCCGCCGGAATCACCACCGTGTCGCCGGCTTCCATCATGAGGGTCTCCTCGCCGACGATCTGGGCCACGGTCCCTTTAATCAGGTAAAGGACTTCCACTGAATTGCCGTGGGAATGGGGCAGGTCCGACCGGCCGGGGCTGATGGTCATCCGAGCCAGGGTCAGCGCGTCGCAGTTGCCCACGTCGGCGCCGGCCAGCCGGTTCTCGATGCCCCAGTTGTGTTCGACGGCGGCGCGTTCCGCCGCTTCCCGGGAGCGATAGCCCGCGGCCACCGTCAAGCCCCTTTTTCCGTTTCGTAATCCACGGCGTGAATGGCCTCGCAGGCCGCCCGGATCTTTTCCAGCACGGCCTGATGGTCCGGATGGACCTGGTACCGCTTCATGGCGTCCATGTCCTCGAAGGCAGACACCAGGGCGAAATCGCAGGAGCGATCACTGCGGACGATATCCCGACCGAAACTGTACTCCTTGATCTCGGGAATGACGCCGGGCAGCGCTCCGAGTCCTTTTTCGATGGCAACGATCTGATCTTCCGTCGCATCGGCTTTGAATGTCAGGAATACCACATGTCGGATCATGTCGGGCTCCTTTTTGAAAGGGGTTCGGGTGAAATGGGTTTACCAGTGCGGCTGGTTGCCGATCCGCTGACCGATGACCTCCAGGGTGTTGGTCACGACCACAAAAGGGTTCGGGTCGATCTGGCGGATGTATTTTTTGAGCTGGGGCAGATCGCTGATGGTCACCACGGTGTAGAGGATGCGCCCCTGCTCGTGGCGGTATCCGCCTTCGGCCTGAACGAGCGTCACGCCCCGGTTCATCTTTTTCACGATCATCTCTGAGATGGCTTCCCATTGCGGGGAGATGATGAGCACCGCCTTGCGCTGGCTGAAGCCGGTCACCACCATATCGACGAGCCGGGAGCTGACGAACATGAAGATCAGGGTGTAGATCACCGATTCGAGGTCGAACAGGAAGGTGGAAACCATCAGGATGCTGGCGTTGAAAAAGAGCACGGTGCTGCCGATGCGGATGGTGTAGCGCTGGAGCAAAATGATGGAGAGGATGTCGGTGCCCCCGGCGGATCCCAGGGATCTGAGGATCATGCCGCCGCCGGAACCGTAAACGATGCCCGCTAAAAGCGCCGCCAGCAGCCGGTCCTCGATGGGATTGGCCGGATGGATCACGAGGATCGCCCCGGAAAAAATGGCCAGCCCGGCCAGGCTGTACCAGAAAAACCGCCGGCCGATGTAGACCCATCCCAGCACGTAAATGGGGATGTTGATGACCAGATAGAGCAGCCCTACGGACAGAAAGGGAAAGAGGTAATGGACGATCAGCGCCAGCCCGGTCACGCCGCCGCTCAGGAAACGGTGCGGAACGAGGATGCCGTTGATGGCCCAGGCGCAGACGAGACTGCCGGCCGCGATCAGCGTCAGGTTCCACAGAATGCTTTCGTGCCAGGGTTTGGGGCGGTCCGCTCTTGTCGGGGTGGGATCGGCCGCTCCTTCGGCGGGTTCTGTCCGGCGCGTCATCATGCCGATAGGCTATGCCACAAGGACGCTAAAAGGTCAACGGATTCTCTATTTGGTGGGCCCCAAATTATGGGTGGCGGAGTGAGCGGCTTGTTGGAATGACGCGTGGCGAAAACATCCGTTTTGCCTTGCGCTGTGGATTGCGTGCATTCGAGTTGACTTTGGGGGTGGTTTTGGGGTAAGATTCTGGAATTCAATAGATTTAGATGGCTGTAAGGGGTTATGCTCACTCAATGAAATCAGGGCAAAGGAGATGGCGGTGATCCCAAGGGATAGCGTATGCTGGCGGCGCCTTAGAAAACCCCCATCGAGATCTCTATTAATTGGGAGATGGGAGGTGTGATGAAGATGTCGCTATTGACGACGACCGCTGTCTTAATCCTGGTCCTTGTGGCAACACCTGCATGGGCTGACAGCTACTCCTGGGACACCCAGAAGGGGCCGGACGGTTCCTGGGCCGACTCGGATCACTGGTCCCCCGCCGGATCCTACCCGATCGGGCGGGACGACGGCGCCGCGATCGACAACGACCCCAGCGTCCTCTCCACTGTCACCTATGCCCTTTACAGCAGCGGCAATATCATCAACTGGATCCAGGTCAGCGCCAACCCGGTCACCCTTGCCAACCCTGACGGTGATCCCGACAGGCTCAATATTTACGGCCACCTGGGCCTGGTTGCCTCAACCACGGATGACGCGCCGTTGCTGGATAACGACGGCAGCATCTTCCTCGATGGGTCGCTCTCCTTCCAGGAGGCGAGCGAGGAGGCCGACTACGGCATGATTCGGGGATCCGGCGTGCTGCAGCTCGGATCGGACGGCCATCTCAGCGGGACCTTCTCGAACGGTCCCGATCACGTGATCGAAGGCAGGGGGAGTATCGGGTTCAGCGGGGTCCATCCGGTGGTCCTCAATCGGGGGGTGATCCGCCCGAAGCTGGGCAGGTTGAGAATCAGCGGCACGGTGAAGAATACGCCGGGGTACGGCGGGCCGGCGGTGCTTCGCGGCGATGCGGAGACGGACAGCCGTTTGCACTTCGATGGCGCAACCGTCTCCGGGGGCCGCATCGATGCGACGGACGGAGCGGTGACCATGGAAAGTTCCACCATCTCGAATCTCACCATCAGCGGCGGCGCGCTGCGCGTGACGGGCACCCTCTTCCAGTCGCGGATGGGACGCGGCGTTACCATTGCGGCGGGGGCGGAACTGCGCCTGCAGGGGGACGCGGACACATGGTCCACCCCAAAGCTCTGGGTGTATGATCGGCAGTATGCGGATCCCATCACCATTCAGAACGAGGGCGTCATCGCCCTCGATGGCTTCTATACCGATGGATCTGCTGAATTGAGGATCTATGTGCCGGATGACCAGTCGCCGGGCTATGTGACCTTCGCCGGCTCGGGTTCCTTGCTGCTCGGCGTGACCGAGTATTCGGGCAACGGTCTTGACTACAACTTTCTCTCCGCCGACCCGGGTGCGGGCTACATCCAGTTGGAGGACCACTCGATTTCGGGGTACGGGTCCATTGACGCACCGCTGATCAACCTGGGCCGGGTCACTGCCGGCAAAAAGGGGACCCTCAAGCTGCAGGGAGATGTGACCAACGCCGACCTGACTGATCCCGACTGGGAAAACGGCCCCTTCGGTACGCTCGCGGCAACGTCGGGCGCCCGGTTGCTGATCGTCGGCGGCGCCATTGTCCTTCTCGGGGATCTGCAACCGGGCGAAGGCGCCATCGCTTTCAGCAACGGGCTGCTTCAGAAGACGACATGGGGACCCGGCTCCTACGAAATCATCTCCGGCGGCGTACTCCAGCTGAGTGGCGGTACCACGCTGGATCCTGCCGCCGAATTGGCAGTGAAAGGGAATAACAACATCTCGAAGCTGGAGATTTACGGCAGCAGCAATTTTGAGTTGGTTAACAACGGCCGGATCTTAATGGATAATTCCACCGAGTTGCGTCAACGGGGCAGCGAGCCGGCCCTGTTGTCGGGCAGCGGTACGATCCGGTTGGGGGTTGCCGGGTTCGGCCTCACGAAAATAACTGGCGATGCCCCGGGCAACGGGGGACTCGACAAAGGGTTCATCAATGGCCCCGACCACACCCTCCGCGGCGCGGGGAGGTTTTTTACGAACCTGGTCAACCAGGGGGAGATCATTGCGGAAAACGGCTACCTGACCTTTTCTTATCCCTCTGAACTGTCGGGGCCCGGCAACCTGCGGGTGATGAACGATGGTTGCCTCATCTGGTCGGCGAACCTCGGCGCCCACAATCTCACCCTGGATGCGACGGGCTGCCTCTGGCCGGACAGCTTTACCCCCACCCTCGTCCTCTCCGGAAATTTCAGTTTTTCCCAGACGGATGAGTACAAGTGGGTGGCCGACGGCAAGAAGGGCAACCCCTCGCTTACCATGACAACACAGGGCGAATCCCTGCAGACCGTCGAAGTCGGGGGCAGCGATTTTGGCGAGGAGTATACCGGGTTCAACGGCTACGGTTCGCCGAACTTCGATCTGAATACTTTCACCGTATCGGGCGC
>JAABTD010000349.1 GCA_011390065.1 Desulfobacteraceae bacterium
CTACCGGCTGTCCATGCTGGATCTGGTGCCCGACGGCAGCCTGTGGGAGGAGGTCGTGACCCAGGCCCGGGCCATGGAGAATGCCGGCGCGAATATTATCAACACGGGCATCGGATGGCACGAGGCCCGCATCCCCACCATCGCGGCCACGGTGCCGCGCGGGGCCTTTTCATGGGTGACCCGGCGGCTCAAGGGGGAGGTGGGCCTGCCCCTGGTGGCGGTCAACCGGATCAACACGCCGGAGATGGCCGAAAAGGTGCTGGCCGACGGCGACGCGGACATGATCTCCATGGCCCGTCCCCTCCTGGCGGACGCCGATTTCATGGTCAAGGCGGAGCAGGGCAGGGCGGACGAGATCAATACCTGCATCGCCTGCAACCAGGCCTGCCTGGATCATATCTTCTCCCGGAAGCGGGCCACCTGTCTGGTCAACCCCCGGGCCTGCTACGAGACGGAACTGGTTTATGAGCCGGCCGAAGAGAAGCGGAAGATCGCCGTGGTGGGGGCGGGACCCGCCGGAATGGCCGTCTCGACGACAGCGGCGGAACGGGGACACGCGGTGACGCTGTTCGAGGCGGCCGACAAGATCGGCGGCCAGTTCAACATGGCCAAGCGGGTGCCGGGCAAGGAGGAGTTTTACGAGACGCTCCGGTATTTCGGAAAACGGCTGGAAATGACCGGCGTGGACCTGCGGCTGAACCATGAAGCGTCGGCGGCCGAAATCGCGGACGGCGGTTTCGACGCTGTGGTAATCGCCGCCGGCGTGCTGCCGAGGATTCCGGAATTGCCGGGCATCGATCACCCCAAGGTGCTGTCGTACATCGACGTGTTGTCAAAAGGCGCGGACGTGGGAGAGCGCGTGGCGATAATCGGCGCGGGCGGCATCGGTTTCGACGTGGCCGAATATCTGTCCCGCCGGGGGGAACCCCGCGACGAAGCGGCTTTTCTGCAGGAATGGGGCGTGGACCCGACGATATCGAGCCGCGGCGGATTGTCGCCCGAGGGGCCGAAGCCGGTCCCCGCCCGCCGGAAGATCTACCTCCTTCAGCGAAAAGCCGAAAAACCCGGCAAGCGCCTGGGCAAGACCACGGGCTGGATTCATCGCCTGGAACTCCGCCATCGGGGCGTGGAAATGATCGGCGGCGTTCAATACAAGGCCATCGACAATGAAGGCGTCCACGTCGAAGTGGAAGGCGAATCCCGACTGCTGGCGGTGGATGCGGTCGTGGTCTGCGCCGGGCAGCTTTCGCGACGCGGATTGGCGGCGGAATTGGAGACTTCGGGCATCGATGTTCATGTGATCGGGGGGGCTGAGCTGGCCGCCGAGCTGGATGCCAAGCGGGCGATTTCAGAGGGATGTCGGTTGGGGGCGAGCTTGTGAAGACGAATACGCGCAGCATAAGACAACTGGTCAGGGAGATACGCTTTTACAGCATCGGATATACGCTTCGTCGCGGCGCCTTCTTGGTCATCGGCGCAGTGATAGCGGCCCTGGGGTACGCCATTTTCCAGGTGCCGTTCAACCTGGCCGCCGGCGGCGTCTCCGGCATCGGGATCATCATCAACCATTTCACCGGATGGCCCGTGGGGACGATGTTCCTGATCATGAATATTCCCCTCATGTTTCTCGGGTTTTATTATCTGGGACGGTGGAAATTTGTGGGCTACACCCTCGTGGCGGTCATCGCTTTTTCCGTCGCCTCCGACGCGTTTATCTACTGGCTTCCGAAGGTCATGGAGGAATATCCGGTGACAGATGATATGCTGCTGAGCGCCATCTATGCGGGCATCATCTTCGGCATCGGCAGCGGCATTATCTTCCGAATGGACGGCACCATCGGCGGCACCAACGTCACCGGCCGGATCATCCAGATCAAAACCGGCCTGCCCCTCAGCCAGGCCTACATCTACACGGATGGAGCGATCATCCTCGTCGCCGGCGTCATTTTCGGCTGGGAGAGCGCCCTTCACGCCATGCTGACCCTGTTTTTTGCGGGGCTCGCCACCGACTTCGTCATCGAGGGGCCCAGCGTCATTCGAACAGCCACCATTGTCACCGACCGTCCCGAGGATGTGACCAAGGCATTGATATACTGGCTCAAGCGCGGCGCCAGCGAATGGAGCGTTACCGGCTCCTACACCAAGAAAAACCATTCCATGGTGTTCTGCACCATCTACCGGTCCCAGGTGAACGAATTGAAACAGCTCATCGGGACCGTGGACGAGAACGCCTTTGTGGTCATCGGGAAAGGGCACCAGGCGTTAGGGCTGGGGTTTATGCGGTTGGGAAAAAATGGGCGCGCTTCATGAAAACGATCGGTCCCTGTTGCGCAATGGTTTGCGCTTGACAAAACCGCTCGAAATTTTTAATTTCTTTCCTTTTTGAAAAAAGCGCTCTCTGCGCTTAAAATTCCCATGTCCAGGAGACCCTTGCCCATGCCCACACCCCGATTCAGCCCCCGTTTCGACACCCGGGCGGCGCTTAACGCCCATCAGCTGAAGGGCCTTAAATGGACCGTGTCCCATGCTTACAACGGTTCGCCGGTTTACCGTGAAAAGTTGGACCAGGCGGGCGTGGCCCCCGAAGACATCCGGACGCTCGACAATATCCGCAAGCTGCCCTTCACCACCGCCGACGACCTGCGGGAAGGATACCCATTCCCCCTGCGAAGCGTGCCTTTTTCCGATGTGATCCGGATCCATTCCAGCAGCGGCACCACCGGAACGCGGAAGAACCTCTGCTACACCCGCAAAGACGTGGACGACTGGGCTCATTTTTTCGCTCGGGCCTATGAAATGGCCGGGGTCACTCCCGAAGACCGGGTCCAGATCGCGGTGGGATACGGCGTCTGGACGGCAGGGGTGGGCTTTCAGTCGGGCTGCGAGAAGCTGGGCGCCATGGCCCTGCCGGTGGGTCCGGGCAATGTGGACATGCAGTGCCAGTTTCTGGTGGACCTGGAGGCCACGGTGCTCTGCTGCACCGCCTCCATGGGCCTGCTCATGGCCGAGGAGGTGAAGCGGCGGGGCATAAAAGACAAGATACGCTTGAAAAAGATCATCTACGGCTCCGAGCGGTCGTCGGTCTCCATGCGCCGGAAAATCTCCGAACTGCTGGGCGGCGCCGAGCTGTTCGACATCACCGGGCTCACCGAACTCTACGGCCCCGGCGCCGGCATCGAATGCCCTGATCATGACTGCATCCACTACTGGAGCGATTACTACATCCTGGAGATCCTCGACCCCGAGACCCTCGAACCGCTTCCCGAGGGGGAATGGGGCGAAATGGCCGTCACCACCCTGTGCAAAGAGGCGGCGCCGCTTATCCGGTACCGGACTCGGGACATCAGCCGAATCCTCCCCGGACCCTGCACCTGCGGCTCGATCCTGCCCCGCCACTCCCGCATCAAGGGCCGCACCGACGACATGTTCAAGTTCCGGGCGGTCAATATCTACCCCTCCACCATCGACGCCATCCTGTCGGGTTTTCCGGAAATGGGGTCCGAATACCAGATCCATCTTTCCCGGGATGCCTCCGAACGCGGCGTCATGCGCATCGTGGCGGAGCTGGGGGAGGGGGTCGGAACCGACATTGCAGAGGACCTGTCCAAAACCCTGATCCAGCGGATCAAAAAGAAGGTGCTGGTCACCCCCTCTGCCGTGGAGCTGGTCCCCTACGGGTCGCTGCCCCGATCCGAGCGAAAGAGCCAGCGGGTCTTCGATGCGCGGATTCAGGATTCGATTATATGAGCATCATGATTCGATTTCGACGCGCCGCCGGCGCTGGGTTCATTATCTTGTTGCCCTTTCTCGCCGCCTGCGCCCACACGGGCGCAGATCCTGCCGCAGTGGGCGACGCCGCCGCGGTTTCCCCCCTAGTCCGTTTTTATCGCGGCCCCCTCAACCACCTGTCTTCGGTTCGCCAGGGCCAATGCCCCATGCACCCCTCCTGCTCAGAATACGCCGATGGGGCCATCGAAAAACACGGCCCGGTCGTCGGCTGGACCATGGCCCTCGACCGCCTCATGCGCTGCGGCCGGGATGAAACGGAGCGGAACCGGAAAATTCGGGTG
>JAABTD010000132.1 GCA_011390065.1 Desulfobacteraceae bacterium
GCCTTTTCGGCGTCGATCACCGTGCCCACGGCGGTGTTCCCTCTGCGGGCGTAGAGGTTTTTCGCTTTGACGTCGATGCCGAACTCTGTCAGGGAAAGGAATTTGACCTTGGCGGCCGCGTCGACAGCCAGAAAGGTCATCGCCAGGATTACGACAAGGACTGGGATCAGTTTCTTGTTCATCATTGCACCCCCCTTTCCGGTCGGTTGAATTCCCTTCGTCATAAAAACCGGTTTATTCTTATAACATAGCCCAGGTCAGGATTCAGGTCAAATGAAAACAACTGTACATCCAGCCAGTGGTCCGGTATAATTTTTAATTATCAACCCACCGTTTACAGGGTCGCATCGGCTGCGCTTCGGGTCACAACAGAGCCTCCGGCGACCGGAAAGGAAACCCCCAATGAAAATTCAGTTGTCCCTCTTTTTTGCCCTTTGCGCGATGACGGCGTCCCCGGCCGCCGCCGGCTGGGTTTTTTACGCGGACGGAACCCAGGAAAAGCAGACCACGTATATCGAAGACAATCGGCTCAAGTTCACGGCCCTTGATCACACCATGATCTTTTACGTCGACGACAATCAGATCGCTTTTCTCAACCCCGACATGACCACCTACTGGAAAGGCGCCCCTGAGACCTTTGCCGCCAGCGCCAAATTGACCTCCGACGACATCAGGGACCTGATCGAGGAAAATCTGGAACAAGTCCCGCCGCAACAGCAGGAAGCCATGGCCGAAGACATCCGTCGCCAGATGCTCCAGCAGACCGGCGGACCGCCGCCGACCGTGGAGGTGAAGCTCACCACCGCCTATGAAACCATTGCGGGGTATCGGGCCCGGAAACATGAAATTCACATCAACGGGGAATTGCGGCGGGAGTTATGGATTGCCGACCGCATCAAGGTCTCCACGGAGTTCGATGTAGACCAATACGGCCGGATGCTGCGGACCTTCCATTCGACCCTGGGCTACAACGTCGAAACGGCCTTTTCACGCCCCGAGGTGATCGCACTCTACAAAAAAGGGTGGCCGCTTCGCACGGTCACCTACGACGATGAAGGATACCCGGACAGAACCCAGGTCACGGAAGTCGTCCGGAAACCCCTGACAGCGGAGACGTTTCAGATCCCCTCGGATTACGAAGCGCTTTCTTCAAAAGAGATCTTCGGGCAGTAACGCCTTTTTTCACATTTTCTGTCCGCAATACCTGCAGACCGTCGCCCGCTGCTTGATGATCTCCGCACAGGCGGGGCATTCAATGGTGCCGAACCGATGGTGGATCTTGCGGATCGACTGGTCGGCCTGCTCCTGGATCTTGGGATTGCCGAACTTATGGTCCCGGAGGGGATCGATGGCTTCCACCAGACCGATGTCCCCGATCATTTCAGCGGCCTTGAGCCGCACCTTGACCGGCTCGGACGGGTCCAGCAGCATCCGCAGCGCCGTCACCCCGTCTTTCTGAACGTAACAATCGGCCAGAATTGAAAACCCTTTCATGGTGTTTTCCTTCAGGATCTCCTGTTCCAGCATCGCCTGGTCATCGATGACCTGGCCCCTTGCGCCCTGGGGGCTGAAGACCGGCATGCATTCAAAGCCGTCGGAATCCGGATATTTCATGCACCGGTAGGAGGCCGTGTGGCCATAGTTTTCCTCGATGTTGTTCCACCCTTCCTGATACAGGGTGCACTCGTCGTTGAAGCAGACGAACAGATAGGGGCTTCCCCAGCCCAGCCCGTCGCTGAAATTAATGGGCGGGGTTTCCCACAGACTCATCTCTGTATGACAATGGGGGCACAAGGGCTTTTCCAGCGACATGACTCTTTCAAAATACTGATCTTTGGTTTCAATGGCCATGGATGATCCTCCAGGTATGGACTTTATAGGGATGTCGTGCAGCGCGCATTCCCGATGGAAAACGCCGACTTCACAATGTAAGCCCCGGTTGACGTTTGTCAATCGGAGGATCGGCTGCGCGTGTCCGTCTTGCCATAGCGGTTGCGTCCCGTCAATTCCCAAATCCGACAGAGGCCTCAACACAAAGTTTGACACTTTGGACGCCTTTTTATTATAGTTATCTTTTTATTGTCCGTAAAATCCCCGCTCATGGGGATGTGTCAACACCATCCATGGAGACGCAACATGAAAAGCCTTGGCATCTGCATCGGCGCATCGACCATATCCATCGTTCAATTAGCGACATCCGACGCCCCGCCAACGGCGCGACCCCGGGTGACGGATCACGCCCTTTATCCCCATGACGGCGATCCCCGCCGCGCCCTGGCCGCCGCCCTCTCGGACCTGGACATGGCCGCATTCGACCGGATCGCCGCCACCGGACGCCGGTTCCGGCAGTACGTCAATCTCTCCCAGATCTCCGAGACCGAAGCGGTGGAACAGGCTTACGATTTCGTCAAACCCGACGGCATCGACTGCCCGGCCATCGTATCGGCCGGGGGGGAAACCTTCATGGCCTATGCCTTGAACGGCAACGGTCAGGTCTCCAATGTGATCACCGGCAACAAATGCGCTTCAGGCACAGGAGAGTTCTTCCTCCAGCAACTCCGCCGGATGGACGTGGACATCCGGCAGGTTTCCGAACTGGCCGAAGGCGCGACCCCTTATCGTCTGTCCGGGCGGTGTTCGGTTTTCTGCAAGTCGGACTGCACCCATGCCACCAACAAGGGTATTCCCGTGGGCCGGGTCACGGCCGGACTCTGCCGGATGATGGCCGCCAAGGTGCTGGAACTGCTCAAGTCCGTCGAAAAGCAAAATGTCATGGTCGTCGGCGGCACGGTGCGCAACAAGGTGATGGTCGGGTGCCTGTCCGAAGAAATTCAGGGCCTCATCGTACCTGACGAAGCCCCCTATTTCGAGGCCCTGGGCGCAGCCCTGTGGGCGCTGACCCGGAAGACAATCCCCTTTCCCGGAAAAACGGACCTGTTCCGGCAGGATGTCGCCGCCTTCGACACGCTCCCGCCCCTGAGACGGTTCGAAGACCAGGTCGTCTTCAAGACCCTGAAGCAGGACGAGATCAAGCCCGGCGACCGATGCGTTCTGGGCCTGGACGTGGGGTCCACCACCACCAAGGCCGTCCTCCTGCGCTGGGAGGACAACGCGCTGCTGGCGTCCATTTATCTGAGAACCAACGGTCAACCCGTGGAAGCATCCCGGGCCTGCTACCGCCGCATCCGGGATCAGATCGCCGAACGGTTGAACCCCGCGGACATCGCCATCGACGGCTTGGGGGTCTGCGGTTCAGGCCGCCAGATCGCCGGGCTCCACGCCATGACCGACGGCATCATCAACGAAATTATCGCACACGCCGAGGCGGCCGTCTATTTCGATCCGGAGGTGGACACCCTTTTTGAAATCGGGGGACAGGACGCCAAGTACACCTACATCACCAACGGCGTTCCCTCGGACTACGCCATGAACGAAGCCTGTTCCGCCGGCACCGGCTCTTTTCTGGAAGAATCAGCCCGGGAAACCCTCTCCATCCCCATGACCGACATTGCCGACATCGCCCTGAAGGGGGAACATCCGCCCAATTTCAACGACCAGTGCGCCGCCTTCATCTCATCGGACATCAAGACCGCCGTCCACGACGGGGTGGCCCAGACCGATATCGTGGCCGGCCTGGTCTATTCCATCTGCATGAATTACAACAACCGGGTCAAGGGCAACCGGCCGGTGGGCGAAAAGGTCTTCATGCAGGGGGGGGTTTGCTACAACCACGCCGTGCCCCTGGCCATGGCCTCCATCACCGGAAAAAAGATCATCGTTCCGCCTGAGCCCGGCCTCATGGGCGCCTTTGGAGTGGCCATCGAGATCAAGAAACGAATCGAGGCCGGCCTCTCCCCGGCCGCCCGGTTCAGCCTGGACGCATTGATCGATCGGGAGGTCGGCTACGGCACATCGTTTATCTGCAAAGGCGGAAAGGAAAAATGCGACCGGGCCTGCGAGGTGGCGGTGATCCGGATCGAAGGGAAGTCCTACCCCTTCGGCGGGGCCTGCAACCGGTATTACAATCTGCGACGAAAAATTCAGTACGACACCCGGACCCTGGACCTGGTGGCCCAACGGCAGGAGATGGTTTTTGAAACCAACGCGCTTCAGCCCGATGCGGGATCGCCGTCGGGCAGAGGCAGGGTCGGCATCAACCGGAGCTTTCTGGTCAACACCTACTACCCCCTGTATGCGACGTTTTTCAAGGAGCTGGGGTTCGACGCCGTGATGCCCGACGACCCGTCGCCCGAGGGCATCGATCATCGGGACGCCCCTTTCTGTTATCCGGCGGAGCTGGCCCACGGCTTTTTCCACCGTCTCCTGAACGAGCCGTCCCCCCCGGATTACCTTTTTCTGCCCCATTTCAAGGCTACCCCCGACCTGAACAACGGACGGCACGCTCAGGTCTGTCCCATTGTCCAGGGGGAACCCTATTACCTGCGCACCGCGTTCCAGAAGGAGATCGACGCCGTCCGGCAAGCGGGAACCCAACTCCTCTCACCGGTCATCAACCTGACCGCCGGACTGGCCGGCGCCAGAAAGCCGCTTCTGGAAACCGCCCGCCGGATGGGCATCGATCGGCGTGAGGCCGTTGTCGCGGCGGAAAAAGCCATGGCCCGGCAGCAGGACGTTTTCCGCCGGATGAAAGCGCAGGGAAAAGCGGCCCTGGCGGATCTGGAAACATCCCCGACCGAGAGCGCCGTGGTCGTCTTCGGCCGCCCCTACAACGGGTTTGCCGCCGAGGCCCATATGGGAATACCCAAAAAACTGGCCTCCCGGGGCATCCGGGTCATCCCCATGGATTTTCTGCCCATCGACGATGAGGCGGTCGGGTTCAACATGTACTGGGGCCTGGGGCAGATGATCCTCAAGGCGACCCGCTTCGTTCAACGGCATCCCCAGCTCTTCGGCCTCTACATCACCAATTTTTCCTGCGGCCCCGACTCCTTCGTCATCGGGTACTTCCGCAGCCTCATGGGCCGGAAGCCGGCCCTGATCCTGGAACTGGACAGCCACACGGCCGACGCCGGTCTGGAAACCCGGATCGAAGCGTTTTTAGACGTGGTGACCGCCTACCGGCAACAAGCCACAAACCACAAGCCGCAAACCACTAACCACGCTTTCGCCCCCGCCCGGACCACCCTCCGCAACGGCCGGCCCGCAGTGATCACGTCGGCCGGGGAGACGATCCCCATGAGCGATCCCCGGGTACGGATGCTGATCCCGTCCATGGGACGGTTTTCTTCCGAGGCCTTTGCCGCGGTGTTCCGGGCCGACGGCATTGACGCCCGGGCCCTGCCGCCGGCGGACGAAGCCGCCCTCAAGCTGGGCCGCGCCAACACCACCTGCAAGGAGTGTCTGCCGCTCCAGTTGACCACCGGCGGCCTGCTCCACTACCTGCGCAGCGCGGCGGCGCCGGATCAGGTGACCGTCTATTTCATGGCCACGGCCTCCGGTCCCTGTCGGTTCGGACAATACCGGATCTTTATGGAAGAACTGGTCAAAAAACAGGAAATTCCGGACGTGGCCATCTTCTCCCTTTCAGGAGAGGACGCTTACAGCGGTATGCGGAGCGATTTTCAGACCCGGGGCTGGTGGGCCGTGATCGTCTCCGACGTTATCGAAGACATCCGGTCGATGCTGCTGGCCAATGCCCAAGATCCCGACGATGCCCTGGACGCGCTGGAAAAAATCTGGAACCACATCCTGTTCGAACTGGAATACGGCAGCTACCCGGATCTGGAAGCGGTTCTGGTCCGATGTGCGGATCGCCTGGCCCAAATCCCCCTGAAGCTGCCGCCGGAGGAAGTCCCCGTCATCTGCCTGACCGGCGAAATCTTCGTCCGCCGGGACGCGCTTTCCCGGCGTTGTCTCACCGAAGAACTGGCCCAAAAAGGATTTGCCGTCACTTGCGCCCCGGTAGCGGAATGGATCCACTATTGCGATTTTCTCTACCAGCACGGCTACTGCCCCTCCCGGGCCTCGATTCCGGAACTGCCCGGCTTTCTGCTGAAAAAGATGTTCATGGCCCGGTATGAGCGGCGCATCAAATCGATCCTGTCCACGTCCGGTCTTGTCCATGCCGCGCCCCTGGACGTGGAAGGCATTCTGAAAAATGCCGAACCCTACATCCAGCCTCATCTCACCTGTGAAACCATCCTGACGGTGGGCAGCGCCCTGACGGAAATCGTCTCTCATGTCTGCGGGGTCATCGCCATCGGCCCCTTCGGCTGCATGCCCAACCGCCTCGCCGAAGCCCTTCTCGCCAAAACCATGGTTAAAGAGGCCAAGATCCGGACCGATCCCGGAAACGATCTGCTGCGCGCCACCCTCTCGGGCATCGAAGATCTCCCCTTCCTGGCCATTGAAACCGATGGATCGCCCTTTCCCCAGTTGATCAACGCCAAACTGGAAACCTTCTGCCTGAGGGCCGACCGTCTTCATCAGGAAATGCGAATGGCGAAATTTAATTGACCGTGGGGGCGAAAAATCTTTCGCCCCTACCTTTCGCCCCTACGATGACGCCAGCTCGAGGATCTGTTGGTCAAACTGAACCCGTTCGGCATCCAGTCGTTCGGTCTGAATTTCGAGGTCTTCGAACAGGCGGTCGATGTCGCTCTGGCAGGCGTGGATGGACTGGCCTAAGGCGGGGATCCGCTCTCCATCCCCGGTTTGGGTGGCCGATTGCATGTCGGCGTTGAGCTGTTCCAGTTCCTTTTCCCGGGCTTCGATGCGGTCTTCGGTTTTTCGGATCTCTTTTTCAATGGGCTTCAAGGCCTTTGACCGCTGGGCGATGATCTCTGATCTGAGTCGGCGAAGATCCTTGCGGCTGATCTTCGTTTCAGCCGGGTCGGCGGTCTTCCGGGGTTCCGTCGATTCACCGGCCTCCTCTTCCCATCCCCGCTTCTCCAGAAATTCCTCATAGGTTCCGTTGAATACATCGACCCCGTCGCGTTGAAATACGATAAGCCGCCGGGCCACGGCATGGAGGAACATCTCGTTATGGGTCACCATGATCACCACGCCGCTGAAATCGTCGATGGCCCCCAGCAGTTCGTCGGCGGCATCCATGTCCAGGTGGTTGGTGGGCTCGTCC
Organism: Desulfobacteraceae bacterium; assembly: GCA_011390065.1. Taxonomy (GTDB): domain Bacteria; phylum Desulfobacterota; class Desulfobacteria; order Desulfobacterales; family JAABSP01; genus JAABTD01. Next base: position 7,100 of record JAABTD010000132.1, read on the forward strand.
AGCAGCAGGACATTGACGGGGGTGACCAGCAGTTTGCCCAGCATCACCCGGCTTTTCTCCCCCCCGGAAAGCACGCTGATCTTTTTCAGGGCCGACTCCCCCTGGAACATCATGGCGCCGCAAATGTTGCGCGCTTTCTGCCGGTCCACGTCGGGATGGGACAAGCGGATTTCCTCCTCCACGGTCCGTTCGTCCACCAGATGCGAAATGTTGGTCTGTTCGAAAGTTCCTCTGGCGACATTGGGGTTCCAGCGAACCTGACCGGACTGAGGCTTCAGCGTATCCGAGAGCAATTTGAGGAGGGTGGTCTTGCCCTTGCCGTTTTTGCCCACCACCCCGATCCGCTCGCCGGGGCCGACGGAAATGCTGAAATCATCGATGAGGGGCCGGGCCGGATCATAGCCGAACCGGAGATTTTCCGCCGTCATCACCTGCCGGCCGGGAAAGGGCTTTTCACGAAAAGAAAAATCAAGGGACCGGATCCCCTCCAACTTTTCCTTTTTTTCCATTTTCTCAAGGGTTTTGACTCTGGACTGGACAAGATTGGCCAGCCGGGCCTTTGCGCGGAACCGGTTGATGAACTGCTCGACCTCCTTCCGCTTGCGCTCGTCGTTCTGGCGGGTCTTTTCGTAGATCTCCTCTTCCTGGGCGATCTGAGCATAGAGCTTTTCCGTGTTGCCGATGACCTTCCGAATCTTCTTCCGGTGAATGGCCAGGGTGTGGGTGACCACCTTGTCCATGAACCCCCGGTCGTGGGTGATCAGCAACAGCTCCCGGGGCCAGGTTGTCAGAAAGCTCTCGATCCAGCGGATGGAGGTGATGTCGAGGTAGTTGGTGGGTTCGTCCAGCAGCAGAAGGTCGGGCTCCGAGACCAGGACTTTGGCCAGATTGAGCCGCACCTGGTAACCGCCGGAAAAAACCTCAGGGGGCCGGGCCATATCGACTTCTGAAAATCCCAGGCCCGCCAGGACCTTTTCCACCTTCCAGTGGTGATCCTTCTCTTCCTCGGGAAGGCCTCGCATCCCCTCCTTGAGGACGGTTTCTTCAGCAAACCGGATGTGCTGCGCAACATGGCCGATGCGATAGTTTTTAGGCAGATTCAAGGCCCCGGAGTCGGGATGTTCCTCGCCGATGATGATCTTGAACAGGGTGGTTTTGCCGTGCCCGTTCCGGCCTACCAGCCCCACCCGCTCCCGACTGTTGATCTGAAAGGAGACCGCGTCGAAAAGCACCTGGCCGCCGTAACTTTTTGTAAGATTTTCCGCACTGATCATGTAAGATGTTCCATTCGGTTTATCGGTTTGACATTGGGCTCGGTTATAGGCAAAGCATACGCAACTGTCAATCGCTTCCGCCCATGGAAGCGCATGGACGACGGTCGCGCTGCTTGACAGGCCGCAGGGATAGCGTTAACCTGTTTTCTGCACAATGCTGAAACCCCGTCGGCTTTAAATAAGGAAAGGGCAGGCGCAATGACAATAGAGGACTGGCTGGAAGACGCACGAATCGAGGACCAGGTCCGCGATCTGACATTTCTGGAATTGGACCGGTACTATTTCGAGGTCCTCAAGCGGACCATGGAATGCACTTATGATACGTATGTGGCCGCCTACCGGGTATGGGATCATGAACTCATCTGGCATCAGCGCCGCGCCGCCCGCCTTGGCTACCTGATCTTCGGGTCGCCCTCGCAAGAAACCATAACGCTGCCGCTCCGGGATTTTACCCTTTACGTCATCCCCCCTTTTTCCTCCCCCCGCCTGCCGGAGATCCAACAACCCGGCGCCCTGTGGCTGCAACTGGAAAAAACCGACGCCGCCTTTCAGGACGACCTGAAGCGCTACGTGGCCGCCCTGGAAATCGCCGCCGATTGCGCCGAAGAAGATGAACTCGACTACGAAAACCGCGCCGCCGATTATCTGGACAGGCTTTATCTCTGGCTCGACGCCCATGCGCCGGATGCTTTCAGCCTCACATTCGGGGATCAAACCGCCACGCTCGGACAATGGTGCGATCGCTTCGGCATTCCCTCCAGGGGATGCATCCCCACGGAGGACGGCAGTTGCCTCAGGGACATACTGAACGAGGTGGCCGGGCTGTGCCTGTCCGACCATTTCGGCCGTCAGGCGCCCGATTATCCTCGTTTTCCTTTTTTTATACCTGGAAGCGACCGGCGCCGCATCGCTCAGGAGACCCTGCGCCATCTGGCCGGCGCGCCCCTCACCAACGGCAGCCAGGCGGTCATCGACACGCTCGGCCTTATGGACGATGGAATGATCGATCCGCTGGCGTCTCCTTACGCCGTTGACATCTTGCAGCGGGTGGACGCCGACCGCTCGCAACCCATCATCCGGCGCGCGGAACTGATCCCCGAAGAGGCCGGCCGCCGATATCTGGCCCCGGATCGGTTCCGGCTGGAAGCTGAATGGGCCATGGTCCTTTTGGCCAGCCTCCTTCAGGCCGGAGAGATCGCCCTGATCGTCCATGGCGAACGGTATCTTGCGGACCGCCTTCCGGAACTGGCTGCCCTCCCCATGGACGATCTTCTGGATTTCGAAGCAGTGGAACGGCTGCCGGGCTGGAACCGGCAGGCCCTGCAAACATTGTGCGACCATCTCGATCTTCCCGGAAAAACAGCCATCGATCTGGCTCGGGGAGCGGCCGACCCTGCCCGGAAGATCAGGGGGGCGGCAGCCGACTTAAAGGACCGAATGGCCGTCGCCAGAGAACGGATCGCGGGGGAGATGCCGTTCTGGGGCGAACCGCTCCTCTCGACAGCGTCCATCCGGCAGCAGCAAAAAGGGCTTGCAGCCGCCACGGATTCTCTGGAGGGATTGGCGCCGGAGCGACAGGTCCCGGAACCTGAAGCAATCCGGGAATGGCTCCATGATCCAGCGGATCTGGAGCGGGTGGCTAAGGGAAAGGCGATTCTCGTCGACGCCGAGGGATTGCACGACGCGATCCACCGGATCTGTGATTTGACCGGCTATCTGACAGCAGCTGAGGCGCTCCTGCCGACGGGGCACGCTTGGTCTCAAGCAACCCTGAAAGCACGGGACATTCTGCGGCGGGAGATATCCGACCCCCTGAAACGCGCCATGCCCGGATTTGTTAAAGATGCCCGAAACGCCCTTGCCGGGCGTCGCGACGCCTTCATCGACCTTTACATCGCCGCCCATAATGCGCCCGAACGACTTTCCGCCCCGGTTTCCTGCCGCCTTTTGCAGCGGGACGACCTGCGCCATTCTCCGCTCTGTCCTCATTGCCGGTTCAAGCCATGGGAAAAATAATGCCGGCCGCTTTGTTCTACCGGTCTCTTTATTCTAAATGATCTCCCGGATTTTCAGCAAGCGCCGACCGGCGATCTCCAGCGTCTCGGGCCGCTTGGCGAAATGGAACCGGATCAGATGGTTTACCGGTTCGTGGAAGAAGCTCGAACCGGGAACGGCCGCCACCCCCGCCTTCTCGGCCAGCCGCCGGCAGAAGGCGGCGTCGTCGGTTACCCCGAATTCCGACACATCCACCAGCACATAGTACGCCCCCTGTGGCGCAATGCTGCTGAGGCCCGCGCGGTCCAGATACCCCAGAAAAATATCCCGCAATTGCGTGTACCAATCCCGGAGATCGTCGTAATAGCTCAACGGAAAATTCAGGGCTGTAACCGCCGCCTCCTGGAGCGGAGCAGCTGCGCCCACGGTCAGGAAGTCGTGAACCTTTCTGGCGCCCCGGATCACATCCGCCGATGCGATGATATACCCCAGCCGCCAGCCGGTGACGGCATAGGTCTTGGAAAGCGACGAACAGGAAATGGTCCGCTCAAACATCCCGTCCATGCCGGCGATGTAGGTATGGGCAAAGGGTTCGTAAACGATGTGTTCGTAGACCTCGTCGGTGATGACGAAGGCGTCGAATTCTTTGGCCAGGTCCGCGATGATCGTCAGTTCCTCAAGGGTGAACACCTTGCCGGTGGGGTTGGAGGGATTGCAGAGCACCAGGGCTTTGGCGCCGGATTCAAAGGCCTTCCGCAATTCACCGGGGTCGAAGGTGAAATCCGGCGGTCGAAGGTCCACATAGACCGGCGTCGCACCGGTCAGGATGGCGTCGGCCCCGTAGTTTTCATAAAACGGCGAAAAAACGATCACCTTGTCGCCGGGATTGCAGGCCGTCATCAGGGCCGTCATCATGGCTTCGGTGGACCCGCAGGTGACGACGATGTTTTCATCCGGGTCCAGGTCGAGTCCCATCCAGCCGGCCTGCTTCCGGGCCAGGGCTTCCCGGAACCGGGGCGCGCCCCAGGTGACGGCATACTGATGGAACCCATCGTCCAAAGCTTTTTTAGCCGCCGCCACCAGCTCCGGGGGCGGGTCGAAATCGGGGAATCCCTGGGACAGGTTGAGGGCGTCGCAGGCGTTGGCCACACGGGTCATTTCCCGGATGACCGATTCTGTGAAATGATCGAGACGTGAGGCAATTTTGGGCATAGGAACGTCTTTCTGTGGTGCAAAACCGCCATGGAGGCGGTTTTACGAATATGAATTTTGGAGTAGGGGCGAAAAATTTTTCGCCCCTGCATGTTTATCAGGCCGCCCGGATCACCGATTCGATCTGACGGAGGTCTTCCAGCGGAATGTGACACAAAATGTGGTGCCCGGGACCCACCGGCCGCCAGGGGGGCGTTTCTTTCTCGCAGACGGCGCCGCGGTCCGGAAGCATGGACCGCCGGGGGCACCGCGTATGAAACCGGCATCCGCCGGGCGGGTCAAGGGCCGACGGCACGTTGCCGGTCAACCGGATGTGTTTCTGCTCTGCGTCGGGGTCGGGAATGGGCACCGCCGACAGCAGGGCCTCGGTGTAGGGATGGTAGGGCGGCGCATAGATGGTCTCGGCCGGCCCCAGCTCCATGATCTGGCCCAGGTACATCACGGCCACCTCGTCGGAGAAAAACCGAACCACGCTCAGGTCGTGAGCGATGAAAATGAGGGTGGTGCCGAACCGCTTCTGGATATCCAGGAGCAGGTTGAGCACCGCTGCCTGAACCGATACGTCCAGAGCGGAGACCGGCTCGTCGCAGATGACCAGATCGGGCCGGCTGGCCAGGGCCCGGGCGATGCCCACCCGTTGCTTTTCACCGCCGGAAAGCTGGCGCGGGTAGCGATTGTAATAGCTCTTCCCCAGGCGGACGGCCCGCAGGAGCCGGACCACCTCGTCGTAGACCTGGTCCTTGGGCACGGTTTTGAACCGGCGGATGGGCCGGGCGATCTGTTTGCCCACCGGATAAGATGGGTTCAGGGTGGCGTCCGGGTTCTGGAAGACCATCTGCATCTCCTGGATGGTCTGCTGTTCCCGGCTCGAGACCGGCTCCCGGATGTCGATGCTCAGGAACTCCGCATCGCCGCCGGTGATCTGCTCCAGGCCGATGACCCCTTTGACCAGGGTCGATTTGCCGCACCCCGATTCCCCCACGATGCCCAGGGTCTTGCCCTTGGACAGGGTCAGGGAGATGTCGTCCACGGCCCGGACGAACTGGGGTTCCGCCATGCCGAAGAGGCCGGCGATGGACCGGGACTCCTGTTCGTAATAGACTTTGAGCCCCTCCAGGGTCAGCAGGGGTTCATCCGGAACCTCCTGATCTTTTTTCTTTATGGCTTTAATCTTGACGGGGCGGGTTTCGGCCCGGCTTTTAAGGACCTTTTCGGCGTAAAAACACCGGCTCACGTGATCCGGCAACACCTCCATGAGACCCGGTCGCGCCGAGACGCATTGCTCTGTGGCAAAATCGCACCGGGGTTCGAAGACGCAGGCATCCCTGGGCCGGTCGATGATGGCCGGCACCCGGCCGGGGATGGGATGGAGCTGGGATCCGGCCTTGTCGGTTCCCAATTTCGGTACGCAACTGAGCAGCCCCATGGTGTACGGATGCGCCGGATTATGGAAAATCTCGCCCACCTCCCCTTTCTCCACCACCTCTCCGGCATACATGACGCAGAGCTGGTCCGAGACCCTGGCCACCACCCCCAGGTTGTGGGAAATGAAGAGGATGCCGGTGCTGAATTCGTTTTTGAGGTCCTCCACCAGGTCGAGGACCGTTGCCTCCACGGTCACGTCCAGGGCCGTGGTGGGTTCATCCATGATGAGCAGGGCCGGCTCGTTGAGCATGGCCATGGCGATGACCACCCGTTGCTGCTGGCCGCCTGAAAGCTGATGGGCGTACCGGTCCATCACCCGCCGGGCGTCGGGCATGTGGACCCGATCGAGCATCTCCACGCAACGATTCCGGGCCGCTTCCCAGGTGATGTCGCGATGGGCCGTCAACACTTCGGCGAGTTGTTCGCCGATGCGGACCGTGGGATTGAGGGCGGCCATGGGGTCCTGATAGACCATGGCGATGCGGTCTCCCCTGAGTCGATTGAGTTCCCTCTGGGACCGCCCGACGAGTTCCGATCCTTCAAATTTCACGGATCCGCCGGTAATCCGCCCGTTCGTTCCCAGAAAATTGACGATGCCGAAGGCCACGGTGCTTTTGCCGCACCCGGATTCCCCCACGATGCCGATGGTTTCGCGCCGGCGGATGGAAAACGACACTTGCCGGACCGCCGGCAGCAGATGCTTCCGCGTCTTATAGGAAATGTTGAGATTTTCGACTTCCAGCACTTTCTCCGGCGGATCGTTGGTCGTCATGCGCGCAATCCCTTATTTGTCAGACTCCGGTTCTTCCAGGACGAAGAAATTGTTGACGATGCCCAGGCATTTGATCTCGCCCATCCCCAGGTCGGTCTCGTAGATGCTCAGGAAGAGGTAATCCGTCCGGGTCGTGGCGGTGGTGGTCAGCACGCCGCCGGCCAGCCCGCCGATGAGCCGTCCCAGGGCCTTTTCAGCATTGCCGCCCTGCCCCACTTCATCGCTGAGATCGG
>JAABTD010000133.1 GCA_011390065.1 Desulfobacteraceae bacterium
GGACATCTCGTTGATGGCGTACACATTCAATTTCGCTGAAACCGCATAGCTGCTTCCGGGCGCCGCCTGGATGCTGCGCTGGTAGGTGGCGTACCCGGTTTTTTCATAGGTGAGCAGGACCCGGCCCGTATCCGGAATCCGAACGTCTTCCAGCAGATAATACCCGTTTGCGTCGGTCCGCGCGGACGCATCGCCCGAGGTGACCATCACATCCGGCAGCCCGCCGCTGCCGGTCACCTGACCGGATATCTGCGCGGTTCGGGATGGATTCAACCCGGCCGCTTCCCGGAGGATGTAAACGGCGTCTGCCAGCCCTGCCTTGTCGTCTCCGGTTGCATCGTCCATGCAGAAAGGCTCCGGCGTCATGCCGGCTGCGACCTGGAGGACGGTCACGACATCTTTTAGATCCGTTGGCGCCTCACAGTCGAAATTGCCTCTGGCGCCCGCCGGGCCGGCGATCCCCGCAATGGATACGATCATGACCAGAACGATCGCCAAATGTGGAAAAAATCTCCTGAAGTGGTGTCCAAGCATACTGATTCTCCTTTGATTTTAGGGATATAAAAATCCGAAATCCCCTGAAGCAGAGAATTTCGGTTTGATGCCTTTTGAAAGTTCGTTTGATCGGGATGGATCTCAGGGCGGCAAATCCGGAAAAGTTTTCATATTATTTCAGTTTTTGCCGTTGATGCCATCACTGCTGAAGATTTAGTTGTCCTGCATCCCTATGCCAACAACAACCGCGCCACGGCCCTGGCCACCGCGATCACATAGGTCGGAAAAATTCCCACCACCACCATCGCGGCTACCAGTCCCCCGGCCAGGGCCTTCACCGGCGGGGATATCGCCAGGTCCGGCAACGCTTCTTTCGGCTCGGTCAGGTAAGCCGCCTTGATCACCAGCAGGTAGTAATAGAGCGAGATCACCACGTTGATCATGGCGATGAGCACCAATACGAAATACCCTTTTTCGATGGCCGCCGTGAAGATCAAAAGCTTCCCGGTAAATCCGATGGTGGGCGGAATGCCCGCCAGTCCGAAAAGCGAGAGCATGAGGGCCATGGCCAGAATGGGGGACCGCTTGTGGAGGCCCGCCAGCCCGTCCACGGAGAGGTTCCGGCCGTCGTCGGCCACCTTCACCACCACCATGAAGCAGGTGAATTTCATGAGCAGCAGGGCCGCGGCGTAGAAGACGACGCTGGTGTAGCCGGCCGGGTTCATGCTCAGGATGCCCAGCAGGATGTAGCCGGCCTGGGCCACGCTGGAGTAGGCCAGAAGCCGTTTGAGGTCTTTCTGGACCATGGCCGACAGGTTGCCGACGGTCATGGTGATGATGGCCAGGATGGCCAAGGCGTGGGCCAGGTATTCGCTGTTGCCCCCGGTCAGGGACACCAGCCGCAGCAGCACCGCGATGGCCCCTACCTTGGAGGCCGAAGCGATGTAGGCGGTCACCTGGTTGGGCGCGCCTTCATATACATCCGGGGCCCAGAAATGGAACGGGAAGACCGCCAGTTTGAAGAGGAATCCGGACAGGGTCAGCAATAATCCGAAGATCACCAGCGGCTGGTCGAGGACCGTGGGCAGGATCCGGAGCAGTTCCCCCAGATAGGCGGTCTGGACCGCACCATAAATCAGGGCAAAACCGAACAGCATCACCGCCGACGCCGTTGCCCCGATAAGGAAATATTTGACCCCGGCGTCAACCCCGTAATCCTCGCGCTTCCGCAGAAACACCAGGATGTAGAGGGAATACGACGACAGCTCCAGGGCCAGGTAAAGGGTCAGGAGATGGACGCTGGAAACCAGCATCATCATGGAGAGCGTACAGATCGTCAGGAGCAGGTAGAACTCCGAATGAAGCCGTTCCTCGATGCCCTTCAATTCCGAACAGAGGCAGATCACCAGGAAGAGCCCCATGAAGAGCAGGGTTTTGAACACCTGGGAGAAGAGGTCGACCCGGTAAGCGCCGCGGAACAGGTCCCCGCTCGCCGGAATGGCCGTCAGGCAGACCCCGATGCCCACGGCCGCAAAGGTCAGGGCCATCAGAAAATCCCGTCGGGAGTTGGGCCGGGTCAGGGTAAAGCCGAAAAAAACGGCGCTCATGCACAGTGCGTAAAGTTCGGGGGCAAAGATCATGGCGTTCATCAGGGCAACCTATCTAAAAAGGGGATGGTGGCGGTCTGGATCATGTCGAACATCAGCGAGGGAAAGAGGCCGAAGATCACAATCACCGACACCAAAATGATCCGGGGCGCGCCCAGTCCGAGGGAGACGTCCGGCAGCCCCGCGAAACGCTCCTGCTCCGGTCCGTAGCAGACCTTCTGGACGACCCGCAGAATGAACAGCGCCGTCACCGCCAGGGCGCAAATGGCTAATGTCCCGTAGATCGGGTAGACCTTGAAGGCGGAGATGAAGACCATCAGTTCGGCCCAGAAAGACGCCAGACACGGCACCCCGATGCCGGTGAGGGCCGCTACGATGAAGTAGCCGGTGGCCACCGGCATGGTTTTGAGCATGCCCCCCAGGTCGGCGATGGTTTTGGTGTGGGTCTTGTCGTAGATGTAGCCGAGGGAGGAGAAGAAGAGCGCGGTCATCAACCCGTGGGCGAACATCTGGAAGACGGCGCCGTTGAGCCCGTCCACCGACACCGTGGCCAGCCCCAGCCCCACGATGCCCATGTGGGAGACGCTGGAATAGCCGATGACGTATTTGACGTCGGTCTGGCTCAGTCCCACGAAGGCCCCGTAGACGATCCCGACGGTGGCCAGGAAAGCCATCAGGGGCGCCCAGTACTGCCACCCCAGGGGGCACAGGGTCATGCCCAGCCGCAGCACGCCGAAGGCCCCGATCTTCATGAGCACCCCGGCGTGGATCATGCTGACCGCCGTAGGCGCCGCCACGTGGCCCACCGGCGACCAGGTGTGGAAGGGCCAGACGCCGGCCAGGATGCCGAAGCCGATGTAAAACAGGAGAAAGGCGAACCGCTGCTGTCCCGGCGTGAAGAGGCCCGGCTCGGAGAGGGCCAGCAGGTCGAAGGTGTTCAGGCCCGCGTTGATCACCAGGTAGATGATCCCCGGCAGGATCAGGGCGCTGCCCGCCAAAAGATACAGGGTCAGCTTCATGGCCGCATATTCCTTGCGGGTGGATCCCCAGACGGCGATGAGCAGGTACATGGGAAAGAGCGACACGTCGTACCAGACGAAGATGAAGAACAGATCCAGAGCCATGAACATCCCGAAGACCCCGGTCACCAGCAGAAAGATGAGGGCAAAGAACTCCTTGACCCGGAGGGTCATCTCCCACATGGTGAGGACGCCGGTGAAAAAGACGATCCCTGTCAGCAACAGCATGGGCAGTCCGAATCCGTCCACGCCGTTGAAATAGGTGATCCCCATGGACGGAACCCAGTCGATCCGTTCCACGAACTGATATCCGCCCAGGTCCTGGTCGTAGGCGATGAACAGGAAGAGCGATATCGCCAGGGTGATCCCCGAGCAGACGGCGCTGACCCATTTGATCTCCCGCTCCCGCTCCGCCGGCAGGAAGAGGATGATCAGCAGCCCCGCCACGCAGGCCAGCAGGATGGTGGATAGAAACGGAAAAGCAGCGTATGTCAACGGCATAGAATCGCTCCGCTATCGCTCTAAAAGAAGAAGTAGAGTCCCAGAAATATCATGGTGACGAACAGGACCATGAGTTTGTACTGAATCATCCCCAGGTGCAGGTCCGAGAGCCGCCGGCCCGCTTCCACAGTGGACCGCCCCAGCCCGTCGACGCCCCCGTCGATGACCTTCCGGTCGTTGGCCGTGAAGAGCCGGGAGAAGCCGCCGTAGATGATCCGGTCCAGGAACCACCGGTAGAACCGGTCGATGTACCACCGCTCGGCGAAGAACTGTTTGACCCGGTCCATCCGCTCCACGAACCCGATCTGGGCCGATCCGGGGAGGCCGAATTCCAGGTACGCGACCACCACCCCGATGCCGCACAGCCCCACGGCGACAAAGGGCAGCCATCCGTGGTGACCGCCTTCCGCGCCGTGATGGCCCGCGTCGGTCATCGTCCCCATGAGAAAATGGTCCAGACCCTTCTGACCGAATCCCAGGACCAGGGTGACGGCCGCCAGAATGATCAGGGGCCAGGCCATGGGCCAGTAGCCGCCTTCGTGATGCTCGTGGTCGTCATGTATGCCGTGATCCGGTTCGTCGGATTTCCGGGGAAAAAGCATGATAAAGATCAACCGGAACGAATAATAGGACGTCAGGAACGCCCCCAGAAACGCGGCCCAGAGCCATACCGGGTTGTCCAGCTCCGCCAGCGCGCCCATGATGGCCTCCTTGCTGAAAAAGCCGGAAAAGGGCGGCAGGCCGGACAATGCCGCGGCGGCAATGGTCATGCAGATCATGGGGATTTTCAGGGACCGCCCGCCCGACTGCCCCAACTCGAACATGTCGTTGGTGCCGAAATGGTGGATGAAGACGCCGGAGCACAGAAACAGCAGGGCTTTGAACCCGGCGTGGGTGGTCAGGTGAAAGACGCCGGCGAAATAGCCCCCGGCCGCCAGGGCCATGACCATAAACCCGAGCTGGCTGATGGTGGAATAGGCCCAGACCTGTTTGATGTCCCGGGCTACCAGGGCCATGGTGGAGGCCATGAGCATCGTTATGGTTCCGATGGCCAGAAAGAGCGTCATGGCCGACGGCGACAGCTCAAAAAACGGAAAGAGCCGGGCGAACAGGTAGACCCCGGCCGCCACCATGGTGGCCGAATGGAGCAGGGCGCTTACCGGCGTTGGGCCCTCCATGGCGTCGGGCAGCCAGGTCATGAGCGGGAACTGGGCGCTTTTGCCCACCACCCCGCCGAAAATGAGGATCGCCGCCAGGGTCAGCGTGGCCGGGGGCATTTGGCCGGCCACGGCCGGGCCGTTCATCTCCAGGATGTTGAGGTTGCCCATATGGAGCAGCACCAGGAGCAGGCCCAGCAGAAAGGCCACATCCCCCACGCGGGTCATGACAAAGGCCTTCTTACCGGCCTCCGACGCGCTGAATTTTTCGTACCAGAATCCGATAAGCAGATAGGAGGCCAGCCCCACCAGCTCCCAGAAGATGTAGAGTTGGAGCATGGTGGGCGAGATGGTCAGGGTGATCATGGCCCAGGCGAACAGCGACATGTAGGCGTAGTAGCGGGAGAAACCGGGATCGCCGGCCATGTAGCCCAGGGAGTAGATCTGGACCAGAAAGGAAATGGCGCAGACCACCGTGAGCATGAGCAGGCTCACGGGGTCGAGCAGCACGCCGATGGGGATCGTCCACTGTCCGGAGTCGGCCCATCGGACGGTGTAGAGGATGGGCTCCGTCAGGCCCCAGTGCTTGACCAGCAGGAACAGGGCGCAGACCAGGGCGGTCGAGATCGCGCCGATGGAGATGCCGGCCGCGATGCGGTCCCGCCCCCGAAAGAAAATGATGATGAGGCCGAAGGCGATGAAAGGCAGCACGGCGGTCGCCATGGCCGCGAAGATGGTGATGTCGAAAGGGTGGGGAGGGGTCATAGGGGCTCCACTTCAAAGACGATCCGGTCAAGACAAGTCATTTTTTTATGCAGACGGCTGATCGTTTCCAATTCCCCTCTCCCATTCAATGAGTTCCATGTCATCAATTTTTCCATAACATTTAAAGGTCGACATTTTGGGCGACCGCCCTTGCATTTTAAAAAACAGTCTGGTGATTCTTAGGGTCTTTTTCCGGGGTCCTGCCGGTTATCAAATACCGAATGCACGACAATTTCGTCAGATTCAATTGTGTAAAAAATCGAAAACGGAAATCTCCTGATGATGCAGCTCCGAAAATTTGAATAACGTATCCCATACATTTCTGGATTTTCGATGATGTTTTTTAGCCCTGCCTCGACACAATCCAGAAAGTCAAAACCAAGACCTCTGCTCTGCCTTTCATACCAGGAAAATGCCAGTGCAAGATCATTTCCTGCTCTGTCGGTATAGCGCAGCCTCATTTAAAATTATTTCTTAAATTTTCATGAACAGCCTTCCAATCATGAAGGACCTGTTCCCCTGCTCTATACGACTCATATCTTTTGTCCAGTTCTCTCTTTTGCCATTCAGGAAGGGGGAGTTCCGAATTGCCCAGTGCAATGGAATCCCACACATCTTCGACTAACAACAATTTTTCAGCAAGTTCCAGCCGGTTTATCGCCTGTCTGATTTCCTCAGCTCTCATTTTATATCCTTATAGTTATTGTACTTTAATTCGTTGTTGTGTTTAAACTTTGTTTTTTTAAGTCAAGCCAACGCCTTATTTATTCGCGTTGACTAACGGCCTCTAATTTTTCACCTATCCGCAAATTGACAATCGTTTCTGTCGACACCCCTTGTTTATGTGCATAATCGCTCAGCCTTTTTGCCAACCGCGGCTCCAGCGCTGTCAGAAAAACTCTCCTCTGAATATCCGTCTCAAAATGGGCTTCTGTTGTCATATCCCAGTAATCGCCCAAATCATGAGTATCCCAGAATTCAGCGGCTTTCTCAATATTTTTAAAATGTTCCGGTATTGGATCAGGCGTTTGATTATTTTCTCGCATACAGCCGTTTCTCCTTTATGCCGAGGGGTTTTCCAAAACCGCCGGATCTACCGATCCGGTCCGCCGATAAACGGCCACGATCAAAGCCAATCCGATGGAAACTTCTGCCGCGGCCACGGCGATAATAAAGATGGCGACGGCCTGGCCGTCCAGAGTCCCCCACTGCAAAGCGGCCCCGATAAAGGCGACGGAGGCGGCGTTGAGCATGATCTCCAGGCCCACCACGATCATGATCAGGTTGCGCCGGGTGGTGGCGCAAACCATTCCCATGAGAAAAAGGAGGCCGGAGAGGACCAGGATGTGGGAATAGGGAACGATCATGATGTTTCCTCGGTTTTGCGGGCGTCGCCGCCTTTTCCTTCCCGCCCCAGATGGAGGGCGCCGATGAGGGCGACGAGGAGCAGGAGCGAGGCGATCTCGATGGTCAGCCAGTGGGCGTTAAACAGATATTCCCCGAAAGCCGCCGGAGTGGCCTGGGCGAGTTTCATGGGCTCTCCGGTGGTCGGATCCGCGCTCAGGATCAACAGAACGCCGAGAACCAGATAAAGAAGGCCGATGGCCGCCGCCGGCAACCATTGCCGCGGGACGAAAAGCCGGGTTTCGGGCGATTCCTCCCGCATCATCATGATAATGAAAAGAAAGAGGATCATGATGGCGCCGGCGTAAATGATCACCTCCAGGGCCGCCAGAAGGGGCGCGCCCAGCAGATAGAAGAGCATGGCGCTGCCGAAAAACGAAAAGACGAGGTAGATCACCGTGTGGACCATGTTCCGCCGGGTGATGGCCAGACCCGTTGTAATCAGGATCAGCCCCGCCAGAATGTAAAACAGGATGGCGTATACGGTCATGGCATGTTGCTCCGCACATTCACCGGTTTCGACTCGTTGACATGCTCTCCCTTGCCGCCGACGGGGGTGGCGACCCCGGCGTATTTGTAGAAATTGTAGTCGGGGTCCTTGCCGCATCCGTCCACCAGCAGATCCTCCTTTTCGAATACCATGGACAGCGGATCCCGCTTGCAGGTCTCGAAATCGGGGGTGAGCTGGATGGCCGAGGTGGGGCAGGCCTCCTCGCAGAGTCCGCAGTAGATGCACCGGCCGAAGTTGATGCGGAACCACCGGGCATAACGCCGTCCGTCCTCCCCTTCGGCCGACTGCATGGAGATGCAGCTCACCGGGCAGGCCGCCGAACACAAGTAGCAGGCCACGCACCGTTCGTCGCCGTCGGGGTCCCGGGTCAGTTCGATCCGGGCCCGGGACCGGGCCGGCAGGGGCCGCTTGTACTCCGGGTACGATTCGGTGATCGGCTTCCGGAACAGGTGTTTGAAGGTGGTGGCGAAGCCGTCCGCCAGGGCTTTTACGGATTCATATGGGGTGCTCATATTGCCATCTAATTTTCCAATTTTCATTTAAAACGCATCCTGATATTTTCTTGAACCGCGCAGAATCCTCAATATCTCAATTTCATCGTCATCTTCGCCAAACTGATAAAATATCAGGTAATTCTCAAATATCAGTATTCTGCAATCTCTGTTTATCCCTTTGGTTTTGCAGTCAACGCCCATATAAGGAGATATGCTCAAGTTTTTAATTACCGACCGCATTCTTTCAATATAATCGGATGCGTTCGTGGGATTTTTTTCAGCGATGTAACAGAATATTGAATCCAGGTCGTTTTCGGCGTCACTTGTATAGAAAAGATTAACATCCGCCATACTTCTCTTTCAGTCTATCAAAAATTTCATCGTGACTTCTCGGACTGATCGGCGATTTCATTCCAATATCTATTTCTCTTTCAAGTTCCCGAATCCTATCATCTTTATGTCTTGAAGGTCTTACAATCACTTCCACTTCGCCATCCGGGAATCCGGGAGGCAAATCTATAACAACTTGATTGTTTACTACTTTGACCACCTTATGTATGTCTTGCATTTCTGCTCCGTGTTTCGCTGTGGCCATATTGCCAATGTCAAATCAGAACCACCGCGCCGGTAATCACAATATTGACCAGCGCCAGCGGTATCAATACTTTCCAGCCAATGGCCATCAACTGATCGTACCGGAGCCGGGGCAGGGTGCCGCGCATCCAGATCATGAACAGCGACACCAGCAGGATTTTGATCAGCAGCCAGACCGGGCCCGGCAGAAACGGTCCGTGCCATCCCCCCAGGAAAAAGACCGCGATCAGGGCCCCCAGCACCTGGATGTGGACGTACTCCCCGATGAAAAACAGCCCGAACCGCATGCCGCTGTATTCCATGTGGAACCCGGCCCCCAGTTCGTTTTCCGCCTCGGGCAGGTCGAAGGGAATCCGCATGCTTTCGGCCGCGGCGGCGATGGCGAAGATGATGAAGGCCAGCGGCTGGTAGTAGATAAACGGCCCCTTGACCGCCTGGGCCGCCACGATGTCCACCAGGCTGAAGGAGCCGGCCAGCATGACGACGGGAACCAGGGACAGCCCCAAAGCCAGTTCGTAAGAGATCAGTTGGGCCGCGCCCCGGATCCCGCCCAGCAGGGCGAATTTGGAATTGGAGGCCCATCCGCCCAGGGCGATGCCGTAAACCCCCAGGGAAGACAGGGCGAATATATAGAGCAGTCCCACGTTGATATCCGAGATCACCATGGGAATCTCCCGTCCCCACACCGTGACCGTTCCCCCAAAAGGCACCACGGCGAACATGAGAAGCGCCGTCAGGGCCACCACCGCCGGCGCCAGCAGAAAGACGATCCGGTCGGCGTCTTCGGGGACCGTGTCCTCTTTGGTCAGCATTTTGAGGGAGTCGGCGATGGGCTGGAGCAGGCCGAAAATGCCGGCCCGGTTGGGGCCGTACCGCACCTGGAGCCGGGCCAGGAATTTGCGTTCCACCCACACGAGGTACGCGGCGACAAAGAGGAGAACGCCCAGCACCAGACCCAGCTTTACGGTCAACATCAGCAATCCGGCGGCATAGGTGAGCATCAGGCGTCCTCCGTCGCTTTGCGGATGGCGGTTTTGGAAAGCACGGTTCGTCTTTCCTGCGGCAGCCGGTCGTCGAGGTCCCGGCGCCTGGGAATCACAAGGACGCCCCTGGCCATCTCAGGCGTTAGGTTAATGGGAAGAACGGTGGTTCCGGCTTCGCTGTCGATCCCGACCGCGTCGCCCTCCGACAGACCCAATTCCGCGGCGTCCTCCGGATGGATATGGATGAACGGCGACGGCGTCAGCTCTTTGAGAATCGACGACAGGGACGACAGTTCTTCGGTCCCGAAAGTCCTGTCCACCACGAGCAGGGTCAGGGCGTCTTCTTCTTTCTCGCCATGGGAAAACCGGTCGGTCTGGAACCGTTCTACGGCATTTTCCGCCAGCGGCAACCGGACCCCGTCGGGGGGAAAGTCGGAAGCCTCCGGAAGCGAGGTCAGGGCCGGATGGGCCTCTCCCAGCCATGCCGTCAGGTTCACCGGGGCGGAACCGGGATCCCTGCCGCCTAGGGTCAGCAATGCCGTCCAGGCAGCCCCCATTTCCCGGCCGGGAATGTCTCTCCGGAATGCACGGGGCGGGTGGTCCCCCCCGCCGGTCCGGGCGATGGGGTCTCCGCCCCGGAAGGCGGCCGGGGACTGTTGAACCCGTCCTTCATTGTTGATGAGAAGAGACGGCGTTTCATAAGACGTCAGGGTGGGGATCAGGATGTGCGCCGCCCGGGTCGTCGGGGAATCGATGTAGTCGAGGGTCACCAGAAGTTCCAGTTTGTTCATGGCGTTCCGGAGTCGATCCCAGTCTATCCCCGACCCGAACAGATCCGACTCGGCAACCACCAGTGCTTTGATCTCTCCCTTTTCGATGGCCGAAACGAGATCCCCGAAAGAGGGGGCCGGGTCGGAGAGAAGTGCCGCGCCGAAGCTGTTGGGACCGGGCATTACATAGAAGAGTCCCGCGCGGGGCCCGGCGATACGGAGCAACAGGGCCAAGTCGGCGGCCATGCCGGGGATTTCCGGCGGCGCGGTATGGGTTCCGCAGACGATGACCGGCCGTCGGCTGTTGTGGAGGTCGTCGTAGAGCGCTGCAAGACCATCGGCATCGGGGATATCCGCCCCGTCGGAGACCGCCTCGATGGACCGGACCGCTGTCTTTCCCAGTTCCGAAAGGGGTTCCTTTTCGGCGCATTTCCGGATCAGGATAGCCATGGCCGCGGCCAGGTCATCGGGGGCGACGGGAAAATGGTCGAACTGAAAAGGTAGAGACGCCGGCCGTGGATCGATGACCGTCACCCGGGCGCCGTTCCGCCGGGCCTGCCGAAGAGCCGGCGCCAGCATGGGCGCTTCGTTGAGGGGATCGGCGGACACCACGACGATGCAGTCCGCGGTTTCGATTTCCCTGAGGGAAACCTGCAAGTCCGAATCCAGTCGCGACACCGCTGTCCGAACATTGGCCGCGGCCGGGTCGATGTCGAGGACCGGCCCCTGCCATCCTTTGGCGTCGGCGACCCGTTTGAGCATGCCCTGGGTCTCCAGGCCGCACCGGGCCGATCCGACCACGGCGATCCCCTGGGGGCCGGTTTTCCAGGCCACGGATTCCAGCCGTTCCCCGGCGGTTTTCAGGGCCGCTTCCCAGCCGGTTTCGGTTCCGTCCACACGGGCGCTTCGCGGTCGTTGGGGGAGGTTCACATAAGGAAAGCCGTACCGCCCCCGGTCGCAGATAAAGTGGCCGTTGATCGATTCGCTGAACCGGGCTTCCTGACGGACCACCTCCCGATACCGGGCGCTGACCGTGACATGGCACCCCAGGGCGCAGTGAAGACAGACGGCGGGGCGCCGTTCGAAATCCCACCGGCGGCCCCGGTAACGGGACGGCTTGTCGGTGTAAACGCCCGTTGGGCAGATGTCGATGAGGTTGCCGGAAAAGGGGCTTTCCAGGGTTCCCGGCCGGTAGCGGCCGTAGTAGACCCGGCTGCCGATCTGCATGACTCCCAGATCTTCGTAGCCCGTGAATTCCTGGTAATAGCGGACGCACCGGTAACACTGGATGCACCGGTTCATTTCGTGCCGCACCAGCGGTCCCAGGTGTTGGTCCGTGTGGGTCCGTTTGGGTCCTTGAAAACGCCGGACCCCGTGCCCCCCGGAGACCGTCAGATCCTGAAGCAGGCAATGCCCGCCCTCGTCGCAGACCGGGCAGTCGTGGGGATGGTGGAGCATGAGCCACTCGATGACGTGCTTGCGGAAATCCACCGCCTCGGCGTCCGTCGTGGAGACCTTCATACCGTCCTGGGCGTCGATCATGCAGCTCATCTGAATCCCCTTAATGGGGCCGTCCAGGCAGTTGACGGCGCAGACCCGGCACGCGCCCACCGCCCCCAGGGCAGGATGGTAGCAGAACCGGGGGATCATGATCCCCATCCGTTCCGCCGCATCGATCACCTTGGTCCCCTCGGGGACGGTGATTTCTCGCTCGTCGATGATCAGTTTCGGCATGGTTATACGCTGGCCTTAAACGGACATTTTTTTTCGCGGATGTGATCCAGGACTTCATCCTGGAAATCGTTCAGCAAACCCTCCAGCGGCGCGGCGGCGCCGGGGGCGAAAGCGCAATAGGCGTTCCAGAGGTGACGGCATTCCCGCTCCAGCATGGGGACGAAGCGCTCTTCCCCCAGGCCGTTTTCGATGCGCCACAAAATATCTTTGATGTAGGGGATGCCCTCGCGGCAGGGCGTACACCATCCGCAGGATTCCCGGGCGAAGAATTCCATGAGGTTGTGGGTGACGCCCACCATGCAGTCGGACTGGTCGAAGACCATGATGGCGGCAGTGCCCAGCCGCATTCCGACCGCCTTGAGGGATTCGAAATCCATGGGGATGTCGTAGTGCTCCCGGGTGAGATACCGGGTGGAAGCCCCGCCGGGCAGGCAGGCCTTGAATTCGGACCCTTCGGCCATGCCGCCGGCGTGCTCGTCGATGATCTCGCTCAACCGGACCCCCATGGGCAGTTCGAAGCACCCCGGTTTTTTGACCCGGCCGCTGATGCCGTAAAGCTTGGTGCCGGCGCCGGTTTCGGTGAGGGCCAGATCCTTGAACCATTGGGCGCCGTTGCGGAGGATGGGCGGCATGCAGCAGAGCGTCTCCACGTTCTGGGTCACCGTGGGCTTTCCCCACAGCCCGAATTCCGTGGGGTAGGGCGGCGGCTTTCGGGGGTTGGGCCGTTTTCCCTCCAGGGCGTTGAGCTGGGCCGTTACTTCGCCGCAGATGTAGCGCCCGCCGCTCCGGTGGACGTCGATGGAGAAGTTGAAGTCGCTGCCGAGGATGTTCTTTCCCAGGAACCCCGCTTTCTCGGCGATGGCGACCTCCCGCTCCAGGATCCGGGCCGCGTTTTCGTACTCGGGGCGGATGAAGACGATGCCTTTTTCCGCCCTGGCCGAATAGGCGTCGATGAGCATCCCTTCGATGAGCAGATGGGGATCGGCGTGGAGGAGCACCCGGTCCTTGAAGGTGCCGGGCTCCATCTCGTCGGCGTTGCAGACGATGTACCGGGGAAAGGGCGCGTCGTCGGCCACCGTTTGGAGCTTCATGCCCGCGGGGAACGCGGCCCCGCCCCTCCCCAATAGGTTGGAATCCTGAATTAGTTTTTGGACATCCTTGGGGGAGAAGGTTTTCAGAACCGTTTCGATGGCCTCGTAACCGCCGTTTTTCCGGTAATCGTCGATGGCGGCGATGCGGTCCAGCTTCCGGTTGGCGAACAGGACTTGCGGATATGCGGTGTCGGTGGTTTCGGCCATTCCTTTTTCTCGATCGCCCTTTATGATGGTGTGGTTTCCGCCGCCTCGGCCCGCAGCGTCTCCAGGATCTCGTCGATTTTCGCCGGGGTCAGCGGCCCATAGGCTTTCTTGTTGATAAGCATCGCCGGAGACCGGTCGCAGTATCCGATGCAGCAGACCGGCAGCAGCGTGAACAGGCCGTCCGGCGTGGTTTCCCCCATTTGAATGCCCAACTTTTTACAAAGATGGTCCCGAAGGGATTCATACCCATTCATCCAGCAGATGACGCTGTCGCAGATATGGATGACGTATCGGCCCACCGGCTCCCGGTATAAGAAGGTATAAAAGGTGGCCAGCTCTTCGAGCTTTAAAGGATCGACGCCCACGATGGCCGCTGCTTCTTCCAGCGCTTCGTCGCTCAGGTAGCCGTAGTGGTCCTGGACCGCCATCATGATGTCGATGGCCAGTTCGCGGGGGTGTTCCGCGGCCTGGATTTGTTGGTTCAACATTTGTTTCACGTTAGTGGGCAACATGATGTTTGTTTGTTTCGTTCGTTTGTTTGTTCTAAAGCATCAAAAATGATAACTTGGTTTCAAAGCAGATGCCGTATTTCCTCCCGAGACAACTCACAGTCCCGTAATATCTGTGATAGGAGCCCCCGGCCA
>JAABTD010000134.1 GCA_011390065.1 Desulfobacteraceae bacterium
TACTGGTGGCCCAGGACGGCATGTTTGTGTTTTCCAATCCAAAAAGCGAAGCGCTTTTCGGCTATTCAAAGAGGGAACTCGGTTCCCGACCCCTCGCCGAATTTGTCCATGATGCGGACCGGACAATGGTGGAGGAGCGGCACGAGACAAGACTCGCCGGGGACACGTCCATTCCCGATGTCTACCCCTTCAGGATCATCCACAAATCCGGCGACATCCGATGGGTAAACCTGAAGGTGGCGTTGTTTTCGTGGGAGAACGGGCCCGCGGCCTTGTGTTTCATGGCGGATGTCACAGAGCAAAAGCAGGCGGAAGACGCCTTGCGCCGGAGCGAAGCAAACCTTAAAAAATCGCAAGAAATCGCAAAATTAGGAAATTACGAAACAGATTTAAAAGAAAACTATTGGACGGCGTCCGACGAATTTTATCGCATTTTCGGACTTCCCAAAAAAGAAAAGTACACCCCAGAAGAATTTCGGGCGCTTGTACACCCGGAAGATTTCGACGATGTCATGGCATATTTCCATGAATGCCTTCGCGAGGGAAAACCGTTCGATTGCCAGTATCGGTTCATCAAACAAGACACCGGCGAGGTGATTGATGTTCAAAGCACCAGCGACATCATGTTTGATGCTGACGGAACGCCCGACAAAATTTTTGGCATAAAGCAGGACATTACCGAACGAAAAAAGGCTGAAACAGCTCGCCGGGAAAGCGAAACCCGCTTTCGCCTCATATTCGAGCAGGCGACAGCCGGCATCGTCATTGCGTCGACAGATGGCCGGTTCATCGACGCCAATCAGGCAATATGCGACATGCTCGGATACACCCGGGAGGAACTGCTTCGATTGACCGTCTACGATGTGACGTTCCCAGATGACCGGGACCTGTCGATTCAGACGGACCGGTCTGTCCTGAATGGAGAACAAGACGCATACCGTCTCGAAAAATGCTATCGCCATAAAGACGGCCGCCCGATATGGGCCGAACTGTCGTCCAGCGTGATCCGGGATGATAATGGAAACATCCGGTATGCCATCGGCGTGGTGGCAGACATCACCGAACGCAAACAGGCGGAGGATGCCCTGAAAAACAGTGAACGCAAATTCAGGCATCTGGCTGAGAACGCACATGACATCATCGCGCGGCTCGACAAAAATTCGCGCCATATCTATGTCAACCCCGTGATCGAAACCATTACGGGAATCTCCGCCGACCGGTTTCTTGGGAAAACGAACCAGGAACTCGGCATGCCGCTGGAATTATGTGATATTTGGGATGAGGCTTTCAGGGGCGCTTTTCATCGGAAGGAAAAACAGACCGTGGAATTCAAGTTCGACACGTCCGAGGGCCGCCATTGGTTCCACTCCATTATCGTACCGGAAACCGGCGACGACGGCGCAATCCATTCCGTACTTTCCATCACCCGCGACATCACGGATCGAAAGCGAATTGAATATGAACTCAAAGCCAGCGAGCTGAAATTTCGAAACATCGTTGAAAGCATGCCGGGGCTGGTTATGAAATATAAGCTGAACCCCGATGGAACCGATCAGCTCTTATACATCAGCAGAGGCGCCGAGGATCTTTTTGAAGTTTCCCGGGAAGACGCCGTGAACAACAACGCGCTGCTATGGGACCGGATTCACAAGGACGATCAGGAGGAATACGTCGCATCCATAAAGGAATCCGCTCAAAAACTCTCTTTTTGGGAGCAGGAGCATCGTATTGAACTGCCCGGCGGCAGGATTAAATGGATACAATCACGCGGCGTCCCCAATCGCCAGGAGGACGGAAGCATTATATGGGACAGCCTGGCGTTCGATGTCACCGACCGCAAACACGCGGAACTGGCCCTACAAGGCGCGCTCGCCGAAAAAGAAACGCTCCTGCGCGAAATCCACCACCGGGTCAAGAACAACATGCAGACCATCGTCGGCCTGCTGCGGATGCACGACCGAAGAACCGATGACGACCAGTTGACGGCGATCTTCAGTGACTGCCGGGACCGCATCGTGGCCATGTCCCTGATTCACGAGGCCCTTTACCTGTCCGACGACCTGGCCAAAATCGACTTCGAAGCCTACCTCAAAAAACTTTGCCGGAACCTCGGCCAGGCCCACGACGCCAGGCAAAGAGGGGTTACGCTGACGGTAAGCGCCGCCGACGTGTCGCTGAACATGGACCAGGGGATCGCGGTGGGCATGATCATCGCCGAATTGATCTCAAACGCCTTCAAGCACGCCTTTCCGCATAACGCGGGAGGAACCGTATCCGTCCACCTGGACCGTCCCGAAGGGGAAACCGTCCGGCTCATTGTTTCGGATACGGGAAAGGGCCTGCCGCCGGATTTCGACATCCAAAAACCGTCGTCCCTCGGCATGAGACTGGTGGCGGGCGCCGTCACCCGCGAACTGGGCGGAACCATCGACGTGGAACGGGGCAACGGTACGCGGTTTATCATCCACTTCAACTGTATCAATCAGAAGTGAAATAAAGACTTCCGAGGTTTCCGAAACCTCGGGGGCCGCCGCTGAATAGAGAAAGGGGGACCCATGGACGCTGCGAAGATCATGATCGTCGAAGACAACACCACTGTGGCGGAAGACGCGCGGGAGTGCCTGGAGAGCCTCGGCTATGGCGTCTCGGCCATCGCGGCCTCGGGGGAAGAGGCCGTGGCGAACGCCGAAAGAGACCGGCCCGACGCCGTCCTCATGGACATCAATCTGCGCGGCGACATGGACGGCATCGAGGCGGCGGACCGGATCCACAGCCAATTCGACATCCCCGTGCTGTTTCTGTCGGCCTACAGCGACCGCGAACTGCTCGCGCGCGCCAAGAAGGCGGGTTCCTTCGGCTATCTCGTGAAGCCCTTCGAGGAGCGGGAACTGTACGCCATGCTCGAAATGATCCTTTACAAAGCCAGGGCCGAAAAGGAACGCCGGGAAATGGAAGCCCGCCTGGCCCAGGCCCGGAAGATGGAAGCCATCGGCCGGATGGCCGCCGGCATTGCCCACCACTTCAACAACATCCTCTACGCGGCCATCGGATACCTCGAAATGGTTCGGGAGGATCTTCCCCCGACATCGGAGGTTCTTGAAAAGCTCGTGGAAGCGGAATCCGCGACCCGCCGGGCCGCCGACCTGAGCCGGCTGATGCTGACCTATCTGGGCTATGACCGGGTCGCGTCCAAACCGGTCGATCTCTCGGAAACCGCCGGAAACGCGCTTGACGATATCCAAAAAGACATCCCGGCCGGAATACCCCTGGAAAAGAACCTCCCTGCCGCGGGACCGGTGGTCCCGGCCGACCCGACCCGGGTGGAACAGGTCCTTAAAGCGCTGGTGACCAACGCCCGGGAAGCCGTGGAGGCGGACCCTCCGGGCCGGGTGACGGTCTCCGTCGAAACAGCGGCGGCCTCGAAAATCCGGGAGGCGCGCCGGCTGCCCATGAACTGGAAGGCGGAGGCCCCCGCCTATGCCTGCATCGCCGTCGCCGACACCGGCAAGGGCATGGATGCCGAGACCATGGACCTCATCTTCGATCCCTTCTACTCCGACAAGTTCACCGGCCGGGGGCTCGGCCTGCCCGTCGTCCTGGGCATCGTCAAGGCCCATGGCGGCTGCATCACGGTGGACAGCGCCCCCGGGCGGGGCAGCGTTTTCCGGGTGTTCCTTCCCCTGTCCCCCGAACCCGCCGTCCCGCCCGAAGACAAAGCGGAAACCGATCCTGAACCCGCTTCCGGGGACGGCGCCGTTCTGGTGGTGGACGATCAAGACCAGGTCCGCGACATGACCGGGATGATGGTGCGCCGGCTCGGATTCCCGGTCATCACCGCCTCGTCCGGGGAAGAAGCTGTGACTATTTTCAGGGAGAAACCGGATGGAATCCGCCTGGTGATCTCCGACCTCAGCATGCCGGGCATGGACGGATGGGACACGCTGGCGGAACTTCGCAAGATCCGGCCGGACATCCCGGCGATTCTGATGAGCGGATACGACAAGTCCCAGGCCATGACCGGAGACCACGCGGAGCAGCCCCAGGCGTTTTTGCAGAAACCCTGCCGGCGGGAAACCCTGAAAATGACCATCCAACGGGTTTTGGGGCAATACCCGTGAATAAATGAAATGCAGTCGGTTTTTTACCCGTAAAACAGCCTGAAAGACGGAACCCCAAACTTGAAAGGAAAAACAACCATGCCCCTGCAATATCCCCTCCCCGAATCCATCGGCGACCCGGACCTTCTCGTGGGTCGGGAAAAAGAATTTAACCTGCTCGATCAATGGATCGG
>JAABTD010000135.1 GCA_011390065.1 Desulfobacteraceae bacterium
TGGAAGCCGGTCGGCTGAAGCGCCAATTCATCAATCCCTATCTTCAGCCGGAATTTGGGCTTCAGGCGGTTTTTAAATATTCGGAACATTGCGATCAGCCGATTTCCAACGAAACGGCGGTTCTGATTAACCATCTTTGCATGTCCGACCCGTTTTTCATCTCCTGCGTGATCCAGAGCGAATTCGAGGCCAAGGACCTGACCGCGGAGGAAGGCGTGGTCAATGCGGTCCATCACGAGATCACGGATCGGCTTTCCGAGATGTCCATGACCTGGGGGGAATACATTGAACTGTCTTTAAAGAGGATCAACACCGTCAACTCCAAACGAATTATGCTGCATTTGAGCAAGCATTCCGACCGGGAGTGGACCCCAAAGGAATTGAAGCAAGAGCTGAGGCTTGAGATTAACGAAAACAGAATCAAAAAGCTGTTGCAAAACATGGTCAAGGCGGATTTGATTCAGCGGGGAAGCACGGACATCCGATACCAGGGATTGACCGACGGAACGCTTTGCCTGATTTTGCGGCAACGCTTCGAGGAGGAAATCGCGACCTTTGATCCCAATGTTGAAATAACTGATTTGAAACGGAATTTCCACGAAGAAATCCAGCGCCTGAAAAAAGAAAAGCGATCTTTGCAAGGCCTGATCAACCATTTAAGCGGCATGATGGCCGAATATCTCTTGTGCAACGAGTTCAGAAGCAAGAAGCGGTTTCGCCTTTCCCGGTATTTTGAAAATGTAAAGGACGACGCGGAGTTGAACATCACGGACGCGACCATGCGGGTGAAATTCCAGCGTCCCGACGGCAAGGCCATGGAAATCGACGTGCTGGCGGCGTCGGCCTGCGGGCGGCTTTTGGTGGTGGAGGCGCGGAAAACCCAGGCGCCGGTGGGGTTGACGGCTGTGGAGGATTTTTTGGAAAAAGCCCGTATTATTGCCGATCTGCGTCCGAACAACGTTGTTTTACCGGCCTTTTTTTCCGTGGGCGGGTTTAAGGATGACGCCATGAAGTGTTGTGAGGAACGGGAGATTGCGGTTGCGACGGAGATCGAATTGTTTTGATGGATCGACCTGATCTTGTAAAGCCAACTACAAGGATTTGGGATAAGCAAGGATTATAGCCGGGGGAGCGTTTTCCGGGTGTTTTTGCCGCTGTCCGCCAGCGTAGACCCCGTCGAACGCGGATCGTCGACGACCCAAACCTGAAAGCGGAATGGAAGCGGCGCCTATGCGGCGGCGCGGCCGGTGAAGACCTGGTCCTCCCCTTGTTCCGTCATCAGGGAACGCGCTTGAGAATCACCAGGGTGACGTCGTCGAGGGTCCGGGTCCCACGCGTAAAGTCGGCATGGGCCTGGAACACCGCGTTCAGGATCGTTTCGGCATCGGCATGGGCCTGCCGGCGGACGATCTCCCGGAGGCGTTCCTTGCCGAACATCTCCCCGGCGGCGTTTCGCCCTTCCCAGATCCCGTCGGTGCCGAGGATGATGACCTGACCCGTCTCCACGCCGGTTTTCCGGTTGGATCGGTAAACGTGGGCCGGATCGATGCCCAGGGCGACGCCCGGCCCTTTGAGTTCGATAAAACGATCGGCAACCGGATCGTAAATCCAGGCCGGATCATGGCCGGCCCGGACCCATTCGACCTGGCCCCGATCCGAACTGACGGTCAGATAGAACAACGTCATGAATCGACCGGATTCATGGACATCTTCGACCATCTGGCGGTTCATGGCCGTGACGAGGTCGGCGATGCTTCCCATCCGAGACGCCTGCAGACGCAAAAACGCCCGGGCGCTGGTCATCAGGAGGGCCGAATCCACTCCATGACCGGAGATATCGCCCACCACCGCGGTAAAGGGGCCCGGCGACGCACCCCTATCCCATAGAAAATCGAAGTAGTCCCCGCCGATCTCGTCGCAGGAGACGTTTCGCCCGGCTGCATCCAGACCGGCGATTTTCAAAGGGCCCTGGGGCAGCAGGCTTCTCTGGACCTCTCCGGCCAGGGAAAGGGCCTTCTTGTTTTCGGTCATGTCGGTGACAAAGGCCATGATGCCGATGATGCCGCCGCCGTCGTGCCGCAAGGCGTTGAGGTGGATGAGAGCCGGTACGATCCGGCCGTCGCCGGCCAGGAGATCGCCTTCGAATTCATGGTACTCGCCGTCCAGCAGATCCTCCATGCTGGCTGAAAAAAAGTGACGATGGCGCTCGGATATCATATCCAGAAAATAACGGCCCATGAGCCGCTCCCAGACCATGCCGACCATCCGGCAGCAGGCGCTGTTGAGATCCGTGATCTTCAGATTCGCATCCATCAGGAGAAATCCCTCGCCGGTCGTTTCGACGATCCGTCGATATTTTTCTTCGCTTCGTTGAAGTTTTTCCTCCGCCTCTTTCCGCTCGTGGATATCGATGACGATCCCCTGGTGGTAGCGGATGCCGGTTTGGGGGTCATCGACCACGGATGTCCGGTCTTCGACCCACCGGATATCGCCCGAACGGGTGACGATGCGATATTGCTGGGTGTAAGCGTCGATGTTCCGGGCGACGTAGCCGTCGATTTCCGCCACGACCCGGTCGTGATCCCCCGGATGCACAATGTCGCGGAACATGGTCCGCCCCGCCAAAAAGTCTTCCGCATTGTAACCGAACCGGGAGATGTTGGGCGAGACGTAGACCATTTTCCGATCTTCCAGGGCCTCGGCGGCCAATCGCCGGAAAAGAATCGCCGGGCTGCTGTCGATGATCAGTTCAGCCAGTTTCAGCGCATCGGCGGCCCGCTGTCGATCAGCGCACTCAGCATCGATTTCGCGGTCGCGCGCCGCCAGGCGGTCGCGGAGAGATCGATTCCGCCCCTCGGTTTCGGCCAGGCGGCGTTTCAGTCGTTCATTTTCCTGCCGCAGTCCCGCCAATTCTTCGGCGGATACCTGCGGAGGCGGGGAATTTTCGATGACCATGTTCTGTATATGCCTGGCTTTCAATCGCGACGGATTCCCGGATGGTCCCCGTTCACTAAGGTTCGATTTTCAACTCAGGCCGCTTTTTCATCCGGCGGATGGCGTCTTCCAGGTCGATCTGGTTTTCGTTGTCCACGGACTGGGCGCTGAGGTCGATAAACAGCTTTTTCTGTTCGAGGATGACGGACTTTCCCTCACGGGTCTGAATGTAGGCGGCCCAGGGGACGAATTTGGTCAGGGGAAACGCCTGCCCCTCCCTGGGCGAAATGTCGATGTTGATGCCCGAGATGAACGCCAGATTTTTGTCCTGGTAGCCGCTTTCCTTGATGACGGTGCGGTAGGCCCGGTCGAATTCCATCTGGGTGTTGGTCTGGGCCGCCACCAGCTCGGGATGCCCGGCGGTGACGATCTGGGGCATGCTGTAGCTGAGATTCAGCTCCAGTTGATCCCGCCCTTCCGGGGCTTTGGAAATGGGACGTTTAAAATGGAACAAGTCGGCGGTCAGGGCGTCGCCGATGGGCTCCCGCACCCCGCCCTGCCAGGTTTCGACCGGCAGCCGGGACTTGAACGCGCGGTTGACCGAAAACGCCTTGGAGGTGCTGAAGATGGTCAACGGCTCGGGCCGCGTCTCCGGCGCCATGTCGATGAGGGATGCCAGATGAAGAAACAGTCCGGCTTCCCGGTCCGGGTCTAAAAGCTGGTTGTCGACGATGACCACGTCGTTGCCGTTCAGATGGGAAAAGGCGATGTTTTCCCGGGCAAAAGCGTATTCCTTGCGATACCAGTCCAAAACGCCCTGGATCTTGCCGCAGGCCGGCCCTTGAACGCAATTTTCGGTCTGGAGCCGGCGGTAGGCGCCGAACCGATCCGCCTCCGGGTCGTACCCGACGTGGCTGGCCTGGATGATGGCCAGATCCTGGCCGTGATGGGCGTGCGGGCCGTGGCGACCTGTGGCCACAATGCCTCCCACCCGTCCGTGGTTGAACGGGAACGTGCCGAAGTGCTTGGTGATCAGGATGATCGGAAACCCCTGGCTCTCGTCCGAACAAAACGCCCGGGACGGCATGATCTTCCCCGCCGCAAACCCGTAGGACCGGCACAGGTTGTAAAACCGCGGGATGAAATCGCTGTACCGCATCAGCCGGTCGCTGATCTGAAAATCACCCATCAGGTGAGGCATGGGGCCTCCTTTTAATTGTTTTTGGGCAGGGATTGTGAAGCCAACGGAATGAATCAGGTTTTGCCGGCCGCCTTGAACACCCTCAAATGCGCCCAAATTTCCGGGTCTATCCTGTCGTTGATCCGAATATGCCGTGCAAGGTCTCCCCGTCTGTCGGAAAAGGCCGAACCGTATAGGCCGAAGCGTCTCAGCATACGTTTGCCGTCGATCAGTCGATTCAGGCGTTCCCACCTTTCAAAAACAGGGGCCGTGATCCCTTCGGCGAAACCTTCGATCCTGTCGATAAAATCGTTCAGCCGCGATGGATCGTAATCGCCCAGTACATTCGAGAGGTACGTTTCTACAGCGCCCCGCAATGCATCGCTTCTTTTGTCTCCGGCAAAGCCGTCGGGAAAAGCATATCCATTTTCGTGGCAGTACACTGCCGCGGCCGATAACATCTTCACATCTTCAGCATGACCCAGAAGCTCCTCAACGACGGCCTGAGCGCTTCGCATCGAGCGGAAATCCTTATCGGCCAGAACGATCTCCATCTCGTCGGGCGTCAACAGATAATTTTCAATTTCCCATCGTTTCAGAACCTTGATATGCTCCCCCAATGGTTGACGTTCCACAAAGGCGACATCATCGCTTTCCCACCAGGCATCCCAGAAGCAACACTGAAGCAATGCATCTCTGTCAACAATGCCAAAAGCGACAATCCCCTTGCGGCGATCAGATTCAACCTGGCGGACAACCTGGGTACACCCTCCGCCTGAACCGGCATCCACGGATTTGAACTCGACATAACGCCCCTCATCGAAAAACCACCGTTCTTTGATGATCTGGACGTCTTCTTCCGACTCAAGATAGACGATGGCTTTATCCAGATACGCGCCGTCGATTGCGTCTGTCTGTTCGAGGTCTTTCAAACTTGGCATTTTTTACATTACACCCTGTTTGATGATATCGCCGCCCTTTCTCACGCCGGCCTCCGGAATATCCATCGGGAATGCGCCCAATATCTCTCTGGAATGCGTGCTGGCGATAACGGTCGCGCCGGGATGGTCCCGCACGAAATCCTTGAAAAGATCGATAATGTAGTGTTGCCAGTTCGGATGGAGATGAATATCGAGTTCATCGATCAAAATGATGGTGTTTTGCGTCATGTGCGCGCCGATGCGCAGAAACAACTGCACCAGGTTTTTCTCCCCGCCGCTCAACTGATCCAAACGGTGTTTTTCACCGCCGCTGTTGATGATGGCTTCGGGCGGGTCTTTGCGAATGCCCTCCAGGAATTTGGCGCCGTCGCCGAACACCCGTTTATTGATGATCTCGACGGCTTTCTCGAACCGCCCGTCGTCCAGCCATTTCAACCAGACCAAAAGGTTGTCCAACGATCGCCGCCATTGCCCCCCCTGGGAGTTGACTTTATAAACCGTCGAATAATTCCAGCTTTCTGGTCTAATGATGGAACGATCCGGAGTGGATACCCGCTCGATGTCGCGATGGGCGGGGAAAAACAAAAGACTGGGAAGCGTGAGCCTCGGCGTCTCGAATCCATCCGGCGCAGACGATAACGAACTCGCGGCCTGGACCGACCCGATAAAGGCATCCATTAAATCATCGGGTTTTCCGATCCACTGCCATTTCCCCCCCAATGCGCGGCGCCGGAATCCGATGGGGCGCCATTCGTCAACATGGTGCTTTTGCAGCGCTGCGGCGGACCATTCTTTGATGGCGGGGGATTCCCGGTCGAGGTTTCCAGAGAGCAGCGAAAGTA
Organism: Desulfobacteraceae bacterium; assembly: GCA_011390065.1. Taxonomy (GTDB): domain Bacteria; phylum Desulfobacterota; class Desulfobacteria; order Desulfobacterales; family JAABSP01; genus JAABTD01. Next base: position 5,898 of record JAABTD010000135.1, read on the forward strand.
AAACCGCCCTCTTGTTTCCTTTCCAATCGGTTTTAAGCCGAATATCCCATTGGACGCGACCATTGCCGAAATCGACGTCCTCATGTCCGAAGGATTTTGGATCTTCCTGGAAAACAAAATCCATCAAACGGGCGAAGACCTCCAGCAAGGTCGTTTTTCCCTGTCCGTTTCTGGACAACAGTAGAAACAAATTACAGGGCTCGCCCAAACTGTCAGTAAAATCGATTTCATAAGGCTGGTTCCGGAAGGGCCCGATATTGTCGATTGTCAGCCACAACGGCGCGAACTCTTCGATCGTCAAACCATCCGAAATTTTATCTATATCTATTGTTTCTGCTGTCGCTTCCATTGCAAACGCCAATCTATCGCCATGAATGGATCAAATTTTGGGCATCCAAAAAGCCGTTAGCCGCAAGCGGCCAACGGCTTTTCATGTTCATGTTGATCGCCGGCGCGTTCAGGGCGCGGGGACGCGCCGCTGCGATCGATTTCCTAATCGGCCAGTACGCACCCCGTTTCGCCTGAACACGTCACCCCGAGGAAATGGCAGGCCTTGTTGACCACTTTCATCTCTTTCTCCGAAGCGTCGTTGTCCGCCTTGGCGATCCGGAACGCAAGCTGCACCGCATTCACCGCCTCGGGCCGATGGATGAGGGGGGTGATCTCCGTCAGGGCATAGACCAGAGCGTCATCCGGGTCTTTGACGAACTGCTTGCACCATTTGCGGTATTCTTTGGTCAGTTTGTCCTTGTCCATATCCTTGAGAAAATCCACCTCATGGATGAATTTCTCGGTTTCCTCTATCTCGCTGTCCTTGACCTTTCCGTCGGCCGCGGTAATCCAGGCGGCCAGCACCATGGACGCCTTGGCCACATCGTCGGAGATGAAAAATTTCGACACCTTGTCCATTCCGGACTCCAGGAATTCCTTTGTCGAGGCGAACATGCCTCCTATCCCTTTTTTCATATCGAACCCCCTTGTACAGGTTAAAAGTTCATGCCGACAACTTTCCGCCGACAGCTTGCCGATTCAAGGGAAATATACCAAAAACGGCGCCAAAATACCATAAATTTAAACCATTGCCTCCGTGCCTTTTTGCATTTTTCCTTTGTCGCCGGCTTACTTTTTCTTGAAAATCGCCCGCCAGCCGGTGGCCGGCACCGCCATGGGCCGCAGAATCTTGTTGACGCTGCCCGCCCGTTCCGTGATGTAGAAAGCATCCGGGTCCTCTTCTTTCACCAGGGGCAGTATCCACCGCAGATCCCGGCGGCGGCAGACGATGTAGAGTTCTTTGACCGTCCCCTTCAGCCCCTCGCCGGTGAAAACCGTCACCGCCTGCCCCTTTTCACGCAAAGCGTCCGCCATCTCCTTTCCCCGGACGGCCGTGATCACCCGGAGGATCAACGATCCGAAGGCAATTTTCCGTTCCATCTGGATGCCCAGAAAATTTCCCGTGGCATACCCCAGGACGTAAAAGGCGCCCAGGATCGGCACATCCCGCACCTGGACGATAACGGTGCTGGCGGCGGCCAGCCAAAGGGAAATTTCGATGAGTCCCAGAAAAAAGGCGATGCCCGACCGCCCGTGGACGGTGACGATGGTCCGCACCGTCCCGATGGAGACATCGCACACCCGGGCGATAAAAATAACGACGCCCATCAACAACACATTGAATTCCATCTAATTATAATTCCTAAATATTTGGATTTTCGTCTCTAAAAGTCAACTCCCGCCCGTCCTCAACACCTCCGCCAAAAACCGCCCCGTATAAGATTCCGGAACCGCCGTCAGCGCCTCCGGGGTTCCCTCCCCCACGATCCACCCGCCCTCGTCGCCCCCTTCCGGCCCCAGGTCGATTACATGATCGGCGCACTTGATCACATCCAGGTTGTGTTCGATGACGATGACCGTGTTGCCCATGTCCACCAGGCGGTTGAGGACGCCCAGGAGCTTGCCGATGTCTTCGGCGTGGAGGCCGGTGGTGGGTTCGTCCAGGATGTAGACCGTCCGGCCCGTCTCCCGCTTGCTCAGTTCCCGGGCCAGTTTGATCCGCTGGGCCTCGCCGCCGGAGAGCGTCGTGCCCGGCTGGCCTAAACGGATGTAGCCGATGCCCACGTCGATGAGGGTCTTGAGCTTCGGCCGGATGGCCGACACCTTCTGGAAGAATTCGTGGGCCTGGTTGACGGTCATTTCCAGCACGTCGGCGATGGTCTTGCCTTTGTAGCGGATCTCCAGGGTTTCCCGATTATAGCGCTTGCCCCGGCAGACGTCGCAGGTCACATAGACGTCGGGCAGGAAGTGCATCTCGATCTTGATGATGCCGTCCCCGCCGCAGGCCTCGCAACGCCCGCCCTTGACGTTGAAGGAAAACCGGCCCGGCTTGTAGCCGTGGGCCCGGGCGTCCTGGGTCCGGGCGAAAAGTTCCCGGATGTGGGTGAAGGCCCCGGTATAGGTGCCGGGGTTGGATCGCGGGGTCTTGCCGATGGGGGACTGGTCGATGTTGACCACCTTGTCGAGGTGTTCGAGCCCCAGAATCTCCCGGTGCTTTCCGGCCGCCGTCCGGCTCCGGTAGATGTGGCGGGAGAGGGTTCGGTAGAGGGTCTCGATCACCAGGGAGGACTTGCCCGACCCGGAGACCCCGGTCACGCAGATAAAGCACCCCAGGGGAAACCGGACGTCGATATCCTTCAGGTTGTGCTCCGCCGCGCCCCGGACAATCACCGCCTGGCCATTCCCCGACCGGCGTTTGTGGGGGATCTCGATCCGCTTCTTTCCCGACAGGTACTGGCCGGTCAACGAGGTCTCGGAGCGGATCATCTCCGACGGCGTTCCGGAAAAGACCACCTCTCCCCCATGGACCCCGGCGCCCGGCCCCATATCGACGACGTGGTCGGCGGCCCGGATCGTTTCCTCGTCGTGTTCCACCACCAGGACGGTGTTGCCCAGGTCCCGCATCCGGATCAGGGTCTCCAGCAGCCGCCGGTTGTCCCGCTGGTGGAGGCCGATGCTGGGTTCGTCCAGGACATAGAGGACCCCGGTCAGCTTGGACCCGATCTGGGTGGCCAGCCGGATCCGCTGGCTTTCGCCGCCCGACAGGGTGTGGGCGGCCCGGTCCAGGGTCAGGTAGGACAACCCCACGCTTTCCAGAAACCCCAGCCGTTCCACGATCTCCCTGAT
>JAABTD010000350.1 GCA_011390065.1 Desulfobacteraceae bacterium
TTTCGGCAGCGGTTTTACGAGAAACGACACATCGCCTCCCGTGCCCGCGGGCGCCGCCTCCCCCTCCAAAGCTTCCCGGATGCGATGGGCCTGTTCTGCGATGGTCTCCACATGGGGCGCCAGAAGCCCTTCGGTATGGGTGGCAAAGGCCCCCACATAGGGCATGGTCCCGGGAAAATCCTTGAATGCCTTGAGCGGCGCCCTCACCATGGGCGTCAAGCGGGCGTTCAGGGCATAGAGGCTGATGATGATCCCCACAGGCCCGGACTGCTGATGATCCCCCAGGAAAATGCCGGCGGGTTCGATCCGGCAGGATTTGCCGAAGGCCGGAAAGATGAAGGCTTGTTCATCCTGATCGGCCGGAAGGCGCGCCGCGAAGTCTGGCGGCAGGTTGCTGTACAGCCTGTCGAGATTGTCCTGGATGATGCGGGCGTAAGCGTTGGTCAACCGTCTCTCCTCCTTCCTGCGCCGTTATTGTGCAGGGTAGTTGATCTCTTTAAGCGTTTCCCGAATTTTCTCCTCTGAAGCCGGGGCGTCAAACGCCACGGTGACCTCCTTCTTGTCCGCATCGCCTTCGACGCTGGAAACGCCGTCCAGTTCGGAGAGTTCATTCTTGATCGACATCACGCAGTGTCCGCAGCTGATATTGGGTACGGAAAAGGTCTTTTGAGCCATGGTTTCCTCCTTTGTCGGTGTTTTGTGCGCTTCTGTCCATTCGTGTTCCTTTGATTTAAAATATTAACCCTCCTGCCTGAGTTTGTCCAGGTTCTCTCTGGCAAATTCAATGGATGGATCGATGGTCAGAGCTTTGAGGAAATACTCCATGGCGTGTTCCGTATCGCCGAGGTCCCGGTAGTTGACGCCCACATTGGCGTAATCGATGGCGGACCCCGGATCCAGGCGCAACACCTTTTGAAAGCAGTCGATGGCCTTTTCGTGTTCTTTCAGTTTGAAATGGCAGAATCCCATGAGGTTGTGGATATCGGTCCGTTCGGCATCCAGGGCCGCCCCTTTGTCAAGGGCCGACAGGGCCTCCCGGTACCGGCCCATTTCTTTGAGGCAAACCCCCGTGTAGGAGAAAATGGAGGGGAGATCTTGCGGGTTGGGGTCCCGTTCAAGAGAGTGGTTCAGGTGGGTCAGTGCCCCCTGGACGTCTCCCAGGGCCAACCGGGCGGTTCCCAGATAGAACTGGACGTAATATTTGCCGGGCAGCAGCCCTTCCATTTCTTCCAGTCGGTCCACGGCCGTATCCGGAGGAAAGGTTTCCGAGATCAGTTTGGCCGAGAACATGCCGACGCTGGTGGCTGCGGCCCGTTCCCGGAAATGGGCGCCCGGGATGATGGTGTAAAAGGCCGGCACGCCGAGAGCGGGATGAGAGGTGTCGATGGCCAGCACATCCATGTCCCGGTCGGATAGGGTCGACAAAAGATTTTCGATTTCCACCCGGATGTTGGGATCGGAAAGGTCGGGCAACGCGCTGATCTCGGTGAAAGCGCCGGTTTCGGTAATGAATGCGGCATCCTGTAGGCTGGAGGGCTTGGGCAGGCCCGAGGCCACATAGCTGGCGCCGGTGTTGAAATCCCCGCCCAACTGGGCTGTTTCGGTCAGCGCCCGGCTCAGGGCTTTTTCCGGATGAGGCGTGGTCCCGGCGGTCCAGACGATCTCGCTTTGATGGGGGAAGGTGACGGGGTCGTAAGCCAGGACCCCGACCGTGGGGATGCCGGTGTCCAGGGTCAGGTCGGACAGATGCAGCGTGATCCCGGCGGTCTCGTATTTGGTCAGCAATTCCCGGACGACCGGGTCCGCAGCCGATGCCGGCCGGATGGCAGGGGTCTCCATTCGCCCCCTGCTGACCCGGGCGCAGACATGGCGCTCCACCACTTCGCAGATGCCCTGGAGAAGCGCTTCTTCCCGGCAGTTGCCGGCGGAGGGACCGTTGAACGCGTTTATGGCGAAAAACCAGTCAAAGGGAATCAGCACGGGTTTCCGTTGCGTGAGGTTATAGCCCCAGGCCCATTTAAGGGGCAGGGTTTCGAAGACGCGGCGGGCGGCGGCCAGGTCTCCGGATTCGTCATGGACCGATTTGGCGATTTCTGAAAAGGGGAGGGCGCGCTCCCGGAGATTGGCAAAGGTGTCGACGATGAAATTGGCCGGATTTCCGGCAAAAGAGAAAAAGCTGAACCGCTCGGCCAGCTCCATCACGGCGCTGGCTTCGGCCTGCCGGGGGGCGGCCCCTTTTCCCATCTGCTTCCGGTTGCCGATGATCGATCGGGCATCCCTGCCGCAGCGGCTGAAGTATACCGGTATGCCGAGCCGGCCGTTGTCGATGCGCACCGTATCCTGGAGGATGTCCAGGTCCACCTTTTGAAGCCGATCCTTGAAACGGCGGACGGTCTCCTCCGGGGAAAGGGTTTTATCCTGATCTTGGGTGTAGGTTTTGAATGCGTCTTCTAGTATAATTGCATATGAACTTGGGGCGTGCATAGGTTGTCTCCGTAATGGGTCTGTTTTGCGCTGTAAATTGCCATGTTTGGGATCGGAATACAAGGCTTTTCTGCCCCCCTTTGTTTGACAACCGGCGGCAGTTTGGGATATGCGGAAATATTCCAGCTTCAACAGCCCCAAACCCTTTTCAGGAATGTCGAGCCCTATGGAAGACGAAATTGTTTTTCGGGAATTTATTGAAGATACGGACGATCTCATCACCTGTGTGGACCGGGCAGGGCGGTACCGTTACGTCAACCGGGTCGCCGAAAAAATCTTCGGCCTTCCGGCGGATGCATGCATCGGGCGGTCCGCCTTCGACGGGGTTTATCCCGATGATCGGGAAAAGACCCGGAGAGCATTTGAAGCGTGGGTCCGGTCGGGCTTGCGCCGCGCCACCATCGAAAACCGGCTCGTCAACGAGCGGACCGGACAGGTGTCCCAGGTGCTCTGGACGGTCTCCCTCCATTTCGATGATCAGGGGGATTTGATTTCGGCCAATTCCATCGGCCGCAACATCACGGAGCGGAAGCTGGCGGAGGAAGCGCTTCGAAAAAGCGAGGCATTCAACAAGAGCATCATCGAGAGCAGCCGGGACTGCATCAAGGTCCTTGACCTCGACGGGCGGCTTCGTTTCATGAACAGGGCCGGGCAGGCCCTTTTCGGCATCGACAACCTGAGCCTGTATCTGGATCATGGATACGCCGATCTGTGGAACGAGGCGCAACGGCCCCGGGTGCGGCGCGCCCTGGACACCGCCCGCCAGGGGCGCGATGCCGCCTTCCATGGATTTTTGCCCACTGTGGCGGGCGAACCCAAGTGGTGGGACACTGTGGCCTCTCCCATCCTGGACGCCGAAGGCCGGGTGGAGGCGATGTTGCTGGTGTCCCGGGACATCACCGACAAACAGCGGACCGAAGCGGAACTGATCCAGGCCAAAGAAGCCGCCGAAGCCGCCAGCCGGGCCAAGAGCGAGTTCCTGTCCGTCATGAGTCACGAAATACGGACGCCCATGAACGCCATCATCGGCATGACCGATCTGACGCTGGACACCCAGCTCAGCGCTCCGCAACGCGAGAACCTGGAAATGGTCCGATCCTCCTCGGAACATCTGCTGGCGCTGATCAACGACATCCTCGATCTGTCGCGGATCGAGAGCGGCACTGTCGCGATCCGCCGGCGCCCTTTTCAATTGAGAGCAAGAATGGCTGAAATCATGGAGACTTTTTACCAACGTGCGGACCAAAAGGGATTGGGACTGGTGTATCGGATCGATCCCGATGTGCCCGACGATCTGGTAGGGGACGTGAGGCGTCTCAGGCAGGTCGTCTACAATCTGGTGGCCAACGCGATCAAATTCACCCATGAGGGCGAGGTGCTCGTCCATATCGCCCTCATGAAAGCGACCGCTGATGCCGCGGATCTTTGCGTACAGGTGGCCGACACCGGCATCGGCGTTCCGGAAGAGAAAAAAGCGGAGGTCTTCGACCCCTTCATCCAGGCGGATGCATCGATTTCCCGACCCTACGAGGGCGCCGGATTGGGG
>JAABTD010000351.1 GCA_011390065.1 Desulfobacteraceae bacterium
ATCGCAGTACCAGTCGTAGAAACTGATCATGGACGCGCCGATGAGCGACAGGAACCGGGCCCCGGCGGCGTAGCAGACCATGGACATGGCGGGGATCGGGGTGAATCCGAAGACCCGGTCGGGTCCCCATTTCTTGATGGTGTGGATCAGGGAAGCGGCCACCAGCGTCGCGGCTTCGTCCCAGGAGGTCCGGACGAGTCCGCCCTTCCCTCTTGCCCGCTGGTATTCCCGCCGTCGCTCGGGATCGGCCTGGATCCGCTCCCAGGCGGTCACCGGATCGGGGTCTTCCCGGAGGGCCTCGCGCCACATGGAGAGCAGCGCCGACCGGATGTAAGGGTATTTCACCCGCACCGGGCTGTAGGTGTACCAGGAGAAGGTGGCGCCCCGGGGGCATCCCCGGGGTTCATGATCGGGCACACCGGGCCCGCATTCCGGGTAATCGGTCCGCTGGGTCTCCCAGACGATGACGCCGTCCTTGACGTAGACGTCCCAGGAGCAGGAGCCGGTGCAGTTGACCCCATGGGTGGAGCGGACCTTTTTGTCGTACTGCCACCGCCGCCGGTAGAAATCTTCCCAGTCCCGCCCGCCGGTCCGGACTTCGGCGGCGGCGCCGGACACCGGTTCGCCGGGTTTGGGGGGATCGGGGTCCAGGGGCCGAAGAAAATTGAGGCGGGAAAAGATGGATGTGCGGGTCATGGGGTTTTCCTCATTCAATCAAAATCTCAAAAACATAACAATTTCATTATTTTAATTGTCAGCCACCCCGTCGGCGCTGTCAACGGATTTCTCTTAATCCGCTTAATTCTATACTGTTTTTTAATTTTGACTTCAGCCGATCAACCGGGCGGACCGCAACATGGGCCGGGGGTCCACCAGATGTCGGGAGAACCAGTCCTTCCCGTTTCCTTCCCCCACAGCCAAGGCAAGGGCTTCGGAAAAATGGAGGACCGGAATCCGGTTTTGGAGGGTGGACCGGACCTCCAGGTTCATGTGACACATGGCGCAGGCGGTCACCAGGCAGTCGGCGCCGGCGGCGGCCGCGTTCCGGAAAATGGCGTCCACCATGGCCCCCACCACGTCGGGCCGCACCACTGAAAGGAAGGTGCCGCAGCAGCGGGCCCCATATCCCCACCGGCGGGGTTCGGCCCCCAGATCGGAGAGGATCTTCTCCATGAGGCCGTGGTGGTTGGGTTCGTGGCGCATGGCCGGGGGTCTTGCGAGCATGCAGCCGTAGTAAGGGACGAACTTCAGCCCCTTGAGGCCCGGCGATGTCTTGTTCAAGCCTTTCATGTCGGCCCCGGCCAGCAGATCGAAGAAATGGATCAGCTTGAGGTTCGGGTCAACGGGCCGCCCCCACCGGGCTTCGCACCGTTGTTGGGCGTCGGGGTCCTCGGCCAGGTGGCGCTGGGCCCCCCGCAGCCGGAGCATGCAGTTGGGGCAGGCCGCCAGCAGGGGGCGTCCCCTGGGCGCCAGCGTGAGGTTGCGGGCCGCCAGGTCCTGGGCCAGCTCGGCATCGACGCTGTGGGCCGAGGAGGAGCCGCAGCAATTCCAGTCCGGCACTTCGATCAGATCGTAGCCGATCTGCTCGCAGAATTCAATGAGGGACCGGTTGTTCTCCTTGGCGGTGGTCGCCATGGAGCAGCCGGGGAAATAAGACAACGGGATGCGTTTGGATCGGCTCATGGGATCCCTCCTTCGGCGTTTTTGCGAAACATCCGTTTCAGATCCTTGGTGTTCCGGACCTTGGACGGCATGAGATCCAGCTTCCGCTTGGCCAGCATCCGCAGTCCCACGTCCATGTCGGTGAACCAGTCGCGCGTCTTGACCTTGTAGCGCATCATGATCTCCAGCTTGTGGGTGCGGCCGTACCGCTCGATGGACCGGAGCACTTCGCGATGGAAATCGAGCACGTCGGGCTCGGCGATGGCGGCGTCGCTTTCTATGGCGATCCCGCGCAGGGCATCCATGACCGCCGCCATGTCGATGGCCATGGGGCACGCGATGGAGCAGGTGTGGCACCCCACGCAGGTCCAGATGGTCGCGGATTTGAGAACCTCTTCCCGCATCCCTAGCTGCGCCAGCCGGATGATGCCGTGGGGCGAATAGTCCATGGCCTCGACGAAGGGACAGCCCCCGGCGCAGCACCGGCAATGGAAGCAGGCACTCAGGTCGGTGCCGGAGCGCTCTTTGACTTCCCGGATGAACCCCATGTCGCCGTTGCCGGCGGCAATGATCGCGACGGGTTGGGCGTCCCTGTTATTTTTTTGGTTTCGTTTATTCATTCCATCACCTCGGCTCTCGCCCGCGTTTAAAGGGGCAGGGGGAAAAGGTTGGCGTTTGTAGTCACATTACCAAGAGCGGCGTAAGGATGTCCTTGACTTAAATCAAATCCGGCGGATGGATACACAAAAACCGACGCGATAAAACCTTTGACATCAGCGTAAAAAAAATTTAAATTGAATTCTCAATTCGAGAACGCCATAGATGCCATCGGGGCGCAATGCATATAATCAGCCGCAAAAGAATAGAAGAATTTTGTAAAATTCATCCAGACGCCCAACAGAGCATGGACAGATGGTATAAAATTGTTAAAAAATCGGCATTCGCCACGTTTCAAGACGTTAAAAATCTGTTCCCGAGCGCGGACAAAGTTAAAAATTTCGTCGTTTTCAATATTGGTGGAAACAAATTTCGCCTCATCGCCTATATTCGATATCGCAGAGGAAAGCTCTTCATCCGGCACATCCTTACCCATGAGGAATACGACAAGGAGAAATGGAAGGAAGACGAATGGTTCAACACTATGAAAAAATAATCGATTCATGGTCTGTCTTATCCCCTTTACTATCTCCTCCCTTGACTAATGGTGATCTCGACCAACTAATCGATTTTTCAAATTACCTGATCGATCGAATCGGCGATGACGAATACCACCCCTTGTCGGGACTTCTCGATCTTGTAGGGGATCTCATCGAAAATTATGAAAGTGAAAACCTGCCCGAACCCGAGGGGTCGCCGATCGATTGTTTGAAGTACCTCATGGAAGAGCACGGCCTGAAGCAGAAAGACCTGACGGAACTGGGGAGCCCAGGCGTCATATCAGAAATTCTATCCGGAAAACGAGAGCTTAATAAACGTCAAATCAAGGCGCTGGCGGAGCGGTTCGGGTGCGACCCCTCCATATTTATTTGAAGGGCATACTGGATGGAAACAAAAATCGAATACGAAAAAGACTATTATTCCTGGCTGATGAAGAACGCCGGACTGCTCCGCGGCAGCCGATTTTCGGAGATCGACGCCGACCACATAGCAGAGGAGCTTGAAGCCATGGGCAGGAGCGAAAAACGGGAATTGATCAACCGCCTGAGTGTGCTAATCGCCCATCTGCTGAAATGGCAATACCAGGCGGTCCGAAGATCGCGCAGTTGGCGAAACACCATCTCCACACAGCGGATCGACATCCAGGAGCTTCTTGAAGACAGCCCGAGCCTCCGCCATGAGATCGATGCAAAAGTCGACAAGTCCTATGAGAAGGCCAAACTCATGGCTGAAGGCGAGACGGGGATCGACAAAGAAAATTTTCCGACGATATGCCCGTTTTCCCTTGAAAATATTTTGAATGCGGATTTTTTTCCAGAAGATAGCTGATGATGGACGATACGATTGTCCCGCCCCGCCGCTTTGAATTTCCCAACTGACCACCCAGAAAGGATCAACCAAAATGCCCAACAACATCGTCTTCGTCCAGGGAAGCCCCAGATCGGAAGAGCACACGCGGGCCGTGGCCGCCATCGCCATGGAGGCCGCACGGGAAGCCGGCGCTTCGGTAACCGAAATCGACGCCACGAAACTCGAATTCAAGCATCCGGGGTGCATCGGCTGTCAGAAATGCCAGGAATCGGAGAAATTCGAATGCAGTATCGGCGACGAAGTGGGCCGGACCGTCGCCACGATCCCCCAATATGACGTGATCGTCATGGCGACGCCGCTCTACTGGTGGAGCTATTCG
>JAABTD010000352.1 GCA_011390065.1 Desulfobacteraceae bacterium
GGGAACCCACCGCGCACTGACCCAGGCGCAGCAGTATGCCAGACGGTTCCGGTATGTGCTCTCCTGCGACGTGCGCCAGTTCTTCCCCGCGATCGACCACCAGATCCTGCGGGGCATCCTCTCCAAGAAGATCCGGGACCGGGATGTCCTGTGGCTGGTGGACCGGATACTGGAGAGCGGCATCGGCGTGTTGAACGATGTCTATGACATGGTCTATTTTCCGGGGGATGATCTCTTTGCCGTGAACCGCCCGAGGGGCCTGCCCATCGGCAACCTGACGAGCCAGTTCTGGGCCAACTGCTATCTCGATCCCTTCGATCATTTCGTGAAGCGGGAACTCAACTGTTCCGGCTACATCCGCTTTGTGGATGACATGCTCTTCTTTGCCGATGACAAAGAGACGCTCTGGAGATGGAAAGAGGCCGTGATCCGCCGCTTGGAATTATTGCGTCTGACGATCCACGAACGATCCGCACAGGTTCATCCCACGACAAAGGGCATTCCGTTTCTTGGCTTCGTCACCTATCCGCACAAGCGGAGGCTCAAACACCGCAAGGGGATCAACTACGGACGCCGCTTCAAGAAACTCGCGGATCGATGCAACCGCGGGAAGATTCCCATAGAGAAGGTGACGGAATCGGTTCGGGGCTGGATAAACCATGCGGCCTTCGGTGATACCCGGGGGCTGCGCAGGGATATATTGTGCGGCAGGGGACTGAGGCCGCCACGGATGATTTGCAATGGAAAAGACGCCGATCTTCACCAAGACCTTTGATTTCATCACCTGGCTGGTGGAGAGAAGCAATGGTTTTCCCCGCAGCCAGCGGTTTATCGTGACCCGAAGGCTGCTGGATGCCGCGCTCGATTTCCAGGAACTGCTGATCGAGGCCAATGCCTTTCGGGGAAGAAAGCGGATGGATCAGTTGAACCGGGCCGATGCGGAGCTGGACAAGGTTCGGCTCTATCTGCGGATGGCCTACCGCTGGAAATGGATTACCGAAGACCAGTACAAATTCGTTTCCGAAAAGGTCGCCGAGATCGGAAAGCTGCTCGGCGGCTGGAAAAAACAGACCCGGCAGTCAGCGACAGGAGAAGTCGCTTCTGCAGGGGCGGATTGAACAGCACCCGCAAAAGGGCGGGAGACTTTCACGCGAAAACGCGTGCGTTGTGCTTACCGCAACAGGAACAACCCGAACAACTGGAACGACAACAACGGGTTTCGTGTAGTGTGTGCTCACGGCTTTCCCTTTCAACCGGAAATGACGGACGGCGGCCGCTTTCCGTCCGAGGTTTGAAAGCCGGCGCGATCCGCTCCTGTCCGCGCCTCCGTTTTCGGGGGCCGGCCATATAGACCGGGCCCGCTCCCTGCCCCGGATGTTTTGGGGTTGGAGCGGGCGATGGTCACAGTTTCCGAATTTGGGAATGGGGTAGATATGAGTGATTCTGAAAAAGAAAACAAGGATGTGAAAAAACAGATCGCCAACCAGACCGGCTCCGGCGCAATTGTTCAGAATGGCGGGACCGCATCGGGAGAACGTGGGGTCTCCGTGGCAGGGGATCTGTCTTATTCGATCGTATCCACCGGCGACTACGCGCAGATCAATCTGATCCAGCAGAGACTCGACCAGGGCGACAGGACGGTGTCGGCCGGGGAACTTCGGGCGGCCTACCTGCACAATGTTCTGGAAAATGCGGGAAATGTGCCTTTCTATCCCATCAATTCGAAACCGAGTCAGAATGTACAGAATGCGTACATGCAGTTGGGGGCCATTTACACCGCGCTGCTGACGGAAAGCATCGATGCTTCCGAAATCGAAGCCCATCGGATTCAGGCATCGGGATTCCCGGACGATGGAGGTGGGCTGCCTGATCCCGAAAAAGGCAAGGGAAAACCGCGCAATCGGTCCGCGCTCGAAATGCTGGATCGGCATCCGAGGCTCGTGCTTCTCGGATATCCCGGCAGCGGCAAGACCACCTTCATCAATTATGTGGCGTGGTGCATGGCCGGGGAATTTCTCGGGGACCCACACGCCAATCTGGAGCGTCTCAGGCAGCCGTTGCCCAGAAGCGATGATGAATCCAGCCGTTTTGCAAAGATGTGGAAGATTGTCAATGCGGATAAGATTATTGAGTCCGCAGTCGATGAAGTAAAAAGAAGGAACGATAAGGAAGGCGCGGGCGTCGATGGCCTGTCGGATTCGGAGTTGCGCTCTCAGGTCAAAAGTATGGTTGTTTCCGAAGTTAAAAAATTGGCGGGATTGAAAGACGGGGATAAGGAGCAGGCTCCGCCGCAGCCCTGGAATCGGGTCACATTGCTGCCGGTCCGGGTCATCCTTCGGGATTTTGCCGTAAGAGGATTACCGGAACCGGGCCAGAAAGCCAATGCGCTGCATCTGCGGCAATATATCGCTCTCGAGCTTTCGGAAAAGAGTCTGGGCGATTTCGATACGCACCTTGAAAACGAATTAAAAAAAACCGGCGGCCTCATCCTTCTGGACGGCCTCGATGAGGTTCCGGATGTGGAGAACCGGCGCGAGCAGATCAAGGATGCGGTGGAAGGCTTTGTGAAAACATACGGCAAATGCCGTTTTTTGATCACCAGCCGCCCCTATGCGTACCATAAACAGCACTGGCGGCTCTCCGGCCTGGCAGAGGCGGAGCTTGCGCGGTTCAACGATGCACAGATCCAATATTTCGTGGATCAGTGGTATGCCAGCGCCCATCTGTTCAAGGGCTTGGGCCAAAAAGAGGCATCCGGGATGGCCGAAAAGCTGAAGGATGCCATTTCGGACCGGCCCCATCTGCGGGAACTGGCCAGGCAGCCCTTGCTGCTCACCCAGATGGCCATGCTGAATGCCCGGCGCGGCGGCAGGCTCCCGGACCGCCGACAGGGGCTCTATGAGGCAACCGTCTCGCTGCTCATGGAGCAATGGGAGGAGAAAAAAGCCCCGAAAACAAAAAACGACGAGGAGGGGGAGCTGGATCAGAGCTTGGCGGAGTGGATGAATACGGATCGAGAGAAGCTGAGAGACGCTTTGAATCTAATCGCGTTCAAAGCGCATGAGCGGAACCCTGATCCCCGAGCTGCCGCCGATATTCCCGAGCAGGATCTTGTTTATGGGTTGTTCAAAGTCTCGGATAATCGGGACGTGCGGCCGGGGCGCCTGGCTGAATATCTGAGCCAGCGCACCGGCCTTATCATCCTCATGCCGAGAGGCAACGGGATTTATGCGTTCCAGCACAGGACATTCCAGGAATACCTCGCCGCCTGCCATCTTTGCTGCCGAGAGGATTACCCTTATGGAATGGTGGATCTTGTCCGAAAAGATCCGGACCGGTGGCGGGAGGTGGCCCTGCTGGCCTGCGCCAAAGCGGCTGCGGACAATCGAAACCTGACCTGGAGCCTCATCGATGAACTCTGCCCCGAGCCGCCCCAAGGCGCGGATGAATGCGTCGAGGACCTGCGGTGTGCGTTGCTGGCGGGGCTGGCGATCGTAGAATCGGCCGATCCGGAAAATGCATCCCGCGCGGTTCGCGCGAAGCTGGAACGGGTGCGCCATTGGCTGGTGAAGGTGATGGAGTGCGGCCAACTGGACGCGCGGCAGCGGGTGGATGCAGGGGACGCGCTGGCCGAGCTGGGCGATCCGCGCTTCCATCCGGAATGCTGGTATCTGCCGGGAGAAAAGGAGAACTATGGTTTTGTAGAGGTTCCGGCGGGGAATTTCTTCATGGGAAGTGATCCGGAAAAGGACCCGGATGCATATAAAGACGAACAGCCATTCCATGATGTTCCGCTTTCCCGCTTCATGATCTCCCGCTATCCCGTGACGGTGGCCCAGTTTGGCGCGTTTGTTACGGACAGCGGCCACCAGCCCAGAGATCCGGACTGCCTGAAGGGTCTTTCCAACCACCCGGTCGTTTTCGTGACATGGCATGATGCCCAGGCATATTGCCGATGGCTGACAGAAAAGTTGAGGCCG
>JAABTD010000353.1 GCA_011390065.1 Desulfobacteraceae bacterium
CGCCGTTGAGGCCGTCCACGTCGCCGGGTGTTGCCCAGGCCATGGGCATCGACATCGAAAACGCTGCGACCAGACCCACCAACAACCATAATCTCCTGATCAGACAAGCCCCCTTCCCCACTTTTCCTGACCGTTCACGGCCCGTTCCAAAACCCCAACCCCCGCCAACCTTATCGGTAAAAACAACAAGCGCCCAAGGGATACACTGATCCATCGGGCGCATGAGATAAAAAAGCCTATTTGGGGCGCTTCCTGGAGCATAGTATCCCGGCTGCTTTATTTGGATTTGCTTTGATCAATCTCTATACTGCGCACAGTGGATAGCGTCAAGGATGAAATCTTTTTGAATCAGACAGATAGTATGATATTGTAATCAAGAAACCGAAACGCGATGCCAAAAATGCAATGGAACAAAATCCTTATGGAGATAAAACCCCAATATATCGTTGACGAACAGAACCACAAAACAGCCGTCCTGCTCGATATCGAGACTTTCGAGAAAATAGAGGAGGTCTTGGAAAATTACGCACTCTACCATTTAATGGAAGATGAGGACGCGGACGACGACATTTTAGATGTTGAGGAGGCCGAAGAGTACTATAAAAGGTTAACAACGAGTTCGAGCCCGGCTGAAAAACAGTGAAAGTCAAATATCGAAAGTAATTTCTCTGATTATAACGGGTTTTGGGGACGGCCCTGAAAGGGCGTCACATACCAGACCAGGGCATCGCCCTGGGGACGGCGTCATCAATCCGTTGAGCCCTGTAGGGGCGGCATATGTTTTGCTCATATTAGGGCAAAACATATTTGAATGTCGCGCCCTTTCAGGGCTTTTTTACAGATATTGCCAAATCCCAGGGCGTTGCCCTGGTCTGGCATGTCTCACCCCTTCGGGGTTTTGAATATCGGTCAATCAGAATGAGAATTGGGACTCCCCAAAATCCGTTATAAACAGATATTTTCCATGATTCCGTAAATTCGCCCTTCCATTGTCCCGCCGCTGCTTTTCCACTTGACATATCTACCCGCAAGAGATAAATACCTCACCCTCACCAATTATACCATTTTTGTTTATATCAGTTTTCATAATTACAATTTTGTTATTTAATACGGCATTTAATACAATCTTGATCTTTTAATATACTATTATTACAATTATGTTATTTATAATTCAGGTTTATTCATTTTTGTTGTTTAATATATGGTCATATTCTTACATCCATGCGCTTCAGCCTTTAAAGCACCCTGTCCGAAAAATATTTTATTTTTAAATTTCATATAATTAAACAATATTCTTCCCCTCCTGTCAACCCCCTGGCCCACCCCTTGCAATCTCCATCCTCGAACGGCACGCCATTCCACGATCTTGAAACATCGGGTTCGTCCATATCAATCCCAATCAATCTCAAAGAGGAAGACACAATGAGAAAAATCGCGATTTACGGCAAGGGCGGCATCGGCAAATCCACCACGACCCAGAACACCGTCGCCGGCTTGGCGGAGATGGGCCACAAGGTGATGGTGGTGGGATGCGATCCCAAGGCGGACTCCACCCGGTTGCTGTTGGGCGGGCTGGCCCAGCGGACGGTGCTCGACACGCTCCGGGAGGAAGGCGAGGATGTGGATCTGGCCGACGTGCGCAAGGAAGGCTTCAGCGGCACGCTCTGCACGGAATCGGGCGGGCCGGAGCCGGGGGTCGGCTGCGCGGGCCGGGGGATCATCACCTCCATTAATCTATTGGAGCAGCTCGGCGCCTACGCCGAGAGCGAAAATCTCGACTACGCCTTTTACGACGTGCTCGGCGACGTGGTCTGCGGCGGGTTCGCCATGCCCATCCGGGAGGGCAAGGCCCAGGAGATCTACATCGTCGTCTCGGGCGAAATGATGGCCATGTACGCGGCCAACAACATCTGCAAGGGCATCATGAAGTTCGCCGAGTCCGGCGGCGTGCGGCTGGGCGGGCTCATCTGCAACAGCCGGAATGTGGACAACGAACAGGAAATGATCCTGGCCCTGGCGGACCGGCTGGGGACCCAGATGCTCCACTTCATCCCCCGGGACAACATGGTCCAGCGGGCCGAGATCAACCGCAAAACCGTCATCGAATACGATCCGGAGCACCCCCAGGCCGACGAATACCGCGCCCTGGCCAAAAAGATATCCGAAAACAAGATGTTCGTCGTGCCCACGCCGATTCCCATCGAGGACCTGGAGCACCTGCTCATCGACTACGGCATCGCGGCCTAGCGCCGGGCGTCGCCCCTGAACCGAATTTCAAGGAGAAAAAGAACATGATTCTGATTCGATCCATCGTCAGACCCGACAAAGTCGACAACGTCATGGCCGCCCTCATGGACGCCGGGTTTCCGGGCGTCACCAAAATGTCCGTGGTGGGCCGCGGCAAGCAGCGGGGCATCAAGATCGGGGAGATCACCTACGACGAGATCCCCAAGGAGATGCTCCTCACCGTGGTGAAGCACAAAGACAAGGATTTCGTGGTCAAGACCATCATCGGCGCGGCCCGCACCGGCGACAAGGGGGCCTACGGCGACGGCAAGATCTTCGTGGTTCCCATCGAAGAGGCCTACACCATCTCCTCGGGCATGAAGGAGACCACCACGGGCGAACTGGAAGAGGTGGCCATATGAAAGAGATCATCGCTATCGTTCGGATGAACAAAATGAACGAAACCAAACAGGCCCTCACCGAGGCCGGCGTTTCCTCCATCACCGCCCGGGAATGCCTGGGCCGGGGCAAGGGGCTGGTGGACCTCCACCTGCTGGAGGGCGCCGAAAAGGGCTATGAGGAGGCCATCCACCAGCTCGGGCAGAGCGGCCGGCTGATCCCCAAGCGGATTCTGCTCATCGTAGCGCCCGATAAAATGGTGGACAAAACCGTGAAAGCCATCATTCGCGTCAACAAGACCGGGCGGTCCGGCGACGGCATGATCTTCGTGGCCCCCTGCCAGGACGCCATCCGGGTCCGCACTTACGAATCCGGCGACGCGGCCCTCGACGACGTGACGTACAGATAAGGAGAATCATCGATGGAAGCGACCGACGTAGATGTCATGGAAATATGTGAACTGAACCCCGAAGAGATCAAAAAGGAGCTGCTGGCCAAGTATCCCACCAAAGTGGCGCGGAAGCGGGCCAAGCAGATCGTGATCAACAAGAAGGACGACTGCGGCGACGTCCCCGAAATCCAGTCCAACGTCCGGACCGTGCCGGGCCTCATCGGCCAGCGGGGCTGCTGCTACGCCGGGTGCAAGGGCGTGGTGCTGGGACCGACCCGGGACATCGTCAACATCACCCACGGACCCATCGGCTGCGGCTTCTATAGCTGGCTGACCCGCCGGAACCAGACCGACGCCGACGCCTCCCCCGACGGTCACAATTTCATGACCTATTGTTTTTCCACGGACATGCAGGACCAGGAGATCATCTTCGGCGGCGAAAAAAAGCTGAAACTGGCCATCCAGGAAGCTTACGACGCGTTCCACCCCAAGGCCATCGCCGTCTTTTCCACCTGCCCGGTGGGGCTCATCGGCGACGACGTCCACACGGTCTGCCGGGAAATGAAGGAAAAACTGGGCATCAACATCTTCGGCTTTTCCTGCGAAGGTTACAAGGGCGTGAGCCAGTCGGCGGGCCACCACATCGCCAACAACGGCATCTTCAAGCATGTCGTGGGGACGGACGATACGGTGAAGGACGGCGAGTTCAAGATCAACCTGCTGGGCGAATACAACATCGGCGGCGACGCCTTCGAGATCGAGCGGATCTTCGAGAAATGCGGGCTGACGCTGGTCTCCACCTTCAGCGGCAACTCCAGCATCCACGGTTTCGCCAACGCCCACACCGCCGACCTCAACCTCATCATGTGCCACCGGTCCATCAACTATGTCGCCGAGATGATGGAGACCAAATACGGCCTGCCCTGGATCAAGGTCAATTTCATCGGCGCCGGGGCCACGGCCAAGTCGCTGCGGAA
>JAABTD010000136.1 GCA_011390065.1 Desulfobacteraceae bacterium
CATGAACGGGTCGCCTGCCTCCGGAAGATCCTGGGTCGCGTTCCGCTTGGCGTAGGAAAACATGATGCGGTCGTCGGCAGACCCGGTCACCGAGCCGTAAGTTCCCCACCATTCAAACCCCGGCGCAAAGGACATCCGCGCTCCCTTGAAAAAGTCGTCCGGACGGCCCGCCAGTCCGGGATGCGTGTACGCGCCGTCGGCGAACCCGTCAACCGGTCCTCCGAGGAATTCGCCCGAGGCGGCGATGGCGTAATCGCTCCGCCGGGGCAGGGTCGGGTCCGGAAAATTCGGCCACCTGGCCTCGGTCATCATGGACCCGGAGACGAAAACCTGGGCGCTGAAAGGCTGATCCGGGGCATAGGGCGGAATCCAACCGTCCGGCAGGGTGATGCGATAAATGTTCCCGGAATGGATCTCCCACGCGCCGAACCCGTTTTCTCCCGGCGTTACGGTGTCGGCGCCGCTTACCGTCACGGTCTCGTCTTCATAGGCCCGAAACAGAATGGGCGCGTCCGGCTCGCCGGACGCCGCCGGCCGGATCATCTCACGGTAGGTTCCTTCGCGAATGAGGCACACGTCGCCGGCCGCGGCGGTGTCGGCGCATTTCCGAACCGTCGCGAAAGGGGTTTGCATGGACAGCCCGTCCGCCCCGTCGTCGCCGTCAACGGCCGACACCCAGTAGGTCGCGGCCATGGCCGTCGATGTAAAGAAAAAAAGCACGGCCGCCGCCAAAAGGAGACGACCGGCGCGTTTGCAAGGAGGGGTGTATTTAAGAATGGTCATGGCATGCTCCCGATATCTGGAAAATTGTTCTTCGTCATTCCTCTATTAAATTTTTCACGAGGTTTGTCAATACAATCGGAGCGTCGGTTGTCATCATACGCATCGGGGATCATGGTCTCTTGATCGCGACACTATAAGAAATGCTTTAAAAAAAGGATTGTTTGTGTTGTAATCAGTGAGAATTGGCCGTAAGGAAATAGCGCCTATCGGGCCGAAGGCGCCGTAAAAGCATTGGGTTGTTATATGGTCGTGCAGGCGGTTTTGGAGGGTAAAAAATGGATGAAAACAAAGTGGCTGCGATTCAGGATATTGTCTTAACGATCAGGAAGCTGGTCAGCGCGGTTCACTTGAACTCCCCCAGAATGAAAAAACAATCCGGGTTGACCGGCCCTCAAGTGGAGGCATTGCGGATCTTGTCCAAGAACGGCCCCCTTTCAAGCGCGGGTCTGAGCCGTAAGCTGTTTGTCACGCCATCGAATGTGACGGGCATAATCGATAGGCTGGAAAAAAAAGGGCTTGTGGAAAGAGTTCGGGGATTGAAAGACCGTCGTGTCAGCCAGCTCGAACTCACGCTCAAAGGCCGTGTGGCCGCCGAATCGCTGCCATCGAGCCTCGAGGGCAAACTGATTAACGGGTTGCTGGACTTGGACGAAGAAAGGATCCTTCTGATGGCCGACCAGTTGAAGACGATACTGCAACTCATCCAACCCCATGAAGAGACGAGCCGAAATCCGAAGAGCGCCCCATCCGGCATCGAGAGCGGAGGAGGGTGAACCCACCGCCGATCCGGATCACTGTCAACCGGTCTTCGTTTTGCGACCCATGAACCACCCCCATTTCATATCCCCGTCTCGGCAGCAATCGAATTTCAGCTGCCAGCGCCCCTTCAGGTATTCATAGTCTTCTCTGGAAAAGGTTTCACAAAATTCCTTCTTGTTGGATTCCAGCTTGTCCAGCTGCTCTTGCAGCAAATCGGCCAGGGTCTCCGACCGATCCTCGACGGAGACATCGACGAATCCCGCCTCCGTGAGTATCCGGGCGTAACGGTCTAACTCCGGGAGAGGATATCCGGACGCCTCGACATATTCTTCGAACCGATCGCTTCCCCTTCCCTGCCGCCGCGCATAATCCGTTATCACCAGAGCGCCCCCCGGCGACAGCCACAGGTGGAATTTCTTAAAAAGTTTCTCTTTATCGGGCACGTGCAGCAGCGTTTCTCGGCTCCAGATCACATCGAAGGATTCCGGCGGCCAGTCGAGATCGTGGATATCGCCCTGAATAAAGTCGACGCCGGAGATACCCTGTTCTTCCTGGCGCTGTCTGGCGAGGCCGACAGTAGCTTCCGTCAGGTCCACGCCGGTCACCCGGGCGCCGTGTTCGCGGGCCATGAGAAAAGCGGGCCCGCCGAGCCCGCTGCCCACGTCGAGGACCCGGCAACCGGAGGGCCAGTTAATAGCCTCGATAAGATTCCGTGTCACGCCAGGTTCTCCGTAGCCGAGGAAGCCGTAGCCGAAGATCCATTCATACCTTAGGATTCCGGTCAAGGAATATTGTTCGCTGGACATGAGCCCCCCTTACATCTGTTTGAACGCTTCGAAAAGGGCTTCGAAGGCGGCCAGATTTGACTGAGAATAACTTTCGTAATCGAAATCGATTTCAGAGTAGATTTCCGAGACCAGACTCCAGAGGGTTTCCCGAAGCATGGAAGCGGTTTTCATCGCCTGGTAGCGGCGATGCAACCCGTCCGAGATCGCGGTCTCGAAATAATGCTCCAGAAGCATCTCCTCCGCTTCAGGGCTCAGTTCACAGTTGGAACTCAAGCCGCCCAGATCGAACAGGGGAGAATTGAACCCGGCGTACTCCCAGTCCACAAGCCAGATCTTGCTGCCGTCGTCGATGAAATTCTGGGGGAGCAGGTCGTTGTGGCCAAAGACCAGCGTGATCGGTGTGACCGCTTCCTCCAGTGTTTCGGCCGCCGCAAGAAACCGCGGCAGTTCCGGTCGCATCCGGCTGTCGCCTTCTTCGAGGGTCTGGATATAATCGCGGATGACGTGAAAGACCCAGAAGGCCAGCGCCGGCCCTCGAAGGTGTTTTTTGACCTCGCTGTGACAGGATTTGATGACCGGGATCACCCGTTCCAAAATTTCCCGGTCCTGAAAATCGGTTTTATCGAGGGTCTTTCCCCTGATGAACCGGATGATCAGCGCGCCCTCATCCGCATAGAACACTTCCGGCGCGATCCCCGCTTTGGCGGCGGCCCGGCTCGCGGCCCTTTCATTGATTCGCATGATATGGTGATGCACAATATCCTCGCCTAAACGGACCAGAAATGTTTCACCTCCGTCCCGGACCGTGAAATTGAAATTCGTAATGCCGCCCTCCAGGGGCCGAGGATTCACGGTTCCCAACCAGCAGGGAAGGTTTTGGATTTTGCTTTTCATAGAATCGATCATTTGAACTCCTTGTGGGTCATTCATTCGTGGATCGGTCCAACGAGACCCGGATCGGATTGGTATAGGCTTTTTTTCCCGTTTTGTCCGTCACCACCAGGGCGTACCACGAACCCGGGACGGGCGTGGGCGCGAAGGTCGCCCGCCCTTTTTTCGGATGGTCCTCGAATTTCACGAATTCCGTCACGCGGCCATTTTCCACGAGATCGACCCGCGACAATCCGTTGACCGACATGAGATCGAAGGCCAGATGCAACGGGGTTCCCCCGCGGCAATCGATCCTTGAGCCGAACATGATCTCCGGAAAGATCAGAGGGCCGAAGGACGCATAGGATCGCCCGCTCTTCAATGCATCGATGAGCTTTCCGACCGTCGGCGCACCGTGAATATAGACAACGGTTCGCACCGCCCCGCTGACGTCGGACTGCACGTCGTGACTGTCCGTGCCGGCGATCAGGAAACCTTTCCACCCCTGGTTCCAGAGGTTCCAGACTTTCTGGATGACCGGTTCCACCGGATGCTGATAGTTGATCTCCACCAGATCGAATCCCGGATCGTACCGGCCGGGGACGTTTCCCAGGTCGAGATTCCGAAAATACCCGTAGGTGCTGTAAGGATGATTGGCGACGATGATCTCGGCGCCCATATCACGGGCGGTCCTGAAAATCTCCGTTGGACTGCCGGAAACCGGGTCCCGCTTTTTCCGCGGGTCCCGCATCATGGGATAGATGTTGAAATGCCCCCACGAACGGGAAATCTCCATGGCCGGAAGGAATAAGATGTCGCGACGGTTCGCGAGTTCGGCCATCGGGGGATTGTTCGATGCGGCGTCATGGTCGCTCAGGAAAAGGATGTCCAACCCGGAAGCGAGCTGGGATCGAACCGCGTCGGACGGGGCGGTGGCGCCGTCCAGGACATCGCCATGGTGGTGAAGGTCCGCGCTGTACCAGCCTCTCGCTCCGGGATTCGCGCATCGATCCAGATCGACCGCGACGGTCGTTTGGCGATCAGGTACGGCTTCGACGCGCACCCGCTTCGGCGGGGCGAGGAAATCCGCCCCGTGGCTGATTTCGAATTCATAGGCGCCCGGGGGAACGGAGATCCCGGCCCACCCTGTCCGGTCAAGGTCCGTAAAAAACGTCTTCTGTCCGAGAAATCCGATTTCAGGTTGCCGGCCCTCGACGATCGTGATCCTGGCGTCCAGGGAATCGCCTGTTGCTGCATCGGCCACCTGAAAACCCAGTCTGGCCGGATTTGACAATCCGGCGAAATCGAGCGTCGTCTCCCGGCCGCGGGCGATGTCGATGGAAACCGCTTCGGTTGCGCCGGCCTGGAACCCGGTGGCCTGAACACTGTATGTTCCCTCTGGAAGATTCAGTGCATACGATCCCTGATCGCCCAGGGTCCAGCAGTATACGGCCCCTGCATTTTTTACCAGTATCACCGGACGTGGAACCGGGCGCCCTTTGCCATCCATCACCCGCCCCGACAGCCGCCCCCGCGGCTTTCCTTTTCGCGCCATCTCGAAATCGAGCACCGGCGAGATGTCGCCGCTCGGGCAAATTTGCAGCCAGGCGTCGAAGCCGCGATGTTCACCGGGTGCAAGGATGTGGCGTTTGAACATGCCCTTGCCGTAATGGTCCATCCAGTCGACAAAAGGCGCATGGAGAGCCATGGCCCAGTCCTGATCGTATCCCACGAACCAGTCCGCCAGAGATGCCTTCGTTTCACCCTGCCGGGCTTTTTTCATGCCGGGCGGCGTCAATATATGCCCCTTTCGGGGCCAGAGGGCGTAGCCGGAGGCGATGGCTCGGGTAGGGGTCTGTCCGTTGTTGGTCATTATGGTCCGAATGTGAACCCGGTCTTCGCCGCTTTTCAAGGTGTAAGTCGAGACCAGATCCGCTTCCCCCCAGTCCCGCTCCACTCGAACGGAGGCCGCCTCCGGCCCGGATTCCAGGACCTCAACGCGTATGGCCGTGTTGGGCCATCCTGCCCAGTTGTCCGGCAAAAAATCGAATACGGACAGGCAGTCGGGTTCGGATCGGCCGTCCCTGACCACCGCCGCGTCGATGAGGCCGCCCCGAAGGAGCCCCCACGGCGGGTCGGTTTCCGCGGCGAAGGTCACGGCCAGATGGCCGTTCATGAGGGTGACGTCGCCGGGCGATCGGGAATCGCCTTCGGGAATGCACGGGCCGTAGAGCACCCGGACCGGCCAAAGGTCCCGATCGTCCTTGGCGCGATCCCCCGACGTCGCGTCCATGCCCGGCAACGGTTCAGATATCCCTTCGATCATGACGGCTCAGGAGGGCCGGACGTCCAGTCCGGTTTTGATGACGGCGTTTCTGACGTCGTCCTGGATCCTGATGTAGTCGTCGTGAATGATCTTCCGGGTATTCAGATCGTAGACCTCCGCATAATGATACCCGGCGTCGGGGGTCTTGATTTTGTCCTCGTACCTGCCGAAAAAGGCCTGGGCCAGCGGTTCGGCTTCCGCCCGCGTCAGTTTCGCGGCGGCCAGCCCCATTTCGGCATGGAAACGGTGGTCGTGGGGCAGCAGCGAGTCGGGAACGACGGATTTGGCCGGATGGCCGGAAAAGATCTGTCCGCCTGCCGGAACCACCGTCAGCATATAGGCCGCCATCTCATAGTGAAACATCTCCGTGCCGGCCCCGCCGCCGAGATACGGCAGGTTGACCATGGGTCGCTGCATGTGCTTGGCGTTTACCTGGTTGGACATGCCAATGGCCCAGAGCAGGGGCTTGGTGGAAGACATTCTCAGGTTCTGATGGAGCGGAGCGTTGTAATGGTAGTTGCCCCGGTAAATCAGAACGCCCATAATGATGTAGCAGACCGCCAAAACGGCATTGCCCTCGGCGCCGCCGCCATATCCTCCGAACAGCGGCGTGGACGTGGATCCGACATTGGCGCTGATCGAATTAAAATAAGCGGTTTTCTGGAGGGCTTCGTAATTGACGACCATTTCCGCCAGGAAGTCGATGAGAAACCCGTCGCTTGGTCTTAATCCAAATTGAGGGGCCGCCGCCGCGAGCATGGACACGGCGTTGGACGCCGCCGAAATGCCGTTGATGATGGGAAGCCCGGCGCGGCCCGATCGACGAATGGCCTCCCGGGCGAGGATGACGGTTTTGATGGCCGCGAGGATTTCCTGGGGCGAGCGGACCCGGGCGTCCTTGCCCCGCATCTGGAGGATCGACGGCACGCTGAGGGAATCCACGATGTCGATGGAAGCCAGTCCTTCGACGGTCTCCAGGTAGATCTTCTCATCCGTGGTGTAAATGCCGCCGCCCACATGTATCCACGGTACGGCGTCCACATCGTCCAGCTTGCGCCCGGCCATGGTCTTGGCCTCCCGTCCTTCGCCGAACCGGGCGGTTTTAGGCGCTTGCTCCGCAGCGCGCAAGACCTCGTCCCGGGAAAACTCCATCACGCGGTTCGTATCCGGGCAGTAGGCCCCGGCTTCGGCGATAAGATCCACGGCGGCTTCGAAAACACCGTCAATCAGGTCGTCATCCGTGTTGACGATGGTGCTTTTGTCCCATTTGACCTCGTGGCGTCTGATCACCTCCTGCAATTTGGGGACCAGCCGTTTCATGTAGTAATCCATATCTTTCATTAAAGGGCCGGCGTCGGCCCGTTCAAATACATCGAGAAGGTCAAGCATATTTTTTCTCCTTATATCGAGTCTTCGGTAATTGGTTATCCCCGGCCAACAAGGCGTTTCGCTGCTTTGGCCGCGCTGAATGCGGTGTCGGAATAGGCATCGGCCTGTATCTCGTCGGCCCAGGACTGGGTTACCGCCCCCCCTCCGACCATGACTTTGAATCGATCACGTTTGCCTTGTCCCTCGAGAGCCTCTATGAGATCCCGTTGGTTGACCAGGGTCGTCGTCAACAAGGCGGACATGGCGATGATGTCGGCGTTCACCTCTTCGGCTTTATCGATGAAACTGAAGGTGCCGACGTCCATGCCCAGATCATGGACTGTGAAACCGGACGTCTTCAGCAGGATTTTGACGATATCCTTGCCAATGGTGTGCAGATCCCCTTTGACGGCGCCCAGAACGACGGTTCCCACCTTCCGGTCGGCCCCGCCCTGCTCCTCGATCTTCGGCTGGAGAATCGCCATTGCTTCCTGAAAAATCATGGCAGCGCTCATCATTTCAGGCAAAAATTTAATATCCTGTTCGAATTCGTCGCCCACCGTGTTGATTCCGGGCAGCAAACCTTTTTCTATGATGTCCATGGGTTTGAGACCTGCTTCAAGCCCCTTGTTAATCGTTTCAAGAACCTTATCCTGATCGAGATCCACGAGCGCTTCGCTCGTTTCGGTTAAGATGTCTTTGGCGTCCATTGTCATTGTCTCCTTCAAGCGTTGTGTATAGGTTGATAAGGAAAAAAGGAAGGTCTGCGACGGTCTCCCTTATGGTTCAGGTCAAGTCAGCCCGAGTCGCTCTTTTTTCAGTTCCGCGGCGGCCTGGATCAGCCGATCGGAAACCGTGGCGATGCAGGCGACGCCGAGACCGGCGACCAGGCCCCGTCCGATGTCGGCCTTGGTCAGGGCGATGTAAACCTCCTGGCCCAGATCGCTGGTACCGATGAGGGAGGTGATGACCACCATGGAAAGGGCCAGCATGATGGTTTGATTGATCCCCAGAAGGATCTGCGGAAGGGCGAGCGGCAGTTGCACTTTCGTCAGAATCTGGTCCCTGCGGCAGCCCGACATGGCGGACGCCTCCAGAACCGATACCGGAACCTGCCGGATGCCGTGCAGGGTGTACCGGACCGCCGGCACAACGGCGTAGGCGACGATGGCCACCAGCGCGGATACGTCCCCCACCCGGAACAACATGACGCAGGGCATAAGGTAGACGAAGGCCGGCAGGGTCTGCAGCGTGTCCAGAATAAGGTTCAGCGTACCGGCGCTGCGCGCGTTGCCGGCGGCCAGAATGCCGATGGGAATCCCGATCAGGGCGGCGATGAGCACGCCGATGCCGCACAGATAGACCGTGTACATCGTCTTTTCCCAGTAACCGGTGACGGCCGGGAAAAGGGCCGGGAACAGAACGATCAGCGCCAGCCGCCACCCCCCCAACCGATACCCGGCGAAAAACAGAACCCCGATGACCGCCAGCCAGGGCAGGTTCAGCAGGAATTTTTTGAAGGGCACCAGAAGATAGATCAACAGGAACGTACGGACGGCGTACAGAGGGTCGTACAGGTTGATGTTGATCCAGCTCATCAGGCCGTCCCAGAAGGGCGCCGTGGTGATGAACCAGTCCTCGGGATAGGCGGCGACGAACGCCAGCTTCGAACCGAGCATCGTGGCCAGAACCAGCAGAAAGAGACCCGCAAGGCTGTACCGGTGATTATAGACGAACCCCATTGAAAACGATTTTTTCCGGACCTTTCCCTGGGTCGCGGCCTGGCTGAGCCGGTCCAGGGCGATGGCCAGGACGACGATGGCGATGCCGGCTTCCAGCCCCCTGCCGATGTGAAGTCGCCTCAGGGCCGTGAGCACGTCGTATCCCAGCCCGCCGGCGCCGATCATGGACGCGATGATCACCATGTTCAGGGTGAGCATGATCACCTGATTGATGCCGATCA
Source organism: Desulfobacteraceae bacterium (assembly GCA_011390065.1). Lineage (GTDB taxonomy): Bacteria > Desulfobacterota > Desulfobacteria > Desulfobacterales > JAABSP01 > JAABTD01. The sequence goes on from JAABTD010000136.1 coordinate 8,858, forward strand.
TGATCTGGTGGAGAGCGGAGGGCATTTTGACCTTCAAGAAGAGTTGCGTTCGCGTACAGCCGCTGATGATGCCGGCTTCGAGCTGAGTGTCCGGGACGGCCCGCAGCCCGATGTGGGTGCAGCGGACCATGGGCGGCACTGCGTAAATGACCGTGCCGAGCATGGCGGAGACCGGCCCGAATCCGAAAAGAAAGAGGATCGGGACAAGGTAGGCGAAGATGGGGATGGTCTGCATCATGTCCAGCAACGGTCGGATTATAATCTCCGCCGTTTTGCTCCAGTAGGACAAAACGCCGAGGAGCAAACCGACGATCACCCCGAGGGGGACCGCGATCAGGATCGAGGCGAAGGTCTCCATGGCGCTGGCCCATTGTCCGAAAAGGGCCAGGTAGAGAAAACAGCCGCCGCTGATCAGGGCCAACCGGCGGCCTTGAAGGTAATGCCCGAGCAAAGCCGCGCACCCCGCCACGCCGACCCAGGAAAGATGGGGCAGATGGAATTCGATTCGGCCGGCGACTGGAAGCGAAAGGGCGATATCGAACCCCTTGATCAGCAGCCCCATGCCCAGCTTGAAGGGCCAGCCCGCCAGCCAGGCCAGGGAGCGGGTGAATTCCTTGAACGTGAAGAGTCCGAAACTACACTCATGGATGAGCCATTTCATGGCCACGTTGAGCCAGTCCTCGAACGGCGCGATCCACGCATCCGGATAATCCCCGACCCAGGCGAACTGACGGGCCAAAAGCGTCATGGCCGTCACGATGGCGACCATTCCGGCCAAAGACCCGAGGGTCCGTAAATGGCGGGGTTTCAGCCTCTCTTCGGAAGAGAGGAGGTCTGTCTCCTTCCGGAGGACCGCTTCATGAAGACTCATAACCGTTGTCTGATGTATTCGAAAAGATGGTTTCGATGACGGTTTCCCGGTTGAGTCGACCGACAATTTTGCCGTCGAGATCGCTGACCGCCACGGGCCCTTTCTGGGTGAGGACGCACTGGGCGCATTCATCGATGGTCGACTCGCAGGAAATGAGGGGCGCGTCGTATTCGTCGGACGCGACGGCCTCCGGGCGGGGCAATGGATCCATGACCGCCTGGGCGGAAATCACCTTGCCCCGGGGGATCCGACTGGTGAATTCAGCGACATAGTCGTTTGCCGGATTGATCAGCAGTTCTTCCGGCGTGCCGGTCTGAACGATCTCGCCGTCTTTCATGATAGCGATCCGGTCCGCCAGACGGATGGCTTCGTCAAAATCGTGCGTAATGAAAACAATGGTCTTGTGCAACAGCCGCTGCAACCGCAGGAACTCATCCTGCATCTCGCTTCGGATGAGCGGGTCAAGGGCCGAAAACGGCTCGTCGAGAAACCAGACCTCCGGTTCCACCGCAAGGGACCGGGCGATGCCGACCCGTTGCTGCTCCCCTCCGGACAGCTCGCTGGGCATGTTGTCGATCCGGTCCTCGAGGCCGACGAGTTCGATGACTTCCCTGGCCCTTTCAATCCGTTTCCGTTTGCCTTTGCCCTGGACTTCCAAGGGAAAGGCCACGTTTTCCAGGACGTTTCGATGCGGCAGAAGGCCGAAATGCTGAAACACCATGCCCATTTTGTGCCGGCGGATCTGTATGAGATCCTTTTTACCGACCTTGGAAAGGTCCCTTCCGTCGAAGAGGATCTCCCCATGCGTGGGGTCGTGAAGCCGGGACATGCAGCGGACGATGGTCGATTTGCCGGAACCCGACAGACCCATAATCACGAAGATCTCGCCCGGATAGACGTCCAGGTTCACCCGCCGCACGGCCCCGATGTAGTTATCGGCGGCCAGGGCCTCGTCGCTGGGGTTGTTGTCGTGACGGGCCATGAATCGTCTGGGTCGGTTTCCAAATATCTTCCAGACGTTTCTGCAAGCCAGTTTGGGCTCGGGCTCATTCCGGAAATCGGCGGTCTGGGTGGCCAGGTTCATTCTATTCTCCTTCTCGGCGGGTCCCGATCCGACTAATGGAATCGGGACCCGCATTGGGGACTCAGCCCCCGGCTATTCCGTCCAGCTTTTCCAGGCGTCCGGATTATTTTTCATCCATTCCTTTACTACCGTCTCGACTTTCTTTCCTTCTAGATCGACCTTGGCGATGAGTTCGCCGATCTCGTCGTTTTCGATGTGGAACGCCTTGACGGCTTTGTAGGCTGCCGGCCATTTGTCTTCCATGCCGGCCCAGGCCACCTTTTTGATCCAGCCAAAGGGTTTGCCGCAGTCGAAAGCCTTATCCGGATTGACGCCCCAACTGGGATCGTTGTAACATTCGTCGGTGTATTCCGGAAATTCGATCCATTCGCCTTCATATTTGATGGGCACCCAATGCGGGGCGTAGATCCAGAGCAGGATAGGAGCTTTCCGCTCATAGGCCGATTTGAGTTCGGAAAACAGGGCCGCATTGGTTCCGGAATGGACGACTTCATAATCAAGCCCCAGCGCTTCGACCCGCTCTTCGTCGTGGCCGCCCCAGGTCACGGGCGCGCCAAGGTACCGGCCTTTGGGCGCTGTCATGGGCGTGGCGAAGACCTCGGCGCAGTCGTTGAGCGCCTTCCAGTCCGGCAGCCCCGGGCATTTCTCCTTGAGGTAGGTCGGGTACCACCATTCTTCCTTCGCCCACATGCCGGTTTCGCCCATATCCACTGTGTTTCCCGTTTTTAAGGACGCATCCATGGCCTGTTTGCCGGTGGTCTCCCACATTTCAATGGCCACATGGAGGTCGCCCGATTCGAGGCCGGCGAACTGCGCCAGATAATCGGCCACGATGTATTCGACGTTGTAGCCCATCTCTTCCAGCACGTTTCCCATGATATGGGCATTGATGACCTGTCCGGTCCAGTCATGAATGGTAATTTTAATCGGATCCTTGGATTCAGGGACGCTTCCCGCCTGAACCAGCATCGGCGACGCCAGCATGAGAGCGATAACAAGGCTTCCAAAAATGTTCTTCCATTTGATCATCATTCGGCTCCTTTGGCATTTTGGGGTGTAAACAAATATGACCGATTTGTTGGGTCGAAAACAGAATGCACGGGTTCCCAGAGAGTCCGGTGTCGCTTGCGGAGAATTATGTGCGGGCAACGTCAGATGGAACTCCAGAGGAAAGGGTCTGGCTCACATCCGGGTGACGGATGCGGAAAAAGAATTTATAGCCTCTCAATCCATTGATGTCAAGATATTTTATACTTAAATTATTTTTCCATACATTGTTAAATTCTTTCTATGTAAAAGTCCAGGGTGCTCGGTGCTGATTACCGGGACTCGGTTTCAGGATGGAGTATTAAGATGTTATAATAGCCATCTATGTATCCCACCAAAACATTGATGTCAATATAATTTTATTATATATCATTTATACCTTAATAGTATCTGAATGTACTATTTCTGCTTACAACGCCTTCAAATCGCTTTGTAAACACCTTCAAACCGTCACGCATCTTGGATCAGACCGATCGTTTTGTTGTACCGAAATTCGACTCACAAGACAGGTCAAATCCGTTGCCATTCTCAACCCGGATATGCTATGCATCACATAAAAAACCCAACAACCCAGAAATCCCGGATTGTTTCCCAAATGACCCAAACCTTTGATCTCCTCGACAGCGGCCTCTCCGGCGTCAACCTCATCGAGGCCAGCGCCGGCACCGGAAAGACGTTCACCATCGCCGCCGTTTACCTGCGGCTGATCATCGAAACCGGTCTGACCGTGGACGGCATTCTGGTGGTGACCTTCACCGAGGCGGCCACGGCGGAACTCAAGGACCGGATCCGGAACCGGCTGCGGGACGCCGTCTCGGCCTTCGAGGCGGGGGGAAGCGACGAGCCGTTTCTTCAGGGATTGATCGATCGGCATCCGGACCCCCGTCTGGCCCTCGACCGCCTCCGGTCCGCCATCCGGGATTTCGACGAGGCGGCCATCTTCACCATCCATGGCTTCTGCATGCGGATGCTCCGGGAAAACGCATTCGAAAGCGGCGGGCTGTTCGACACCGAATTGATGACGAACGAGGAGGGGTTCAGGCGGGAAGTGGTGGAGGATTTCTGGCGGCGCCATTTCTACGAGGCGACGCCCCTGTTCGTCAATTACGCCCTGGGGAAGGGCTGCTCGCCGGATTTCTTCCTCAAACTTTTGGGAAAGTCGATCGGCGTCCAGACGCCCCGGATTATCCCCCGGGTTTCCGCGTCCGATACCGCGCCGCTTGAATCGGATTACCGGGACGCCTACCGCGCGGTCGCCAAGGACTGGCCGGCGTCGAGACAAGGCGTTCTGGACCTGTTAATAGCCACAACCGCCCTGAATCTCAACCAATACAAGAAAGATAAGATCCCCCTCTGGGTCGAGGAGATGGATGCTTTCACGCAGTTGGGTTCCGACAACCCGGCGCAGCCGGAAAGTTTCCTGAAATTCACGCATGGAGGACTTAAAAAAGCCCTCAAAAAGAACCAAACCCTTCCCACCCATCCGTTTTTCAGTCTTTGCGACGCCCTGGCCGACGCCCACGCCGCTCTGACGGAGGCGTTCGACACCCGCCTGCTGGCCCTCAAGATCGACCTCTTCGACCGCGCCGGCGGGGCGCTGCGGGAAAAAAAGGCCCGGCGCAACCGGATGGCCTTCGACGACCTGCTCCTGAACCTTCAAAATGCCCTGGCGGCGGAAGGCGGACCTTCCCTTGCGGCGACCATCCGATCCCGGTTCAAGGCCGCCCTCATTGACGAGTTCCAGGACACCGACCCCGTCCAGTACGACATTTTCCAAACCCTCTTTTCGACGCCCGAGAGCCTTCTCTTTCTCATCGGCGACCCCAAGCAGGCCATCTACCGGTTCCGGGGCGCCGACATCTTC
>JAABTD010000016.1 GCA_011390065.1 Desulfobacteraceae bacterium
GATCTGGCATCGGCCAGCCGGTGCTCGCGCACGCGGACATGATCGGGCAGGTAGTCCTGGAGCCGGAAATCCCACTCCCGGTGACGAAAGGCCGCATCGTCGTCGTCTCCACCCTCCGGGATCGTCGGGACGCCCCAAGGCGCCAGCACCCCCGCCAGATCCGGAATAGCCGAAGCCGAGGGGGTGAGGGACGCGATTTTTTCCAGGTCAAGCCGCCCGGCGTTCCGGGCCAGATGGGCGCGGATATCGGCCTTGTAAACTTTTACCCCATGTTTTTCAAGGGTTTCCTTGATGTTCCGGGCCGGGGCATCCATGGATTCCCGGGCATCGCCCGGCAGGTCAAGGCCCAACCGCCGGCCAAAGGGAATGGGCAGGGGTGAAAAACCTTTCGCCTCCGCCATAGCGCCATAGGTTTCCCGGACCAGCAAAGCGCCCGCTTCCACGGGTGCATCGGGGGTCATGACCTTTGAAAACAAGGAGATGACCCTTTCCAGATCCGGGGCCTGCCCGCTTATTTGCGGCAAGCCCAGGGCCAGGGCGGCGTAAAGCCGGGCCATGGGACATGCCGCGACCGCATCGGACCAGATCCGCCGGACCTCGTCCCGGAGCAGGGGCCCGACCTGCCGAAGAAGCCCGGGATAGCATCCGGCCAGGGCCAACCGCAATCGACCATGTTCAAAGACGGTGAAAAGATCCCGGGCCAGATCCGGACAGGGAAACGCGTCCAGAAACCGGGCCAGATCCGAACCGGGGGGACCGGCCTTCTCATGCGGCAGCGCAATGCCATAGCGATCCGCCGCCCGTTCCAGGTCGAAATCAAAGGCGCCGAACTCGTACAAGGCCGATTCGAGCTTGGCGAGGCATTTATACAGGAGGCGGTTTTGCTCCCGATCGCCAAACCGATCGATCTCCTCGGGCAGATAGAGGGCTTGGCCATCCGAAAAGACCGAAACCCCGGTCTCCGGCGCCCCGGCCGAAGAACGGAGGAAACCGGGCCATTCGGAAAGGGCGCGGATCGACAGCGAAAAGCCGGTCCGGGCCCGGACGTACCGGGTTAATTCCGACTGGACCTCGGGCAGGGTCACGGACACCCGGAGCCGGTCCAGAGCCTCCAGCCCCAACCGGGAATCCAGGGAGAAAAATCGTTGCGCCAGCCGCGCGGCGGGCGTGGTCCGGTGGTGGGCCAGCCCCTCCTGGACAAACCGATGGAGGCCATCGCGGTTCAAGCGGCGGATGCCCCTTTCCAATCCCTGGAGAAAGGGATCGGCCAGGGCGATATCGACGGCGGCCACCCGGGTCAACGCCCGGATCTGCCAGGGCCGCTTTGCGGGGGCGAATGCGAGGATCGACCGGGGCAGGTCGTGGGCGAGATGGAGGCTCCGGCCATAAGGCATCTCATGGGAAAAGACGGTCTCGAGCAGGTCCAGAAAGGCGGCGGCCGAGTCTGGATCGCCGTCCGCCAGCAGGCGGGACACCGCTTCCAGAGGGCTTTTGAGGGTATAGGCCCCTTTTTTTCGCATCACAGCGACCGTCCTGAGGAACCGATCCGGCAGGTCGCCGGACGGCGCCGTCAGCACCGGCGGCAAATGCTCGGCCATCAGCCGGGCCAGGTGGGGACCCTCCCCGGCCGCCGCCGCCACCAGGGTCCGATATCGGTCGACAAGCGGGCCGGAACCTGTCGCCAGCAATCCGGCCCAGCCCCGGGCCGCCGCATACCCGAAGGAAACCTCCAGGGAGATCCATTGGAGGGCGGCTTCCACCAGTTCGGCCAGGTCCGCATCGGCGGCCGGGACGCCGCCGCCGGATGAAAGATCCCGGATCTCGCCGGCCAGTTCGGGATCCAGCAGGGCCAACCGTTGCAACGGGCCCTCCATTTTCAGAAGATGTCCCCGATCAACTCGAAAAGGGTCTCCTGGAGCCGGGAATCGTCGGTGAGGGGAAGGCAGACGGCGGAACGGCAGGCCTCAACGGCCGGGATGCCCTTTTGCATCAACTGGGCGGCATAGATGAGCAGCCGGGTGGAGGCCCCTTCGGTAAGTCCGTGCTCCCGGATGTTTCGGATCCGGTCGCCCAGACGGACCAGCTTCCGGGCCGTCTCTTCGTCAACGCCTCCCTCCCGGGCCACGATCCTGGCTTCCTTTTCCAGTTCCGGATACTGAAAAGCGATGGAGACGAACCGCTGGCGGGTGGACTGTTTCAAATCCTTCAGCACCGACTGGTAGCCGGGATTGTAAGAAATCACCAGGAGAAAATCAGGATGGGCCTTGACGGTCTCCCCTTTTTTATCGATGGTCAGGGTGCGACGATTGTCGCTCAAAGGGTGGATGACCACGGTGGTGTCTTTCCGGGCCTCTACGATCTCGTCGAGATAGCAGACGGCCCCGGTCCTGACCGCCTTGACCAGCGGCCCGTCCACCCAGACCGTCTCGTCCTGATGGAGCAGATACCGGCCCAGGAGATCCGATGCGAACAGATCCTCATGGCAGGCCACCGTGATCAAAGGCCGCCCCAATCGATGGGCCATGAATTCCACGAACCGGGTTTTGCCGCAGCCGGTGGGGCCTTTCAGCATCACCGGCAGACGGGCGGCATAGGCGGCGGCAAACAGGGCGATCTCGTTGCCGATTTCCAGGTAAAAAGGGCGATGATTGGGCAGGGACATGTCGTCAGCTCCTGTGATTTGGCTTGCGTTGCTGCTGAACGCGTACTATAAACGTCCTTTTTACAACAATCAAGGAACGATCACGGAAATGGAAACACCAGACGCCCAAAGGGCTCAACGAAATATCACTCGGCTTCAGGTCGATAACCGGGAAGTGGTGATGGTGGGCACCGCCCACGTCTCCAGGGAAAGCGCCGAACTGGTCCGATCCGTCATCGAGGCGGAAGCGCCGGACACCGTCTGCATTGAACTATGCCCATCGCGTTACGGGGCCATCCGGCAGCAGGATCAATGGCAGGACATGGACATCATCAAGGTGATCAAGGAGAAAAAGGCGTTCCTGCTGCTCTCCAACCTTCTGCTGGCCGCCTTTCAACGGCGCATCGCCAAAAAACTGGGGGTCAAGCCGGGAGAAGAGATGATCCGGGCCATGGAAGCGGCCGACGAGATCGGGGCTCATATCCATCTGGCGGACCGGGACATCCGGATCACGCTCCTCCGCACCTGGCGCTCCATGGGGCTGTGGGGAAAAATCAAGCTCTTGTTCCAGTTGATTTATTCCGCCGCCGGCGGCATCGACGACATCAGCGAAGCGGACATCGAACGGATGAAGCAGGAGGACATCCTGCAGATGCTGCTGGCGGACGTGGAAAAATCTTTCCCGTCTCTCAAGACCATCCTCATCGATGAACGGGACCGGTACCTGGCCCATCGCATCCGCACCGCTCCCGGCGAAAAAATCGTGGCAGTGGTGGGGGCCGGCCATGTGCCGGGCATCACCCGCCACTGGGAGGAAGAGATCGACATGGCCGCACTGGAGACCGTCCCCCCTAAGGGGCGGCTGGGGGGATGGCTGAAATGGATCATCCCTCTGGCCATTGTCAGCCTTTTCGCCTTCGGATTTTTTTACGGCGGCCGAGAAACAGGCGCCCGGATGATCACCTGGTGGGTGGCGGCCAACGGCATACTGGCCGGCCTCGGGGCCATCGCGGCCCTGGGGCACCCCTTGACCATCCTTTCCTCGGTGGTTGCAGCGCCCCTGACGTCCCTCAACCCTATGATCGCCGCGGGCTGGGTCTCCGGACTGGTGGAAGCTTTCTCGCGAAAACCCAAGGTCCGGGATTTTGAAACCCTTTATGAAGACATTCTTTCGGTTCGGGGATTCTGGCGCAACAAGGTGACGCGGATTCTGCTGGTGGTGGTGTTCACCAACCTGGGAAGCGGGGTGGGATCGTTTGTGGCGGTGCCGCTCATGCTGAAAGTTTTCGGAGGCGTTTAGGATTTTTCCAGAACAATCCCCGTCCGCGTGGGCAGGTAAAGGCTGAGGACCGGCCGGTTCGGATCATCCGGGTCCTTCAGGGTCACATGGCCCTGTTCCGGGGCCAGGCGCCCGAATCCGCCGAAGCGGGGGGCGTCGGTGTCGAGCATCATCCGGTATTGGCCGGGCGGGGCGTCGATGCGGTAATCGGTGTAGGAGTCTTGCGGATGGAAATTGAACACGAATACCTTCCCGGCCCGCATGAAGGCGATCACCTTGTTGTCCGTATGTTCATGGAGAAGTCCTTCCACCGGAACCGACAGCAGTTCGCTGTTTCTGGCCATGGCGATCATCTCCCGATCGAACATCCGTAAAAAACGGTATCTCAGATCAGGGTCTTCGGCCAGGCGCCACTGGCGGCGCGCGTAGAAATAGGACCAGTTGTTCCCTTCCCTCGGAAAATCGATCCATTCGGGATGGCCGAACTCATTGCCCATGAAATTGAGATATCCGTGGCCGGCCGCGGCCAGGGTGAGAAGCCGGATCATCTTGTGCAGCGCCATGCCCCGATCCACCCGGAGGTTTTCCCGGGACACGTGCATGTGATCATACATATCGGCGCCGATGAGACGGAAGATCAGGGTCTGATCCCCCACCAGGGCTTGATCGTGAGACTCGGCATAGGAAATCGATTTCTCGTCCGCCCGTCGGTTGGTCAACTCGCGCCATAGATGACCGATGGGCCAGTCCTCGTCTGGAACTTCCCGGGTCAGGCGGGTCCAGATGTCCGGGGCCCCCATGGCAAAACGGTAGTCGAACCCCGCGCCGCCGCGGGCCTGGGGCGCCGCCAGCCCCGGCATGCCGCTGATGTCCTCGGCTATCGTCATCGCATCGGGTTTCACGTCGTGGATCATCTGATTGGCAAGCGCCAGATAAACCAGGGCGTCTTCGTCGACATTTTCATTGAAATAGTCGTCATAAGAGGTGAACGCCTTGCCCAATCCGTGATCCATGTAAAGCATGCTGGTCACCCCGTCGAACCGGAATCCGTCCATATGGTACTCGTCCAGCCAGAAGCGGCAGTTGGAGAGCAGGAAATGAAGCACCTGGAGCTTGCCGTAGTCGAAGCACCGGGAATCCCAGGCCGGGTGTTGTCCCCGGGGACCGTCGTGGAAATACTGGTACAGGGTCCCGTCGAAGCGGCTCAATCCCTCCACTTCATTGGCCACGGCGTGGGAATGGACGATGTCCATGACGACCCGGAGCCCCATGCCGTGGGCCCGGTCCACCAGTTCTTTCAGTTCATAAGGGGTTCCATAACGGGAGGAAGCGGCGAAGAAATTGGAAACCTGGTAGCCGAAGGAGCCGTAGTAGGGGTGTTCCTGTATGGCCATCAATTGAACGGTGTTGTACCCCGCTTCAACAATGCGGGGGAGAACGTTGTCCGCAAATTCCCGGTAGGAACCGACCCCCTCGGTCTCCCGGGCCATGCCGACATGGGACTCGTAAATGAACGGCGGACCGGCAGAGGGCCTGAAATCCGGGTGCTGCCAGGCATATGGGGTCGGCGGATCCCACGCCTGGGCATTGAAGATGGCGGTATGAGGGTCCTGGACCACCCGGCGGGCATAGGCCGGAATGCGGTCCCCGGCGCCGCCCGACCAATGAATCCGCAACCGGTAGAGGTCGTTGTGGCGCATGGCGGACCCCGGCATCCGGAGTTCCCATGTTCCGTCGGGCTCGTCCCGCCGGCGGAGGGCGAAGTCGGATCGCTCTTCCCAGCCCGTCATCTCCCCGATCAGATAGATCTGCGTCGCATTGGGCGCCCATTCCCGGAAAATCCACTCGTCGTCATCCCGCCGCAGGCCGAAAAACTCGTGGCCCGAGGCGAAATCGGCCAGCCGGGCCTTGCCGCCGGTCAGCCAGTGCGCCGCCTCCGCGATCCGTTGCAGACGCCGGCGCAACACCGGTTCATGAGGGGTCAGCAGCGGATCGCGGGTCAGCAGCCGATGGATGGGGTCCTGTGCGGCCATGGGGCTGTTGGCCATGTCAAACCCCATACTCTGTAATTAAGGGCCGTTGCAGCATCCGTTCGTATAGTTCGATATACTGTCGCGCCGTGTTGGCGTAGGTGAAGGCGTCGGCGGCTTCCCGCATGATCCGGGCCACATGGCGCTCCCGGACGGCGGGTTCCAGGCGGTAAAACGCCATGGCCTCGGAAATGGCCCAGAACAAGCCTTCGGCGTCAAAGACCTCGAACAGGAAACCGTTGCCCGAATCGGCTGCAACGTCGAGATGGGAGATGGTGTCGTGGATGCCGCCGGTGTCGTGGGCCACCGGCAGGCTGCCGTATAAAGGCGAGATCATCTGGGGAAGACCGCAGGGTTCAAAACGGGACGGCATCAGCATGAAATCGGACGCGCCGTAGGCCAAATGCTCCAGCTTTTCGTCGAAGTCGCAGACCGCCACCCGGTTGTTGAGGCCGTGCAGGCGGGCGATATCCCGGAAGTGGCGCTGGTAGTCGCCGTTGGCCACAAAAACCACCTGAAGATTCTGATCCCAGTACTCGGCGACCATTTCGTAGAGAATATCCGCCAGCAACTGGCACCCCTTCTGGACATTGTCCAGACGGGACGGCCAGAAAAAAACCGGCGCGGTTTCGTCCACGATCAGCCCCAGCTTGTCCTGGAGAAATTGCTTGTTCCGGGCTTTGGCGGCCACATGGTCTTCCGGGCCGTAGTTGGCCTCCAGGTTGGCGTCGGTTTTCGGGTCAAAGGCCGGGTCCGGGGCATTGAGGATGCCCACGGCGCAGTCGGCCTCGTATTTCATCCGCAATTCCCGCTGGATTGCCGGCTCCACGAAATCGTGCTGCCCCACGATGATCTCTCTTAAAAAAGTGGGGCTGACCGTGTTGGCGAAGTGGGCCGCGAAAATCGCGCTGGTCAGAAAATCGATCTCGTTGTTGTCCCAGCTCTCCTCATAGGAAAAAGGCACCCGCTGAAAATAGAGATGCCGCCAGAAAGCGGCCGCGTCGATCCCCCGGTCTTCGATATAGGACAACGACGCCCGCATGGTGTGGATATTGTGGATGGTGAACAGGCAGGGGATCTCCATCTCCCGGGCCATGGCCGGAATCAGGGCCGTCATCCAGTCGTTGCAGTGGATCAGGTCCGGTTTGACCCGGGGCACGATATAATTGATCACGTCCCGCTGGAAAGTCAGGGCCAGTTTGGTGTTTTCAGAGCCGTCGCCGTAGATGCGGTTCAGGTAAAAAAAGGCCCGGTCCTCCACCAGATGGATTCGGTCCTGGGGGACAACGTCCCGGATATTGTTGAGTTCTTTTTTCAAAAAAGGGGCCAGGCGGTCGCTGAAAATGGACCGGTAATCGGGAAGGGCCAGGTGGACGTCGGCCCCCTGATCGAACAACGCGCTGATCAGCGCGGCGGAAACATCGGCCAGGCCGCCGGCTTTTGCCGTCAGATAATGAGCGATGCTGCCCATCCGATCCGGCAGATAGGTGACTTCCGGCGTCACGATCAGTATTCGCGGGTTTTGCGTCGGTCCTGCCATCGGTTCCACTATTGGCTCCTTTTTAGCATTATGCCCAGGTAATCAGGCCCGGCATAGACTTGATCCACTCATCGCCCATAGGTCGAACCCGCACTGTGAAGCCGTACCGGCCCGGCCTTTGGCATTCCATAGTGCAGGAATAACGATAGTTTCCCCCACCCAGGTCCTGGTCGACTTCCATGGCTTCGGCCTGGCCTTCAATCAGGCTTTCCACCGATTTCAGCTTCCCGAAATAGAGTTGGACGCTGACCTCCTCGGGTCGAAGATCCCCCAAATGAACGTCAGCGGTCATATCGATGGTTTCCCCTACCCGGAAAGGGCTGTCAGACGTTTTTTGAACCCCTTCGATCCGGATGTGGCGCCACAGACGTTTCAGGCGTTCGATCTGCGATCCCAGACTTCTGGCTTCCCGTCCACCATGGGCAACAAGGGAACGGTGCCGCTGGAGAGCGGGTCGATAAAACTGATGATCGTATTCGGCCACCATGCGATGACCGCAGAAATTGTGCATGGACATCTTCATGGATTCTTTCATCATGGCGATCCAGCGGAACGGAAGTCCGCCGGTTTCACGATCGTAAAAACTTGGAATCACTTCGTTTTCCAGAATGTTGTAAAGGGCCTGGCTCTCCACTGCATCCTGATAGGCGACGTCCGCATGCTCCTCGCCATTGCCGATCTGCCACCCGCGATCCACCGAATACCCTTCATCCCACCAGCCATCGAGAACGCTCAGATTGAGGACGCCGTTGATGCCCGCCTTCATGCCGGAGGTGCCGCAGGCCTCGAACGGACGGCGCGGCGTGTTGAGCCAGACATCCGACCCATGGAGCAGATGGCGGGCAAGGTGGATGTCGTAATCTTCCACAAAGATCATCCGATGACGGACATCGGCCTTCCGGGCGAATTCCACGATCTGCCGGATCAACCCCTTTCCCTCATTGTCTCTGGGATGCGCCTTGCCCGCAAAAATGAACTGGACGGGGCGGGATTTGGAATTGATGAGGGCCACCAGACGATCCGGGTCCATGAGAAGAAGATAGGCGCGCTTGTAGGTGGCGAACCGCCGAGCGAAGCCGATGGTCAGAACATCCTGATCCAATACCGATTCGGCCTCCCGCATCATCGATTTGGGGGCGTTTCGCCGGCCATACTGTTCGACCATCAGACGCCGGCAGGTCCGGATCAATCGAGACCGGCTCATTTCATGGGCGCGCCACAGCTCTTCGCCGTAAATTTCGTCGATGCGCTGCAGGATACCCGGATTGGAAGGGTGGCGCCGCCACTCCGGACCGATGTAGCGCTCACAGAGGAGGGCGTTTTCCATGGAGAGCCAGGAAGCGATATGGACGCCGTTGGTGATGTGGGCAATGGGGACCTCGTCTTCAGGCAGTTCAGGCCAGACATGAGCCCACATGCGGCGGGCCACCCGACCGTGAAGTCGGCTGACGCCGTTGCAGTATTGAGCCATCCGCACCCCCAGCACGAACATGGAAAGAGGGGCGTCCGGTCCGCTTCCCGCGGGTTGGCCCCAGGAAAGGATTTCGTCCGCCGACGCCCCCAGCCGGAGTTCCATGGGCCTGAGAAACGGACGGACCAGATCGGCGGGAAACTCGTCATGGCCCGCCGCTACCGGCGTGTGCGTCGTAAAGACGGTGGAACGGGGAACGATCTCCCGGGCGGTCTTGAGGTCCACCTTGTACCGTTTCATGGTTTGGACCAGCCGTTCCAGCCCGGCAAAGGCCGAATGACCCTCGTTCATATGGCAGATGACGGGATGAATCCCCATGGCTTCCAGCGCCCGCATCCCCCCGATGCCCAGCAGCATCTCCTGGGCCAGCCGGATTTTCTGTTCCGCTGCATAGAGCCGGGCCGTGATGTTGCGGATCTCCGGTGGATTTTCCACCAGATTCGTGTCCAGGAGGTAGAGGGGAATATTGCCCACCTTGATTTTCCATACATCGGCCAGGATATGCCCTTCAGGACCTTCAAGCCCGATCTGCAGGAACTGCCCCTCCTGATTCCTGGCTCGACTCATGGGAATATGGAAAAAATCGGTTTCGGGATACTGCTCCTGCTGCCATCCTTCCGCATCGAGGAACTGTCGGAAATATCCCTGCCGGTAGAGAAGCCCCACGCCGGTCACCGGAAGGTTCATGTCGGAGGCCGCCTTGAGATGGTCTCCCGCCAGAATGCCCAGGCCGCCGGCAAACAGGGGAATGCTTTCATGGATGCCGAATTCCATGGAAAAATAGGCCACCGTCTCATCCGGTCCCAGGGCAGGGTCCGGTTCCGTTCCGGCGACTTCTTTTTCATAAAGCTCCCGCACCCGTTCCATGTGGGCGAGGTAACTGGAATCCCGAGCCAATTCTTCCAGCCGCTTCTGGGTCAGCAAGGTCGAAAACGCAATGGGATTCCTGCCGGACTGGTTCCATAGCCTCGGGTCAATGCGTCTGAACAATTCCACTGCATCGTGGCGCCAGCACCACCAGATGTTTCGCGACAGCGTCTCCAGAAAAGAAAGGGGCTCGGGGATATTGGGAAAGACTTGAAATGTGTGCAAGTGACTCATTTTACATTCCTGATTGTGTTCCAACGATGGTTTAACCAACAGAAAAATCTAAAACTATAATATGACATATAAACCGGCCCCTGTCAAAATAAAGCGGGGCGCCCGATTCCGGGCGCCCCGCTGTTGGGTTAAGGTTTTACGTTTGGCTTAGGGGGTTGAGGCCTCCTTCATCGCATTGAGGACTTCGGCAAAGCCGATCCGGCCGTCGTTATCGATGTCGGCGCCGACAAAGAGGTTCATCGGCTGAATGCCGGCCAGCACCTGAAGTGCGGCGATGGCGTCGCCCAGACCCACGGTTCCGTCGCCGTCGACATCGCCCGGCGCAACGCCGGCCATGTTGATGGTGAACGTCTCCTCCGCAAAGTTGGGGGCTTCACCGGAACCGGGATCCACCACGCCGCTGTTGTCCTCCACCCTGACCGTTACCTGGAAAGTGGTCTGATCGTCGGCAGTTGCCTGCGGATGCACGGTCAGCGTCCGGTTGCCGCCGATGCCGCTGTATTCGAAGTCCGCAATAGCGGGATCAGCGGTTGCGGTCACCGTCAAATCGTCCGGCCCCTCGTCCAAGTCATCCACTTCGAACTCCAGCGCAACGGACTGGTTGAGATGAACATTCTGATTCGGAATCGTTGAAATCATCGGCGCATCGTTTCTGTTGTGGATCGTGACGCTGAGGGCGGGCTGGGCCGCCTCTGCTTCAAAAAGACCGTTGTTCACCGCCACGATCAACCGCGTCGTGAATTCCGCCAGTTGAAAGGGCGCGTCCTTTGCCGGCCGGAAAGTCAGCCGCCAGTTGTTGGCGTTGGTGCTGTACCCCGGATCGGAGGCGCTGGTGAAAATCGGCTCGAGGCGGATGGAACCATTGGGGATGTAATCCGTTGCACCGGAGGAAGCAAACACCTCCAGTTCCCATGGATCCTTGGTTTCATCCCACACCCAGAAGTCCACTGCGACGGACCCCGCCGGGTCCTCCATGACGTCGATGCTTTCCCTGATCCTGATCCGCGGGGGGTTCACGTCCGGAAAGACGCGGAGCGTAAAGGTAAACTCCGAGTACCCGTTCAAATCACTGGCCTGCAGGGTCACGGGCACATCGGCGAAATCCACTCCACCCCACGGCAGCGGCTTCATCGTCAGTTCGTGGGTCATGTTGTCCACCGGTTGCTGAATCCGCACCCAATCGAAACGCGACCGGTCCGTCTGGGGCAGCAAGTCGGTATTGCCCGATTCCGCGGCGACGCTGATGTCCTGCAGCGGGTTGTCCACGTCCCGGACCTCGAAACGGAGAACATACGCTTCATCGCCCTGGGTAAAAACGATGTCGTCGGGGTTGGCGATGGGCGCATTGATGACGGGCGGGTTGTTGACCGGCCGGACCTGAAGCTCGAAGGGCTGCGATTTGACGGGCGTCGCGCCGAGGCTGTCCTTCACCCATGGCGTGATGCGCGCATAACCGTTGTCGTATTCATCCGGCGTGATGATCACCCGGCGCTGCTCGGCCGTTCCTTCGAACCGGATCTCGCCTTCGACAAAATCGTTTTCCCTCCCCGGAACAGGCCCCCAGACGGCGCCCATGATCAGGCTGCTCAGCGGCGTATCCGGGTCATTGACTTCGACCACGTAGTTCATATCCAGGGTCGTCCCGCCTTCGTCGATGACGACCTGAGAGATCTGGTTGGGAGAATCGCCCAGCATCAGCGGGGAAATCGTGGGCGGATCCGGCACGGGGGCGACATCCAGGGTAAAGGTCAGGGGGGCGCTTTCCAGCCCGTCCGGCGCCGGCGCATCCAAGACGCGGAGGGTGACGTCCACCTTGCCCCATTCGTTATCCGCCGGTTCCAGCACCAGCCGTCGGGTGGATCCGGTAAAATCGGGATCGAAATAATAATGGTCTTCCGGAAGCAACGCGGTGTTGTCTCCGGAAATGACCGGCGATGTCAGGATCAGGTTCCCCGGGAGGGTTTCCTCGTCGCTGACGATGAACTCCACAAAATGGGGCCCGGAATCTTCCTCGATTTTTTCGACATCAAGACCGTTTTTCTTTTTGATGACCGGCGCATCATTTACCGCCAGATATTCAAGCACCGCCTGATCGGCATCCTGCTTCGGCGCATCGTTATCCCGATCCGTCACCGTCGCCTGGATAATCGCCGTCGCTTTGCCGGTGATCGGGCGACCTCCCGGCGGGGTAAACCGCAGGGTCTTTTCCGCCCCCGTACCGGTCACCAGAACGTATTCGGCATAAGGCGCCAGATCCTCTTCCTTCCCGCCCTCAATCCATTTGAGGGAATAAGAAAGGATCAGATCCGCGACAGGCGTTTCAACATCGCTCACCGTGAATGTCAATTCAACGACCGCGTCTTCGTCGACCGGCGCCTCCGGCGCGTCCGTGAAGGCCAGGGTGGGGGCATCGTTGACGAATTCCACCACCACATCGAAGTCGGCCGAAACCGTATTGGCGCCGTCGGTGGCCTGCAAACCGACAATGCCGCGACCGAAGCCGTTATCCTCCGGGGTGATCCGGATATACTTCCGGCCCCCTGCTTCTCCCAGTTCGAGGGAGACCGGCGCCGACTGGGTCGACGGCTCGATCCACGTCCAGTTCAGCGACGCCCCAACCACCTGGAGGCTGTCTGCAGGGGTGTCAGGGTCCGAAAGTTCATAATAGACAATGATGGACGTGTCCTCTTGAGTAACGACAGGGGGCGGAAGGGGCTCGGTGATCCGGAAGCTCGGCGGATCATCCACCTCTTCGACCACCAGCGGCGCCTCGAGGACGCCGGCAAGGGGGCCCTGGAATTCGACGGGCGTGTCATCTTCGGTTCTGAGGGCGATGACGGCTTCGCCAAAAGATTGATCGGCGCCTCTCACCGTCAGCCGGCACCGCTTCCGATAGTCGGTTTCCAATTCGCAAACGGGTTCGGAGAGCGTCAGTTCCAGGTCGGTGATTCCCGGGTCATAATCCGCCTCAATGGCCATACCGGCAACCGGCGTATCCACATCCTCGATCCGGAAATCCAGGGTATAGGCGTCCCCTTCCGGGATCGTGGGCTTCGGATCCAGCGGTTTCATCGAGGTCATCGAAGGCGCGTCCGGCACGCCCTGAATATACAAATCGAGGATCACGGGCTCGGATAAAATGCCGTCCGGTTCCTGCACCCTCAAAACGATCCTTGCATGGGCCGGCGGGCTCAGGCGTCTCGGCCGATCCGGCGGCGGTTGAATGGTCAGCGTCGCCCGTCCCTGATCGGTGATCTCCCCGCCTGAAAAAGTCCCTTTGGGCAGATCGGCGGGATCGACCGACTGCCACTCGGTCAGCAACATCAGCTTGCTCAACCGCGCCGTTTCGGCGTCGCTGATCGACAATTCCACGCTGACATTTTCATCCTCATTCGTCTCCAGTTTCGTGCTCGAAGGAACGATCTCAGGAGGGTAATTGACCGACTGGATTCTGACGATCGCATCCTGACGATAGTCCAATCTGCCGTCGCTGACCGTCACGGTCAGGCTCAACGGACCGGATGTCATCTCGGGCGGCGTGACCACCAGATCCACCCGGCCGTCCCTGGTGACCGGCTCGGCGAGATATGGAGCATATGCGTTGTCCGGATCCACCCCCAGGGCCCATTGGGCGCTTACGTTCAGGCTTTCAGGGGCGTTCTGGGGGTCGGGGTCATCCACGTAGAAGCGGATGGTTTTCCGCGTATCCTGCAACCACGGGGGATCCAACTCCAGTTCACATCCCTGGCACGGATATTCCGATTTCAATCCGGTGATGACCGGAGGATCGTTTACAGGCGCGACTTTGGCGGTGACGATCCCGGAAACGGAAAACGCGTTTTCATCTCTTACAATGATTTTCACCTGCTCCTCTTGGGTTTCCGTAATGATGTTCGGATTCGGCATCAGCACCAGACCCAAAGAAAGGGTTTCGCCCTGTTGAATGCTCTCGGAAATGCTGATCGCGTTGGTGATATCGCCATTGCTGTCGATAAAATAGGTGTTTTGAGCCATGATGGGAATGACCCGTCCGGCATTGTCGATGGCGGCGCCGCAATCCGTGTTTCCAGGCGGCGCGACGCAGATGGTCAAATTTCTCTGACCATCCGGGTGACGGATCTCCAGGCCGATGGGGCTGCTTTCCGCCGTCGTCCTGTCGAGATCATCATCCATGCTGGTCGTCGATGCGGAAAGCTTCAGGATCGGATCGCTGGGCACAGGATCGACGGCAAGGTTGATCTGTTTACTTACGGTCCTGTTGACGTCGGTGACGGACACTGCGACGGCGCCGTCGCCGAACAGCTCCGTATTCGCATAATCCGCCGGCCGAATGAACAACCTGACTGCATTGTAATCGCCGGTTTCATCCGGCCTGAGGACATAGGAATCAGCGCTGACCCATCCCGTGTCGGAGA
This sequence comes from Desulfobacteraceae bacterium, assembly GCA_011390065.1. Lineage (GTDB taxonomy): Bacteria > Desulfobacterota > Desulfobacteria > Desulfobacterales > JAABSP01 > JAABTD01. The sequence goes on from JAABTD010000016.1 coordinate 14,478, forward strand.
TGGAAGCGCACGTCCCTTCACCCGTTTTTTCACAAAGCTTCAGGTTCTGGATTGTATTGGGGACCAGCGCCGTATTCGAAGAATCGATCGTCAATGTAAGGGTGTCTCCATCGGCGTCCCACAAGACGATGTCCACAAACTCGCTGCTGTTTTCCACTATTGCCAACGGATCGGCAAGACCGGGGAGGGATAGATCCGGCGGGTCGTTGACGGCATAGACCCTCAGCAGGAATGACTCGCTCCGGCTCAAGTTTTCCGGATCCGACACGGTCGAAATAATCGAGGCGTCTCCCCATTCATTGGGCGGCAGTTGTCTAGTAAACATGCACGCTCCGCCGCTGCATTCCACGAGAGACGTCAAGTCGCATGTATATGTGGTCGAGTTGCTGTCGAGTTTGCATTGCGTCGACGGGTCGGCGAACAGGGCCGGATTGGACACATTGGTCGCCTTTACCGTCACATTGTCATCCAGGTTGACCGGATCACCCGTCATCGGATCCGTGTCGCTGACGGTGAATTCGAAACCGAGCGCGGCGCCCTCATTGAGCTGGATGTCGGCGATGGGAGAGATGACCGGCTTCCGGTTGAACAGGAAGCTGAAGGCGTGCTGGTCATCCGGTCCGGCGGCGGGCCCTGAGCCGGGGTCGTTATCGTCCACCGTCAGGGTAATCGTCGCGGGCCCGTCGATCAGATCCCGTTTGCTCTCGTCCGGAGGATAAATGGTCAGCGTGCAGGAAGCCGGACAGGACAAACTGAGTTTCGAGCCGGGCAGCCAGTCCTTATCGCTGGTCACAATCTTCGCAATATCAGTGATCGGGGTATCCATGTCCAGGATGTCGAACGCCACTGTTTTGCTGAAATCTCCCTCGTTCATCCGCACTTCGGTCACATCGGTGATGATTTGAGAGCTGGTGCCTTCCACCATCAGCCGAAAGCTTTGAGAGCGAACCCCATAGGCGCCGTCCATGTCCGGCACATTGTTTTCGACCGCCGCGACAAGGGTCAGGCTTCCCGACTCGCCGGAGGCGACCGTCAAGCCGATGATTTTTTCGCCGGCAGCGCCGCCGTCTTCGACAACCGGCGGTCCCGCGAGGAGATTGGGATTGTCGCCCGGCTGTGGGTCTTCCGTGACGGTCACATTCAGGTTTTCCGGAGGGGTGGTTTCATCGCTGACCGTAAACGTGATCGGATCGGGTTGTCCATTGAGCTGGACGGAATAGCTGTTGGCAAGTCCGCCGATCGTCGGCAGGCTGTTGACGGTAAGGTTGAAATCAATCGCACTCACATTGCCCACATCATCCACAGCCGACAACGTGACCGTCGTCACGCCGGATTGGTCGGGTTCCGGTACGATCCGAAGGACGCCGGCCTCCTTATCGATGGCCAGATTGGCGTCGGGAACCAGATCCGTGTTGCCGGACCCGGCATCCAATGTCAGCGCCTCATATGCCGTTTCCGGATCGACAACGGAAAACGCCACATCCAGGGAAGAGGGGTTGTCAACCGTTCGTTCATGCATTTGTTGAGGGCCGATGGCGTCAAACACCGGCGGGCTGTTGACGGTGACGGAAAAATCGGCGTCATCCGTCGCGCCCCCTTCATCGGTTGCTCGCACCGCAACCGCGGCTGTTCCCGTTGCGGCATTGCCGGCGGGCGTAGCGATGTTGATGTCGCGGACGGCGCCGGTTCCGCTCAGGGAAATGATGATATCCGCTTCGCAATCGCCGTTCAAATCGATGTCGCATGACAATGGATCATCGACGGCGCCCGGATCATCCGGGCAACTCTCTGGATAGGGAGGACATATCAATTCCAGGGTCAGGGCGTCAGCCGCCGATTCGAGATCATAGATATTGAACGCGTCGACAATGCTGTCGCCTTCCAGGGCGATGGCGTAATCCTCCAATCCATACACCACCGGCGGCAGATTGTCCGCCGTATCGGATTTCGGCTGAACGAATGCATCGCCCTGTCGGGAGTTGCGTTCGCGATCCCCCCCTATGACAAAATAATCCGACACATCCGCCGAATACCCATACCCATCTCCGACGGTTTCCTTATAGGCCCACCCTGCGCCGTCGAATTCATACAGATGCGCATTGCCGTAGTGCCCCAAATCGGGTTCATTGAAATTGTCATAAGCGCCGAAAACGGCCACATCGTTTTGCAACCCCACGGAATAACCGAACCCCTTTTCGACATAGGTCCCGCCGGAAAGCGATACCCCGGGCGATTCCAGCAAATCGGATTGCGTCCATCCGCCGCTCCCGGAAGTAAAAACATAAACGGCCCCGACATCGTCGTTTTCAGCGGAATTATAATAAGGCGCGCCCACCGCGATCCGTGATCCGGAAACGGCGACGCCGGCGCCGAATCTGTCGTTAGGCGCCCCGTTCAGGGCCGCCAGCTTCCGGATTTGCGACCAATGGCCGGCAGCGCCCCGCTGAAAGACATAGGCCGCTCCCGTGTAGGCATTCATCTCAGGCGCGCCGATCACGGCCAAATCGTCGGATATGGAAAGAGACGCCCCGAAAGCAGCATATTCCTGAGCGTCCGATGCAGTCAACCTGGCGGTTTCGATCATGTCCGTCCAACCGCTTTCGGGGCGCTCGAAAACGTAAACCGCCCCGGCGTTGATCACCCTGACGCCGCCCGCGATCGGGTCGTTTTTCGGGGCGCCGACGAGAATATACCTGCCGTCAATGGCCACCGAAGCGCCGAATTCGCTGTTGATCTGATGGTTCGCAGGGGTCAGGCGCGCCTTGAAATGCCAGGCGTCCCCTTCCTTTTGAAATACATACGCGGCCCCGGCGTCGCCGACGCCGGCCGGGTCGTCATAAGGGGCGCCCACCACTGCATAATCCCCATATACGGCAACCGCCTGTCCGAACCGGTCGTCACTGGTAAAATGACTTTGGGCGGTCGAAAAATTGGCGATATCATTGGGCAACTTCGCCATCAGCCGCCATCCGTCCGCGACGGTGTATTGATAAACGTAGGCCGCGCCGGAATCGGCGCCGTTGGGGTCGGCCCCATACGCCCCGACAATGGCGAGATTTACGAAAATAGAGGCCGACGCCCCGAACCTGTCGCCGGCTGCCGCATCATATCGGGGCAGTTCCTGCGATAAGGCCGTGCAAGGCAGAAAAAACAGCGCCAGCGCCGTCGTCAAGCAAAAAATTTTGCACCATCTCGATTTCATTCGGTTCCTCCTTGGGTTGCCGGCTTCCCCTGCCGGAACATCTGTTGCGGCGCCGGCGGTGGGCCGGCGCCTTCGCGGGCGGGAAAACCTCACTGTTGAAGGTTTTTTATGGGTAATATGCATATTGATGACTTATTGCGACCCGGCTTTTCTCAGCGCGTTCAGCGCCTCGGCAAAGCCGATCCGACCGTCGCCATCGATGTCGGCGCCGACAAAGCAATTCATCGGTTCGATCCCCGCCAGCACCTGGAGCGCCGTTACGGCATCGCCGATGCCCACCACTCCGTCGCCGTCTGCATCGCCCGGCAAAACGCCTTCCATATGGATGGTAAAGGTTGTTTCCGCGTGGTTTTTCTCTTCGCCGCTGTCGGGGTTCACCACGCCGCTGTTGTCCGTCACCCTGACCGCAACCTGAAGGGTTCTCTGGTCGTCGGAGACCACCTTTGGAAACACCTTCAGGCTCCGGTTTCTACCGAAATCAGGCGAGAATTCAAAATCCGCGACCGAAGGATCAGCCGTCGCCGTCAACTTCAACGCATCCGGCCCCTCATCGATGTCGTCCACTGTGAAGAACACTTCAACGGGCTCATTGAGGCGGGCATTCTGATCCGGAATCGCTGAAATTTCCGGCGCGTCATTCCGATTGTGGATGGTGACGCTCAGTTCCGCGTCAACGCCGAAGAAATCGTTGCTCACCCTCACCACCAACGGCACGGTGTACTGCTCCTGGTCAAAAGGCGCATTCTCCGCCGGCCGGAAGGTCATTCGCCAGTTGACGCTGTCTCCGGGGCCGCTGCCGGGAATCGGAGCGACGCTGATCAAACTGTTGGGGATATAACGCACATCACCCGAAAAAACGAATACATCCAGGTCCGCCGGCGCTTTTGTTTCATCCCAGACCCAGAAATTCACCAGGGTATCTTCAGATGCATCCTCCCAGATGTCAACCGCGGACCTGATGTTGATCTGGGGCGGGGTCACATCCGGAACGACCCGGAGGGTAAAGGTGAACTCCGATTGAGCGTCGCCGTCACCGGCTCTGATCGCAACCGGAACGTCCACCGGCTCCGAACCGCCCGACGGCAGCGGTTTCATCTTCAGCCAATGGGTCATATTGTCCTGGGGATCAATGATCCGGTCCCAGTCAAAGCGCGAGCTGTCCGTCTGAGGGAGCAGCGCATTATTGCCCGATGCAGCCGAAACGATCACCTGATGAAGCGGGGTGTCCACATCCCGGACCTCGAAATGAAGCACATATTCTTCATCCCATTGGGCGTAAACGATGTTGTTCGGATCGGCGATGGGCGCGTTGATGATGGGCGGATTGTTGATGGGTCTGACCCAAAGCTGGAAAGGCTGCGATTTGACGGGCGCCGCTTCGGGGCTGTCCTTCACCCAGGGGGTAATCCTGGCATAGCCGCTGTCGTAGTCATCCGGCGCAACAATCACCGTTCGCACCGATCCGGTTCCCTCGAACCGGATTTCGCCCTCGACAAAATCGTCTTCCCTTCCGGACACGGGCGCCCAGGCAGCCCCCATGATCAGTTCGTCCAGCGGCGTATCCAGATCATCGACCTCCACCACATAGCCCATGTTCTCGGTCGTCCCGCCTTCGTCGATGACGATCTGAGACACATGGTCGGGCGAGCCCTCCTGCATGAGCGTCGAGATGGTGGGCGGATGCGGGACCGGAGCCACCCTCAAGGTAAAGGTCAGCGGATCGCTTTCCAATTGTTGCTCGGTCGATGCATCCACCACGCTGACCGTGACGGTTGCCGCGCCGGCTGTGTTCTGCGCCGGGTTCATCACCAGTCGACGGACGGCGTCGGTATAGTCGGGATGGTAAAAATAGCTGCCTTGCGGCAGCAGTTCGGGGTTTTCCCCGGCAATGACCGGCGCCGTGATCACCAGCGTTGCCGGACGGCATTGAGGGTCGCTTGAAACAACGAAATCCACATAATGCTGCCCGGAATTTTCCTGAATTTCTTCAACATACAGGCCGTTTTGCTTCGTTATGAGCGGCGGATGATCCTGGGCCAGGTATTCGATCGTCACCTGGTCGGAACCCTTTTGGGGATCCGCGTCATCCTTATCCCATACCGTCGCCTTGATGGTTGCCAGGGCGCCGCTTCTCGAACACATCACAGGGGGGGTAAAGCGCAAGGTTCTTTCCGCGCCCGTGCCGATCTCCAGAAGATGGTCTCTGTTGTCGAGGATCGTCTTTTTGGCGTCCTCGAGCCATTCGACGACATACGTCGGTTCAAGCGCCTCGCTGGCCGTTTCCACGTCGCTGACCGTGAAATTCAGGTCAATGATCGTCTTTTCATCAACAGGCGCCTGGGGCGGATTGGTGAATTCCAGATGGGGAGGATTGTTGACGAACTCGATTCTCACATCGAAACCGGCTGAAACCGTATTCGTCCCATCCGTCACCTGAAGGCTGACGGCGCCGAGGCCATAACCGTTTTGCGTCGGGGTGATGATGATATATTTCCCATGCTCGACCAACTCCAGCCCGACCGGCGCCGTCGGGGTCGTCGTCTCCTTCCAGGCCCATCTCAGGGACCCCGAAACGACCTGCAGGCCGGCTTCCAGGGTGTCCGGATCCTCGATCACATAGGACACGGTGACCGGGTCATTTTCCTGGGTAACGATGGGCGGGTTTTCGACGCGGAAGCTCGGCGGATCATCCACCTCCTGAACCACCAGCGGAACTTCCAGCGCGTCTTCAAGAAAACCGTCGTCTCTGGCCGTGATGATGAGGGTCGCTTCGCCGAAAGATTGGGAGGCGCCTTTTACCGTCAGCGTACATTGCTTTTTATAGTCGTTTTCCGGGTCGTTCGGGGCCGGCTGGCAGCTCGTGGACAGATCGAGGGTCAAGCCGGTGGTTCCCGGATCGTAACCGGTTTCAACCGTCACGTTATTGATCAGGGTATCCACATCCTCGACCTGAAAATCCAGGGCATAGGTTCCCCCTTCCCGGATCGTGGACGGCTCTTCCGGCAACGGCCGCACCGGCGTGATCCGGGGCGGACTCGGCACGTCTTCGATCACCAGGGAAAGGATGACGGGTTCTTCGGACCGGGTCCCGTCCGGTTCCTGCACGGCCACAACGATTTCAGCCGTCGCGGTCTTATCCGTTCCCCTCGGCCAGTCGGCGGGTGGAAGGATGGTCAGGACCGCAAATCCGTCGCTGTCGATCAGTCCTCCCGAAAAGGTCCCATTGGGCATATCCGGGGGACTGATGGAACGCCATTCTTTCAACAACCTCAATGTGCTCAGGTCCTCCGTTTCGATGTCGCTGATCCTCAGTTCCACGTCGATGGGCTGGCCTTCTTTTGCACTGCGCTCAAGGAGGCCGGGTACGGGGTCGGTTTGGATCACCGGGGGATAATTGACCGCTTCAATGTTGATGGTCGCATCCTGACTATATTGCGATTCACCGTCGCTGACCGTAATGGTCAGGGGCAAGGCGCCCGAAACCAGATCCGGCGGCCTGACCACAAGGTCGACCCGGCCGTCGTCGGACACCGGTGGACTCGGCGGCGTGAAGGCGCCGGTCGGATCGATGCCGCCGCCCCACCCGGCCGTCACCTTCAGACTTCCCGGAGGGTCGTGGGGGTCGGGATCATCCACATAAAACCGGATGGTTTTCTGTTCGTCCTGCAGCCACGGGGGCTCCGGCTGACAGCCGATGCACGGATAGGCCGGTTCCAATCCGATGAAAGTCGGAAGATCGTTTACCGGCGAGATGTCGGCTTTGATGATTTGGGAAGTGGAGAGCGAAGAAGCGACATCCTCTATAATAAGGTTGAACTCCTCCACCGTTGTCGTTTCGATTACATTCGGCCTGGGAAACAAAACAAGGCCCAGAGAAAGGGTTTCACCCGGCTGACTGGTCTCTGAAATGCTGAGGGAATTGGTGATGCGGCCGGCGCTGTCGATGAAATAGACATGTTGAGCGTCAAGAGGAATGGCGCGTCCGCTGCCGTCGTCGCCTTCGGGCAATTCCACCCGGATGGTCATCTCCCGCTCGCCATCCGGATGGCGGATTTCCAGGACTGCCGGATCGCCTTCCGCTGTTTCCCTGTTTCGATCATCTTCCATGCGTTTCAGAGAGGGCGGTTGCAAGACCGGAGAATCTGCCACGGGATTGACCGTGAAATTGAGCGTTTTGGCATCGGTTTCGGCGGCGTCCGCGACCGATGCTTCGATGACGCCGGCCCCGAAGAGTTCCGTATTGGCATCGGACGTCGGCTGGATGAACAACTTGACCGTACTGCGGTAGTCGTCGGCTGCGGCCGGCGTCAGGATATAGGGTTCCGTGGCGCCGTACCATCCGGGATCAGCCGGGTTTTCAGGGCATGACGGGTCGTCGACCGTTCCCGTCTCTTCGCAGATTTTCAGGTTCTTAAACGCATTGGGAACAAGTTCCGCGTTAAGAGATGCTATCGTCAATGTGAGCTGATCTCCATCGACATCCCGCAAGACAAGATCCACGATCCTGCTTTGATCTTCATCCATTGCAAACGGCGCCGGAACGGTCAGCTCGGGCGGGTCATTGACCGGATCGACCGTCATATTGAAGGTTCTTCGGGTGGGAAGCCCGTATATGTCGGTGATCCTGATGGCGATTCTCGAAGTCCCGAAATCATTGAGCGTCGGCTTGATCCGGATCTGACAGTCGCCTCCCGTGCATTCCCAGCAATTCACGTCGTCTTCATCCGCGCAGCCGGGAAATGGATAAATCCCCGCGCCGTCTTCCGTCAAATCCAGGAATTCATTGCTATTGGCCGAGATCGCTTTTTCAAGCCTGCCATAATCATTAACCGATTCAATCGAATCGTCTCCAATGACAAAGCGATATACCTGCGCATCGCTGTCTTCATCGATGACGACGCCGTCAAAAAAGGTTTCGCCCGTCTCCGGTTCGATGGTAGGGGGCGTATTGTAAGTCAGAAAAAACGACTGCTGATCGCCTTCGGTTCCGGGATCGCCGTCGGAAACGGTGATGGTGATCCGGGCGTCCAGGCTGGTGTCCGCAGACGCCGTCGGTTCATCGATGGACAATGTGCACTCATAAAAGGGCGGATTCTCATTGTTTTCGAAACAATTAAACAGCTCCAGACCGGATGCCCAGGTTCTGGTAGAACTGACCGGTTTGGTGATGTCATCGATGGCGTCGTCGCCGTCGGAGATCCCTATGGTCATGGACTTTACCCCATCTCCGAAATTCATGGCGACCGTTCTGTCCGCAAGATCCAAATCCAGGAGATTCTCAGTGGACCCCTGTTCCCATATTCCTGTAATAACCGTATCGGTGCTGTGGACCACTTTTAGGGTAAACTGGAAAGGCGTCTTTGCGCTATATTCGTCGCTCACGGAGAGGCTCAGCGCGATCTCACCGACGGCGCCGGCTTTAAGAGGGATCTCAAGGACCCTGTTGTTGTCGGTTGATTCGACAGGTTTCACACCGGGTTCTGCGGACATAATGCCGCCGGCGTCTGTATAACTTTCCACCAACACTTGCAGCTCAGAGGCCGGGGTCTCGACATCATGAACCGAAAACGGCACGTTCAGGATATAAGCGGCATCCTGTTTAATTTCCGTCCTTGTCGTGGGAAAATCTTCAACCCAGGGAAAACTGTTGATCGTGACAAGAAAGGTTTCATTTACTATGATGCCGTCAAACGTCGTGGCGGAGATGGTGATCTGCGCCCTGCCGAACGCTTGTTCATTCGGCATGATTTCAAGACGGTATTCCTTGAATGCTTCAGTGCTCTGCACAAGAGACAGTTTCAGATTGGCGTCGGGAATCACCGCCTCATTGGATGAGGTTACATCCAGATTCTGCATGGATTCCGGGGAATCCACCCTGAATTTGACGACAATCGGATCTGCCGGTTGCCCTTCGAGAATCTCATCGATGATATACGGCGCAGGGGTTTCCTCCGAAATATCGATTCCGGGAATATCGGCCACGGTCAAGCGGAAGGCGGCGGCATCGCTTTTGGGGCATGTTGCGGGATCCATGTTCGCGGTGCACTGGTCCTCAACGGTGACCGTGAAATCCGCCGTGCCTTTGGTGGTTGAAAGTGATTCAATGATAAGGACGGCGGGGTCCGCATCGGAAAACCTGAAAGAGATATCGACGCCTTCCGTCAGGTTATCACTGGTCATTTCCGCACGGGTCGTCAGTTCGTTGTCCGGAGTTTCCAAATCCGAGATCACCAGGTTCAGTGGAGTGGCGTCTTCTATTCTCAAGACCTGATCGTCTATGGCATAAATTTTTGGGGGGACATTCGGTTGATTATCATCGTCCGGCGCGCTCACCTCTTGATCATCGATAAAAGCGGCGCCCCTGCTGCTGTTCCTGGCGGGCATGCCGCCAATGAACTCGTAAACGCCTCCGGCGGCCGATATATCGACCTCGCTGACCGAACCATTCCCGTCGGCAGGCCCAAAAGGCGTGTTAACGTCGTCGCGTTCCCAGTTTCCGGCGCCGGATTTTCGATAAATGAAAGCCGGTCCGTCTTCCGTGCCCACCGCTGCATAATTACCCTTAATGGCGACGGATGTTCCGAAGCCGAGCACGCCCGGTTCCTGAAGTTCATCCGTGACGGTCCACTGGCCGCCGTCATAGTGAAAAATGTACGCCTTCCCGGTCCCCGTCGATATGCCCGGAGCGCCGGCGATGATAAAGTCGCCGTCTATGGCCGCCGACATGCCGAGCTTATCCTCACTTTGAAACACAAAGTTGTGGGGGTTGACCGCGCCATTGGGGAGTTTGACATGGGGTTCCCAGGAACCGTCCCCGCTTCTTTGAAAGACATACAGGGCTCCGGCCCTGTTCCCGTTTTGATCGTCCCCGTAAGCGCCTGCTGCGGCGAACTCATCCGAGACCGCCACCGATGCGCCGAAATAATCGTGAATCGCGCGGACAGGCGCCATAATTCGCGTCGCATCTTCTTCGATCAGCACATCCGACCACCCTGTCGACGGCCGTTCATAGATGTAAGCCGCGCCCGCATCTCCGTATGCCCCGGGCGCCCCCACGATCACATATCGGCTCGACGCCCCTACCGACGATCCGTAATAGGTGTTGGCATTGGGGTCATAGGCCGTCAAGTCCGCTGCCTGCCGCCATACGCCCGATCCATCCAATTCGAATATGTACGCGGCGCCGGCGTTACTGATCAACTTACTGGTCGGATCTCTTGGAAAGGGGTCTATATCCGTGCCATCGGCCCCGACCACGGCCATATCGCCGAACATATCAACCGCTCTTCCAAAATAGTCGTTTGCACTGAAACGCAACGGCGTAAAATAAGATTGCGCCGCAGGGCCCCAGGTCGTCCCGTCGTTTCTGAAAACGTAGACTTTGCCGGCGAAGCTGTCGTCTCCGTAAGCGCCGACCATGGCCCACTCTCCGAAAACCGCCACCGACGAACCGAAATTATCGTCTGCATCGAGCAGGGTTTGAGGCTGGATCTGCGCTGCATTCACATAAGGGATCGCCGTCAGAAGAAGCAGAGCAGTAATGAACGTGGCTGTGAATCGTTTTCTAAATTTCATTGGGTTTCTCCTTGAATCCTTGACCCCCTCCTCCGATATTGCCTGTCCCAAGGTATGACCTTGCCGACGCCGCCGGGGGGCGGGAACGTCTCACTGCTGTAAGTTTTTTTGCGGGGGACAGGCTTACGCATTTGTGACTTCCATCAGCCTGAACTTCGGGTTTGAACAGGTATAATACCCTGGAAAAGCTATCGACATCTTCACTTCGACGCCCAAATTAGCACAAGTTTCCGGCACAATCAATTGAAAGCGGTACAATGGCGACACCCTGACCACCGGGCGTCATCCTGCCGCACCTGAATCCATGCAAACCTGAATCCATGCAAAACAGATGCCACTGATCAATGCAACGAAGAACGCCCATCTGGATGACGACGAGATGAAGCGTCCATTATTATTTTGAATCCATTCGATCCATGAACCGTCTTCATCGACATTCACGCCATTCAGAAACGTACGACAATGGAATGATGACAAATGGAAAGTTGACAAATAAATTAATACCCGGATTAAAATAATCTTCACACTTCCTATTCCGGCGATACAATCTGCACCTCCATGGGTATGGGGTCTAACGGGCTGTTTCTCTGATCGGTTTTGCGGGAGACGATTTTATCGGCAACGTCCATCCCATCAACCACTTGGCCGAACACGGTGTACTGGCCGTCGAGATGAGGGGCGTCGGCCACGCAGATGAAAAACTGGGAGCCGGCGGAATCCGGGTGGCGGGACCGGGCCATGGAGACCGTTCCCCGCCTGTGAGGTTTGTCGTTGAATTCGGCCTTGAGTTGATATTCCGGGCCTCCGGTTCCGTGAAGAGAACGATCCGCTTTTCTGGAGTTGGGGTCCCCGCCCTGGATCATGAAGCCGGGGATCACGCGATGGAACGTTGTGCCATCATAGAACCCTTTACGGGCAAGAACTGTGAAATTGTTCACATGATTCGGGGCTGCTTCAGGAAAAAATTCGATGGTCATGTCTCCGTGAGCCGTCCGGATGACGGCCCGGGTCTTTGCCATGGCCTTGATCTCATCCTGGCTGAATTTTCGGGATGTTGCGTCTTCGGAATGGGCGGGGGCAACGGCCAGAAGCATGAACAGAGGCAGGACGACGGCGAGGAATACTGGTTTCTGCATCTAAGTGTTCCTTTTTTGTTTCAATGGCTTGTTCCATTTGATTTCCCTCAGAATCCTGTTCCCATTAAAACCGAACTGCCGGCAAAAGGCAATCATATTTTTCACTTGATTTCCAGTAAAACGTGCGGGATAAAAGAAGAAGTCGATCTCAATCATCTTCGAAACAAGGATGACAGACACCATGACGCTGGCCGAACGCCTCCATGAGGAACATATTTTTCTGAATGTCGCGCTGCCGGACAAACCGGCCGTGCTGCGGTTTGCCGCCGACGCCTTCGCCAAAAGCGGCATCACGGCGGACGCCGACCGGCTTCTGGAAGAGTTGCAGTCCCGGGAAATGGTGATGAGCACGGGGATCGGAAACGGTCTCGCCATTCCCCACGCCTTCAGCGACCATGTCGACACCCAGAGCGTCCTCCTGATCCGACTCGCCCGCCCCATTCCCTTTGCCGCCATCGATCAACGACCCGTCGACCTGGTGCTGGCGCTGGCAGCCCCGGAATCCGACACATCGCTGCACCTGCAGATGCTCGCCCGGATTTCCAGAGTCTTCCGCGATGCGGATGCGTTGCGCGCCATCCGATCCGCCCAATCCCCCGAAACCCTTCTATCCGCCGTTCGCCGGGCCGAAGAGCGGATCTCCCCCCGTTGAATAACGCCGTCAACACCTGCGAAGCGCATCTGCTGATCGCCGTCATCAACGACGAGAGCCTTCTGGAGGAGATCATCACCGGCTGGCTTGACATGGGCATCACCGGCGCCACCGTCTTCGAGAGCACCGATCTGCTGCAGCTCATCAGCCGCCACATCCCCATCTTCGCCGGATTCCGATCCATGACCACCGGCGGCGGATATCATAATAAAACCATTTTTACCGCTATCGAAAAACAGACTCTGCTGGAAAACGCAGTAACGCATCTGGAAGCCACCTGCCGCAAGACCGGAATATCAAGCCAGGGCGTCTATTTCGTGGTCCCCCTCACGGCCTTCGGCCGGCTGGGCCTCGATATGTCGGCCGAGCATTACCAGCGCCATATCGAAAAAAAACTGGGCCGGCCTATCCCCGGCCCTCCTCCCCCACCCGATGAAGCGCCATCTTGAAAGCGATGGGTCCCACCATCTGGTTGAGACAGATCACCGCCAGCACCACCGTCGTCAAATAGGTTCCTATGACCGGAAATTCCCGCATGGCCAACTTCGCCAGGCCGATGGCCACCCCGGCCTGGGTCAGATAGGCCATCCAGGCGGTCTGGTTGTATTGCGGCGGATCTCCGGACAAGGCGCCCGCGGCCCAGGCGGCCAGCCAGATGGCGACCGCCCTGATGACGGCCAGACAAAGCGCCAGAGGCCAGGTCAGGGCCAGAGCGGCCAAGTCCAGCGAGGCCCCCGCCAGGGAAAAAAACAAGACAAAAACAGGCAGCGACACCCGATCGAGAGCGGCCGTGAAGGCGGCCCCGCCCTGCCCCAGATTCCGAACGGAAAATCCCGCGCTCATGCAGATAATCAGCGGTTCCAGATGGAGCGATCCCCCAAAATGGCTTTCCGTGAATTGCCCCAGCCAATGGGACGCCCTGGCGACGCCGAATGCGAAAAACAACAGGAAAAACGGCAGGTCATATCCCGCCCTCCGGATATACTGATCGATCAATTTCCCCGACAACAACCCGGCGATGATGGAAACGGCGATTTCCCCGGCCAGGGCCCCGAAGACCGCGAATTCCATTCGCCCCTCCGGCGTCAGCGCCGCCTGGACGACCGCCATGGCCAGGGTGAACAAGATAATGATAAGGACATCCATGGCGACGGTGACGCCCAGCACGGTATCGGTGAACCTTCCCCGGGCCCGGCACTCGCTGATGATGGCGATGGCTGAAGAAGGGGACCGGGCCACCGCCGCCACGCCCAGCAGCACCGCCAGCGATGCCGTCTGAAGCGACGACAGATCTTTCGTAAAGCTGAACCGATCCCCGAAAACCGTCCCAAAACCGGCGATCATGCTGAACACGATCACGACCTGAAAGGCGACGTTGTAGATGATGACCCGGCGCCGCCCGGCCAGGGCGCTCAGGCCGAAATGGGCCCCGGCTGAAAGGGCAATGAAACTCAGGGCCAGATCATCCAGCAGCCGCAGCTGCCCGACCATGGACGGCGAAAGGAAACCCAAAACATGCGGGCCGGCCAGGATGCCGGCGATGATATAGCCTGACAGCAGGGGCAGCCCGACGGCGCCGGCCAGTTGTCCGCTCACGTAAGCGCCCAGCAGCAGCGCGCCCAGGAAAAAATTGGTCCGGGCTGCGGCGCCATGGGCCGGATCCGCATCCCATCCGCGCATATACGCTGCAAAAGCGCCGATGAAAACCAGGATCATCAGATGAACGGCGACGGTTGCGGCTTGCCGGCGATGATCAGACTTCATGGCGCTTTTCCCCGATCACCCTCTTCAGAAGCCAGGGGCTGATCCCGTCGCTGAGCACCAGGGCGGCCAGGATGGCCCCGACGACCGTCATGGCCGCATCCCCGGTAAACCGTTTTGAAAAATCCAGAAGAAAGGCCATGCACAGACCGCTTGGCCCCAGAAGGCCCAGCCCCAGATGAGCCGGATAGCGACGGAGGCCGGGCGCAAGCCGGGTGATGATCAGCAGCGAGAGCCATTTGCCGATCGCCCGCCAGATGCCGTAAAGAACCCCGACGCCCCATACCACCGGATCATCCACCCGCCAGGCGGCCCCTAAAAAGACCAGCAGCAGCAGATACGCCGGCTTTTCAACCGGCGCCAGAATCCGGTAGATCCGTTCCTTGTCCCGGGAAACATTGACCAGGCAGATGCCCACCAAAATATTGGCCAACAGCGGAGAAAACCCCGCCGCCGTCGAGAGACCGCTGGCCAGAAGGACCATGCCCGCCACTACCAAAATCAGTTCAGGTTCCGGAATCCGCCGGCTTAAAAACAGGAGAAACAACAACAGAATGCCGAGGCAGGCGCCCAGGACGCCCATTGCGCCATGGAACGTCCCGGCGATCGCCGTCGATGCATCCGGCTTGAAAACATAGGCAAGGCCGAAAATCGCCAGCGCCCCCAGGCCGTCAAGGCTCGAAATATATCGGAGCAACGCCAGCCGGCGAGGATGGCGTCCCTTCATCGATGCGGCCATGAGGGCCAGGCCCGTCTGTCCGGAGGGTGCGGCGGCGGCCGCCATTAAAAAGGAAAGCGTGAGTCCCATGGCGGCGTATCCGGGCAGAAACCGCGGCATTGCCGTCATGGCCGCACCCCAAACAGCCAGCAGAATAAAGATCCCCTGGAAATGGGCCGCCGCCGCATATTCCAGGGGATAGGTTCGCAGTTTCCGGAATTCAAATTGAAAGCCGTAGAGAAAACCGATCCACCCCAGAACAACGGCCTGCAGCGGCGCCAGGCCCATCCGCGTGGGCGCGTCCAGCAAATTCAGAAAATCGGACCCCAGAAGCAGCCCGATGAACAGAAACTCCGTTCCGGTCAGGTAAAACTGACGCACCAACAGGGGGAGCCGGAGCCGGAAGCCCCGGAACGTGAAATGATAACCGGTAAAGGCAAGGAAAACCACCAGGAGAAAGGCGAAAACGGATTTCATGGCTTTCCCGACCCGCGCGCCATCACACCTCCTTTGCGTCCAGCCCCAGCCTCTTCCGCTTCTCTTCGACATGTCGCCGAATCAGCACTGCCGCTTTTTCCGGATCAGGCTCCACGGCAAAGGCGGCGCCCACGGCGTCGTTCAAGCCCTCGGTGAGGAGTTTCACCACGTTCATGGATCCGGTGATGGGCGGCATGGGCCCCAGCACCGTGTAGACCCCGGAAGCCACGAAATAGCAGCCGATGGCCGCGGCCTTTTCGGAGTACCATTCAGGGGCCGCGCCGGCCATGGGCAGATCGCTGATGTCGGTCCCCAGGGCGTCGGCCAGGGCCGAGGCCAGGACCAGGATCCGGACGTTGTCCACACAGGAGCCCATGTGGAGGACCGGCGGGATCTTGAGGGCGCCGCAGATCTCCTTAAGTCCCGGTCCGGCGTACTTTATGGCGTCGGCGACCTTGAACCCCGCCTTGGCGGTGGCCACTGCCGCGCAGCCGGTGTCCACCACCAGGATATCGTTTTCGATCAAGCGCCGGGTCAGGGTCACATGACCGTAATCATGCTTGATCCGCGGGTTGTTGCACCCCACCACGCCGGCCGCGCCCCGGATCTTCCCCGCCTTTATGGCGTCCAGCAGCGGTTCCGGCGTACCGCCCAGGGCGCCCACGATGGCCTCCACGGAAAAGCCGCCGAGGGCCGCCACCGGCGTCACCGGCAGATAGACCTCGCCGCGCAGGTCGTAATTTTCCACCGCCTCCCGGACAATGGTCCGGGCCAGTTCCCGGGCGTTGTCCGGATGGAATTCCCGGTGCTCCATGCCCGGAAACCGGGCCTTGTCGGAAGTGGAGATCATTCGGGTGTGGTAACAACTGGCGGTCTGGCCCAGCGAGGGCATGATGCACTGGTAATCGACGATCATCATCTCCACCGCGCCGGTGGCCAGCACCAGTTCGGTGGTCAGGTGGTTGCCGGCCATGGGGATCCCGTGGCGCATGAGCAGCTCGTTGCCGGTGCAGCACAGCCCCGCCAGATTGATGCCGGCCGCGCCCTTTTCTCTGGCCAGCGCAATCAAATCTTCGGACTGGCAGGCCAGCATCACCATCTCCGACACCACCGGATTATGGCCGTGGACCACGATGTTGACCTGATCCTCCTCGAGCACTCCCATGTTGGCGCTGGTGGGCGTGGGCTTGGGCGTGCCGTAGAGAATGTCCGACACCTCCGTGGCGATCATCGAGCCGCCCCACCCGTCGGACAGGGCGTTTCGCAGGGCGTGGAGGAGCAGGCTCTGCCAGCCGTTGTCCACCCCCATGTGGGTCCGGTGCATCATCTCCGATGTCTCCCGGTCGATGCCCCGGGGGGTGATGCCCAGTTTTTTCCAGACCTCCCGGCGCTTTTCCGGGGCCCGCCGGACCAGGGTCAGTTCGGATTTCCGGGTCCCGTAGTCCGCCTGCATGGCGGCCGCCAGGTCGCCGGCCACGGCCAGGGCGTCCCGGCCGTCGGTTGCCACGCCGTATTCCGTTGCCATGGACATCAGTTTGTCCGCATCCCGTATCCCATACCCGTCCGCCTTGCCTTCGGCCACCGCGGCCAGCACCTCCACCAGATCCCGGCCGTGGTCGGAATGGGCTGCAGCCCCGGCGGCGATCATCCGGCCCAGGTTCCGGGCCACGATAATGTCGGCATCGGCGCCGCACACGCCCCGTTGGGGCCCTTCGCCAAAGGGATCGATCCGGCACGGCCCCATGACGCAGATGCGGCAACTCAACCCCATCTCGCAATAACCGCACTGGGGCTGCTGATGCTCGAACCGGTCCCATACCGTCTCCACGCCGTCCCGGTCCGCCTTCTTCAAGAGAAGGCGGCTGTCCTGGGCAATGCTCCGCTCCTCATAACGCTTATCCATAACGACCTCCTATGCCGATTCCCCCTTTTCAATAGGGGGGTCAGGGGCGTTTGCCCCGTTCACCGTCCCGAAGCCCGCAGTTCCGCTTCGACTTTTTTAACCGCCTTCAAAAGCTCGAATCCGGGCGACGAAGGGGCCGCCCCGACATCCGACGAAACGGTGCGCGCCACCTGGTCGGTCTTCCGCTTCATGGCGACTGAGATCTCCTCGAAAGCAAGGGCGCCGGATTTGCAAATTTCCACGCAGGCGGGAATGCGCCCCTCGGCCTGACGATCGATGCAGTTGTCGCACTTGACCGCAACCACCTTTTCCGGGGGCCCCAGGGGGTCGGCATGATACCGGATCACTCCGAAAGGACAGGCCATGGCGCAGGAAGCGCAGTTGATGCACCGGTCCGGGTCGATGAGCACCGTGCCGGTATCGGGGTCCCGGGAGATGGCCCCCGGCAGACAGGCCATCCGGCAGGGGGCCGGGTCGCAGTGGCGGCATCGATTGGGAAACCCCTCGTTGCAAAGCCCTGCTCCCACATGAACCCGCGGCCTCGGCAGGGGCCGTTCGTGGATGGCCGAAAAAAGTGATTTCGACCGGGAGTGGGCGGTGGCGCACGCGGCCATGCACTGCATGCATCCCACGCACCGCTCCGGATGGACCACAACGGTTTTCATAGACACCTCCTTTTGTTATCCATTCCGCTCCCCCCGTCCTATCCGGCCCGGGGGAGCAGCGTTGACCAGTTGAAAGAGGGCGCCGCCAATCGTTCCCTGGGGACGACCACCGGAGTTTCGCTTCGAATGAGCGACAACATCACGCCGCCCTGCTCGACGGCGTTGACCAGGACAAACCCCGCCAACCTGTCTTCGCGGAACACGAGTTTCCGGTATCGCTTCCGCTTCGGGTCGTGGAAATGGATCACATCGTAAACCGAATCCGTCTCCGGGGTCACGACGCCCCCGGACATGACGTCCATGTCGAAAATCCGGATGACATTGCGGCTCAGGCTCCCCGGATAGGCCACGGCCCGACCGGCCATGTTCATACCGGCGATCCGCCCCTGATCCACGGCTTCAGGCCAGATGGCGTTGACCCATCGGGACCTCCGGGCGATGTCCGTGGATTCGGCGGCATCGCCGGCGGCGTAAATGCCCTTTGCGCCGGTTTCCTGATGCGCGTCCACCAGGACCCCCAGGTCGACGCCGATTTTGTCCCGGGGCACGAAAGAAAGCGCCGGCAGCACCCCCTTGCCGATAACCGCCATGTCGCAGGAAAGGGTCGTCCCATCGGCGAGGACGGCCCGCTCCACCCGGCCCCGGCCCTCGAAGGCCGTCACTGACGCGCCCACCCGAACGTCGAGCCCCCGACCCATCAGGTTCTCGCGAACCAGTTCCCCGGCGGCCGCGTCCACCTGCATGGAGAGGGGGTGGCCCGACCGGATCAGCATGGTCGTCGCAATGCCCCGCCGCATAAGACCGTAGGCCGCCTTGAACCCCACCAGGCCGCCGCCCAGGACCAGCGCCTTTTGCACTTTGGGCAGGGCCGTCAGCATGGACCGGACATGGCCTTCCGTGCGCATGTAGAAGATATTTTTGAGATCCAGCCCTTCGGCCTTGATGGGGCGGGGATCGGCGCCGGAGGCGATGAGCAGCTTGTCAAAAGGAACGGTTTCGCCGTTGGCAATCTTTACCGTCCGGTTGTCCACGTCGATGTCCTCGACCCGGGATCCCAGAATCGGCGCGATGCCCAGATCGTCATAGAAGCGATCGTTGCGGATGGGCAGGGCGTCCGGTGTGACGGCGCCCTCCAGCACCAGACTGATCATGGGACGGCAGTAAGGGGGGAACAGTTCGTCTCCGATGAGGGTGATCTCCCCATCCGGATCGATCCGGCGGATGGCCTCGGCCGCGTGGACGCCCGCGACGCCGTTGCCGATAATCACATACGACATGGCTGCCTCCTTCGTCTTGATGGGAGCATAGTCTTTGAAGACATACCAAAACACTGAACGACAATCAAGCCAATGGTGAGCCCTCCGGCAAATTCTCCTTGAGAAGCGATTGCGGTTGCAAAAGTCACAGATTATGATAAATGAAAACACCATTGATAGATTGAAGTTATTGATTTTGCCAACTGTCGCGCAGCAAGGAGAACATCATGCAAACCCTGAAACTTCATATTTACAAACCGGGAAAAGCCGATGCGGAGACCAAGATCTCCATCCCCCTGTCGGTCCTCCATATCTCGGAAAAACTCCTGCCCAGACGGGTCAAGGAAACCCTGGAAAAGGAGGGGATAGACCTGAGCGAACTCGGCACGCTGTTCGCCAAACAGGGTCCCAAAGGCAAGCTTATCGAAGTGGAAACCCCCAACGAACGGCTGGTGATCCTGGTTGAATAAGGAGCCGCGCCGCCTGCAAACACCATCATGACACTCAGGAGCAATCGGGTATGTCCGACCAGACAAACGACGCCATGAACGACACAGAAGAACGAAGCTTCTCGGAACTGATCGACGACTACGAGGAAGGGATGCGCGAAGACATCCAGGTAGGCGAACAGGTGGAAGGAGAGATCATCGCCATCGGCCACGACACGGTTTTCGTCAATACGGGCTCCAAGATCGACGGGGCCGTGGACCGGGAGGAACTGCTGGATGAAAACGGGGAATTGCCCTGCAAAGTGGGCGATGCGCTGACCCTGTATGTGGTTTCGGTGAACGAAAACGAAATGCGCCTCTCCCGGGCCATGTCCGGCATCGGCGGTCTCCGGATGCTCCAGGACGCCCACGAGCGCAAAATCCCGGTGGAGGGCAAGGTTAAAGAGCAGGTCAAGGGCGGCTTCCATGTGGAAGTCCTCCAGCGCCGGGCCTTCTGCCCCATCAGCCAGATCGATGTCCGTTATGTGGAAACCCCTGAAGACTATGTCGGACAGACCCTGTCTTTTCGGGTGGTCCGCCTGGAGGAAAAAGGCCGGAACATCGTGCTTTCCCGGCGGGAACTGCTGGAAGAGGAGCAGAAAGCGGCCCGGGCCGAATTTTTAAAAACGGTCGCAGCCGGCGACGTGGTGGAAGGGCGGGTGACCCGGTTGATGCCCTACGGCGCCTTTGTGGAACTGTTCCCCGGCCTGGAAGGCATGATCCATGTGTCGGAGATGAGCTGGTCCCGGGTGGAAAACCCGGCCGATGTGCTGTCGCCGGACGATCGGGTGACGGTCAAAATCCTGGATATCTCCGAAGGGCAGAAGCCCGGCGAACTCAAGTTGTCCCTTTCCATAAAAGCCGCCGTCGCCGACCCGTGGGAAACCGTGACCGACCGGTTCTCGGAGGGGCAGAAGGTCCGCGGAAAAGTGACCCGGTGCGTTGATTTCGGCGCCTTTGTGGAGATCGCCCCCGGCATCGAAGGACTGGTCCACATCAGTGAAATGAGTTACAAAAAGCGGGTCCACAAGCCCGAGGAGATCGTCGCCGAGGGCGAAGGCGTCGATGTGATCATCAAGGAAATCGATCCGGACCGGAAGCGGATCGGACTGTCCATCCGGGAATCCGAAGGCGATCCCTGGGCCGATGTCGCCGCCAAATACGAAGTGGGCAAAACCGTGCAGGGTACGGTGGAGAAAAAGGAGAAATTCGGCATCTTCGTTTCTCTGGAACCGGGCGTGACCGGTCTTTTGCCCAAATCCAAGATCCGCAAAAGCCAGCACGCCGGTGAGATTGAAAAGCTCGGAGTGGACGCACCCATCACCGTGCTGGTGGAGGAAATCCATCCCCGGGACAGAAAGATCACCCTGGGTCCCACCGATGCCAAGGAAGAGGGCGAGTGGCGCGACTACACGCCGGAATCGAAAGACGCCGGCCTGGGAACCCTGGGAGAAAAACTGAAGCAGGCCCTTAAGGCAAAGAAGTGATACAGGACGTCTTCCATGGAATTTGAATCGGTTATCGGGCTGGAAGTCCACGCCCAGCTCAAGACGAACACCAAGATTTTCTGCAGCTGTTCCACCGAGTTCGGAGCGCCGCCCAACACCCACGTCTGCCCGGTCTGTCTGGGAATGCCGGGGGTTCTGCCGGTGCTCAACCGGAAAGTGGTGGACTACGCGCTGCGGATGGCCCTGGCCACCCACTGCAAGATTCAGCGGGAAAGCCGGTTCGCCCGGAAAAATTATTTCTACCCTGATCTGCCCAAGGGATATCAGATCTCCCAGTACGAACTGCCCATCGCCCGAAACGGACGCCTCGACATCTCCGTCGCGGACGGAACCCGCCGCATCGGCATCAACCGGATTCACATGGAAGAAGACGCCGGAAAACTGGTCCATGACCCGGATCGTCCCGTAAGCCGGGTGGACCTGAACCGGACCGGCGTCCCCCTGATGGAGATTGTCAGCGAGCCGGACATCCGGACGGCCGAAGAAGCCGGGGCCTATCTGCGTCAGCTGCGGGCCATTATCCGGTATCTGGGGATCGGCGACGGCAACATGGAAGAGGGCAGTTTCCGGTGCGACGCCAACATCTCCATCATGCCCAAGGGCTCCACCGTCTTCGGCATCCGGGCTGAATTGAAAAACCTCAATTCTTTCAAGCACGTGGAAAAGGCGATCCAGTATGAAATCCAGCGTCAGAAAGAGGTGATTCTGGACGGCGGGCAGGTGGCCCAGGAAACCCGGCTGTGGAATCCCGACCGTAACCTGACCACCTCCATGCGGAGCAAAGAGGAGGCCCACGACTACCGCTATTTCCCGGATCCCGACCTGTTGCCCCTGGTGATCGACGACGACTGGATCGACGCCGTCCGCGCCGTCCTGCCCGAACTGCCCGCGGAAAAGCGATCCCGATTTCAAACCGAGTACGGGCTGCCGGCCATGGATGCCGACGTGCTGACCGCCAACCGGGAACTGGCTGATTTCTTCGAAGACTGCGTCCGGATCTTTCCCCAGCCGAAAGCCGTGAGCAACTGGGTGATGGGACCCCTTCTGGGGCTGCTCAACGCCCGGAACCTCGGCATTGAAGCGTCGCCCGTTTCCGCCGAGCATCTGGCCGACCTGCTGACCCTGGTGGACGAGGGAACCATCAGCGGCAAAATCGCCAAAACCGTTTTCGATAAGATGGCCGACACCGGCAAGCCGCCCAAAAAGATCGTCGAGGAAAAAGGGCTGGTTCAGGTCTCCGACGCCGGGGCCCTGGAAGCAGAAGTGGATGCGGTGCTGGCGGCCAATCCGGACGAGGTGGCGGCCTATAAAGGGGGTAAGAAGAAGCTGATGGGCTTTTTCGTGGGGCAGGTGATGAAGGCGACCAGAGGCAAGGCCAATCCCAGGCTGGTCAACGAAATCCTCGGCAAAAAGCTCGACGGCTGATCCCATGGACGCCGGTTTCTCCGCCATCGACGCCCACGCCCACTGCGGCGTGGGGGACCGGTTTCCACCCCAGGCATTCGAGGATTACGTTGCCCGGGTCGA